>JAAYKG010000222.1 GCA_012522555.1 Armatimonadota bacterium
AATACTGCAAACCATCATCCAGCACAATAACGTCTGGTTCAAAATGTTTCAAAGCTAGCTTGCCGCTTCTTCGACGGTCTTTTCCTACTATAACCGGCACCCCCGGCAGTGTCTGAGCCAATAGCACCGGCTCGTCTCCCGCCGCCAAACTGTCCGTTAGAATATTTTCACCATCCGACACCACCAGCGGACCACCAGCGGAGCCGCCATAACCTCGGGACAGCACAACTACTTTTTTACCGGCAGCACCAAGCATCCTGCACAATTCTTGAACTGCAGGCGTTTTTCCGGTGCCGCCAAATGTCAAATTGCCCACACTTACCACCGGGACCGGCAGTTTTGCACGTTTGCGCAGCCCCGAATCATAAAGCCACAAATACACAGCTAGGCCGATCCTGTAGATAAGGGAAAACGGCCACAACAGCGCGAGAATCAGCCAAGCACCCAGACCTCGCTGCTCGCCCAGTATGACACGCTTGATATAACCTGATGCCATCCGTGTGGATTCACCCCGACCTATTCCCAGAGCCTGCCGATATGGCTGCTTTGTATAGTTTTATCAGTTCATCGGCCGTGCGCCTGGATGCTCCTCTATTCGACCGAATCATGTCTTCACATCGAGCTTCAATTTGCCTGAGCACTTCCGGTTCGTCAAGCATCCGGCTGATTTGCAGCCCAAGCTCCATTCCATTTTTGATCTCGAACCCCACTCCGGCGGCCTTCGCCTGTGCCACAAGGTCTTTCGCCTTAAACGTGTAGGGGCCAAAGAAAACGGGTTTCCGCTGGGCGATCGGCTGCAGGATGCTGTGGCACCCTCGAGGGATCAAACTGCCGCCGACAAACGTTACATCGGCGATCGCATAGATTCGAGCCAACTCGCCAAACGTGTCCAATATTACCACATCTTCCGCGCCGGTGATAGTGGACGGATCGCTGCGCCATCCACACTCCAGCCCACTGGCCTTGACAAGAGTATATATCTCTTTTCGGCGCTCGATTTGTCTTGGAGCAACAATCAGGCGCAGTGATGGGTGGGTTTTTCTCGCCAATGCATACGATTCTATTATATGAGGCTCTTCGCCCGGGTTGGTGCTCCCCGCGACAAAGACCAGGTTTTCGGCACCTATCTTATACAAACTTAGCAGCTCTTCGCGCTCAGGTTGCATTAGCGGCTGCGGGGCCTCATCGGCTTTGCAGTTACCGGTTATCACTACCTTTGATTCGTCCGCCCCAAGGGATACGGCCCTGTCGGCGTCGGCTTGTGACTGCATACACAACAAATCAAAATTCGACATCGCCCAGCGATACAGCCACCCGATTTTTTTCGAGCCAGCCATAGTTTTGTCCGAGACTGTGCCGTTAATCATAGCTGTCTTAACGCCGCGCCGGCGGGCGATATGTAAAAAATTGGGCCAGATCTCAGTGTCGGTGCTTGCGAATACTACAGGGCAAATCTTGCTAAGGCTGCGGCTAACAGACGGCAGCAAATCGAAAGGATAGTAAAAGAATCCGTCTGAATCTTTTACAGACTTATGCGCCATCTCCTGCCCTTTTTCTGTGGTAGTAGACATCACAACAGCCACTTCTGGGATATCTCGCTTCAACTCACTAACAACCGAGGATGCGGCCACCGACTCCCCCACCGATACCGCGTGAATCCAGATTTTCTTTTTGTCTGCAATCTCGTTGGGCAGCTTAACTCCGCCAAGCTGGTGTCGCCAGGATTTGCGAGACTTGCCGGAGATAAATATACGGTAGAGGATATATAGAGCAATTATCGGGCTTAAAATCAGCAGCAGAATGTTGTAGAAAACAAACATCATTGGCCTACGCCTGCCCTCCCAATTCTGCCCAGGCGCTCTGTTCAGCGACATTGATAGCGACTTCAATCCGACCGGCGGCCTCAGCGTCATCCTCATCGCGAGATATATGCAGCGGATTGCCAAAATATATGACCGCTTTTGAAAACGGCAGCGGGATCATATGAGCGTCCCACGAGTTCAGCCTCTTGCACGGCTTGCAGGCAACCCCGACCGGAAGAACAGGACAACCAGAACGCTTGGCAAGATACACTGTCCCCGGCTGCACCTTTTTTGCCGGTCCTTTGGGACCATCGGGGGTATGCGCCATGATTCCGCCTTCTTGCAGCTTGCGAGTAAGTTCAAGAAGCGCCCTGGCTCCACCTCGCCCACTGGAACCTCTGATAGTCCTGAATCCCCGACTGAGCAGCAAGCTGTTCTGAAGCTCACCATCCTTGGAAAGCGAGACCAGCGAATAGAACCCCATATTACGACAATGGTAGATCGGCAACATCGTTACCCCGTGCCAAGGCAGAATCAGCCCACCCTTGCCGTCGGAGACGATTTTGGTCAATTTTTCCCAGCCAACCACTTTGACCCTTACAGTAGAAGCAATTGCGGTAGAAATCAGCCACAGAAGCCCGAATGCGATCCGCTGTTTGAAATTAAGTCGGCCTCGCTGGGACATCGTTCGCCTCCTGCGATCTGAACTGCGTATGATACAACTGTGAGAACAATCCTCCATTCCCCACCAGTTCATCGAAGCCGCCATCTTCGGTTATTTTGCCCTGCTCAATCACAAGAATCCTGTCGGCGTTTTTCACTGTGGAGAGCCTGTGTGCTATGACCAGCGTCGACCGGTTCTTCATAAGTCTGTCCAGCGCCTCCTGAAGCACCTGCTCCGATGCCGCATCAAGAGAAGAAGTCGCCTCATCCAAAATGAGAATCCGTGGGTCTTTTAACAACGCTCTCGCGATTGAGATCCGCTGTTGCTGGCCCCCTGAAAGCCCTGTGCCGCGTTCGCCAAGTAAAGTATCGTAACCTTCGGGCAGCTCTTCTATAAAACCGTGGGCATTGGCCGCCTTTGCCACCTCGATTATCTCGTTCATGGGGGCGCCTGGCCTGCCGTATGCAATGTTTTCCGCGATCGTCCCTCCAAACAGGATCGTCTCCTGCGGGACCATAGCTATCTGTTCCCGCAGACTAGCTAATTTGATATCTTGGATGTCGTGTCCTTCGACTAATATCTGCCCTCCGATGGTATCGTAAAATCTAGGAATCAGATCGGCCAGGGTCGATTTGCCCGCTCCACTGGGGCCGACAAGGGCGACAACCTCACCGGGATGAATCGTAAAAGTAATACCGTCCAAAATCCTCTCGCCTTCGTTATATTCGAAGATTACATCCTTGAACTCGACAAGACCTTTCACTTCTTTCAGCACAACGCTGGCCCGTTCTTCGGTGATTTCGGGGCTGGTGTCAATAATTTCGAATATTCTTGCACCTGCAGCCAAAGTCTGCTGGTAGACCACACTTAGTTTTCCAAATTGCTTGGCTGCACTCGCCACTAAAAAAGCCAGCAAAATAAATTCGCCCAACTTCGGAAATGTGATCGCTCCAGTAACCACCATCCAGCCACCGAGAGACATAATCAGCGCCGTAGCAAACCCGCCCATAACCTCGATCGAGGGATGCACCAGCATGTTTCTGCGCCAAAACTTCAGCGCTGCCGCAAGACTACGCATATTGACAGCATTAAATCGCTTTATCTCCTGGGCTTCAGTGCCGAACGCTTTAATGACACGCATACCGACGATGGATTCTTCGATTGTCGCATTCACATCAGCCAGTGACTCTTGAGTAACGGTGGTGAGGGGGCGTATTCGTCTCGTCAATCGGCCGATCGCCACCGCCATCAACGGCACAAAAATCATCGTCAACGTCGTCAAATTCCAATTGATCCAAAACATTCGCGCGATTCCGGCTACAATCGTGATTGGGCCTTCGATGGCTTGAATAACCACGGAACTGGAGTTTTGGATGAGAAACACGTCGTTGCTCATTCGCGACATCAGGTCGCCGATGCGGTTGGCATGGAAAAACCTCAGCGGCAATTTCTGGACGTGTGCGTAGATATCTGCTCGAAGATCCGCGCCGACACGGTTTGTGGCCGACGCTATCAAATAGCCATTAAAATATTGAAATAAACCTTTCGGCAGATAGATGAGAATAAACAAGCCGGCCACAAGCCAGACCAGGGTCATATTTGCGTTAGCAGCACCGATCCAACCTTTGGCGACGCCAAATTTTATCAGTATATTGTCCGTCACAGATTTGTCGCTGCAAGCGGCCAAAAACCAGTTGGTGAACTGAGCCATCAGCAAAGTGCAGCCCGAGGTCAAAAGCCCAAACACAGCCGCCAGGATCAAACGACCCTTGTAGACCAATAAATACTGTAGCAGGCGTCTGGTATAGTTCAAAAAATCTCCTCAATCAGCCAGCCGTGACAACCACTGCAGAATCGAAAAAGAATCATACGCCATAAAGCAAAATGCCGATACCAGCGCGACGGCTGCGATTGCACTGCGATGCTCATCGTTGGCCATCACTTGTTTGAAAGAGAAGCTTCCCTGTCCTATGCGCCTGGAAAACCGTGGAATGAACCGCGGCACAGACTTACAGTAAGCTTCATACTCTTCTCCGAATCTCTCGGACAGCATGCGCTCTTCGTGGATAACCGCACCCCCATGAAATATGAAGAACAATATAATGCCGATTATCGTAACGTCCAGCCGCTGACACATTGCCAAATAGCCCAAGCAAATAATGAAGCTGCCTATATATAGCGGGTTCCTACACATCGCAAACGGCCCTGCTGTTACTAGCCCGGAGAGCTTAGTTATGTATCCCGCGGACCAGATGCGTATAGCTTCGCCGACTATAACCAAGGGTATTCCAATCCAACACGCACGTGGCGTAGGCTTCGCCAATAGCACCAACACGATCGAGAATGACAGTATAAAGAACGTGCGTTTTCTGAACAGATGATAAATAATGGAATCTATAGCAGTTCTCCCATTTCGAGCGCTGCACGGGCAGCGCGATCTACAGCACCCTGTTCTCCCAGGCTGGATTTTATATCTTTAAGCGCCCTTTTCATCTCCGAAAGCGCCGAGTTATCAGTCAGCAAACTCGATGCTATATCCGCCAGTTTTTCCGGCGCCACATCATCATTTATTAGCTCCGGGCACACCCCACGCCCAGCGATTATATTTGGCAGGCCTATAAAATCTTCTAAAATGGATTTGCGAACAATATACTCCAATCGCATAATAGACGACCCTCGGTAGATAATTATCATCGGCACTCCCAAAATCGCCGCTTCAAGTGTAGCCGTTCCGGATGATGTAATCAAGAGATCACTTGCAGCCATGCAATCATAAGTTCGTCCTTCAACCACTCTGATGGCTGGGCTATCGGATTTGATCGACGTTGCCAGACGCCGCCGGATATCTTCGGCTCCTCGTGCGGCTCCGATCACAAACTGCACTCGACCGAGCAGTCTATGCAACATCCGCGCACTTTCAATCAACGGAGTGAGGTGCTCCCGAATCTCGTGTGAGCGGCTCCCCGGCAGTAATCCAATAGTTATAAACGACAAATCCAGACCCAATTCACTGAGGAATAGATCACGCGGCGCGGTGGGTTTTACGATGTCTATCAAAGGATGCCCTAAGAACCTGGCATCGACCCCCGCTTCGCTGAGCAACTCCGCCGACCAGGGAAACGGAGTTACCACCTTTCCCCCACACGCGAGAAGTTTGGCCGAATTGCGCGGCCTTTTTCGCCAAGACGAAGGTGGGAAATAATAGACTACCGGAATAGCGTTGGCGTGCGCAACCTGCGCCAAACGAATATTGAACGCGCCAAAGTCGATAGGAACAAACAGATCAGGCTTTAGCTTGAGAAGCAGGTTTCGCAATCTGAGATATTTTACCGCCACGCCGGGCAGTGACTTAATCGTCTCAGCAACGCCGATGGTGCCGCCATTTGTCATATTGATGACTATTTCGACCCCGGCTTCGCGCATCCTTGGCCCACCGGCGCCCCAGATCGATACATCCGGAGCTATCCCAGTAATCGCTTTCGCGAGATATGCCCCGTTCAGGTCACCCGACGATTCGCCCGCACTGACTGCTATCGAGCGCTGTGCCATTAAAACTCCGGAGTCTCCAGTTGCCTGCCGCCGGACCCCTCGCGCACACTTTTTATAAAGTCCAACAGATATGTCAGATCTTCGCTGGGTTCGATCTCTCTCTCGATCGCCTCAATCGCCTGAGTCACATTCAGATTAGAACGATAAAGCAGTTTGTAAGCGTGGCGAATTTCCGAGCGCACTTTCGCCGAGATATTATTTCGCCGCAGCCCTATAACATTGAGGTCGCAGACTCTGATAGGTCGCCCGTCGACTATAGCAAACGGGGGCACGTCCTGCACAACTTTGGACATTCCTCCAATCATGGCAAGTTTGCCTATGCGGACTTTTTGATGCACCCCGACAAATCCGCCGAAAACAACCTTGTCCTCAATGATGACGTGTCCGCTGATTCCGACATAGTTGGCCATAGTAATGTTATTGCCGAGCTTGCAGTTGTGTCCCACGTGGCAGTATGCCATAAGCATGTTGCCGTCTCCAAGCACCGTGGCCTGCTCGTCGCCGCTGGCGCGATGTATGGTCACGTATTCGCGGATAATATTTCCATCGCCGATTTTCACGTAACTATCTTCGCCGTGGTATTTTTTATCCTGGGGAGCCCCGCCGATCACCGACCCCGCGAGGACAACACAATCTTTCCCAAGCGTTACATTGGACTCAATCAAAACATGAGCATCAATATGAGCGCCATCGCCGATGCAAACGTTTTTGCCAATTATAGAATGTGCTCCCACCGAAGCACCCTGCCCTATCCGGGCCGTCGGATCGATTATCGCGGTTGGGTGTATATCTGTCTTCTTGCTTTCTTTAGTGGTGACGACAGCAACGGGGGCTTTGTCCATCTTTCTGTCGCGCCCGACAAGCGCGAACATAAACTCGCCCTCGCAGGCAACTTCCCCATCCACTCGAGCCACCGCCCGTACCTTGCCAATATTAGCTTTCATCGCAATCAATTCGACGTCGGTCACCAGCGTATCACCCGGCAAAACCGGCTTGCGGAATCTGACCTTATCCATGCCTCCGAAGTAGGCTAGTTTCCCTTCGCAGCCAGTTCGGGAGAGCAAAAGCACCCCGCTCACCTGCGCCATAGCCTCACAAACCAATACCCCCGGCATCACGGCGTGGCCGGGGAAGTGACCTTCGAAGAATTCCTCGTTGATGGTAACGTTCTTGTAACCCCGAGCGGATTTCTCCGGTGACAGTTCCAGTATTCGGTCGACCAGAAGAAAGGGGTAGCGATGGGGCAGTACATCTCGTATTTGTTCGATATCCAGCATCAAATCCCTCAAGTATTGTATTGTAGATGACACAGCTGCAATCGCCGAATCAGCAATCGCCAACAATTGATTCCAGTGGTTTAAGCCGTCGCTTTTTCAGGCGGCACAGTTCGGCGACTCTGACGCCCGATTCTGCGCAGCACCTCCTGCGCGAACTGAACGTTAAGCGCATGCCCGGTCCTGACAGCGAGCACTTCAGCGGTCAGCAATCCACCCACCAGCGATAGATCTCCGATCATATCGACTACTTTGTGCCGGACAAGCTCATCAGGAAAGCGAAGTTCCGAACTCATTCGATCCGGCCACACCACTATGGCATTATCCACGCTCCCGCCTTTTGCCAGTTCGCGATCCAACAGACCAGCGACTTCCTCATAAAGAACGAAAGTGCGCGCCGGCGCGAAATCTCGGGCAAAGCTGCCCTCACTCAGCGTGTAGATCGAGCTTTGGGTTCCGATCAAGGGGTGGTCGTAATTCATCACATAGGTGATCGTCAGTTCTGAAGCCGGTACCGCGAGAATAAATGAGTCATCGCGTCTCACACATACAGGTTCGGATATGGTGATCCGCCTGCGCAGCGATTCCTGCTGCGTCAGCCCCACCTCTTCAATCGCCCTCACATAAGGAGCCGCGCTCCCGTCCAGAGCGGGGGTCTCCCCCCCGACTACCTCAATATATGCGTTATCCACGCCCGTTCCCCGCAGCGCCGCCATTAAATGCTCTATTGTGAGTACGCGAAATCCGTTGAACCCGATAGTTGTCCCGCGCGAAGTATCGACCACATTTGATGCCAGGCCAGAGACAACCCCAGCGCCGTGCGTGAACACTATGCCTGTATTTTCCGGCGCAGGATGCATCTCGACGACAGTCTCGCGACCGCTGTGCAGACCTCTTCCAGATAACTTGACACTATTGGTCAGAGTCATCTGAAACGCATCGGCGTCTTCACACAGAAAACTCGCGGCGTTTTGCGCCCCATCGACGCTGACAATCGTCATCTACTATACCTTTTCGCCCTCTCGCATAACTTTAATTTCATTTTCAAGCTCTTTTAAGCGCTTCAATATATCCGGCAATCGAAGCCTTGCAGCCTCAATGTGCATCTGCAAACGATGATCCCTGGCAGGAAATCCGGAGACCACCGAGCCTTTTGTGAGGCTGCCCGTGACCCCAGATCTCGCCGCTATTATACAGCCATCGGCTATTGAGACGTGATCTTTGACGCCCGCTTGCCCACCCAGAGTAACATTGTCCCCAATTGTTACAGTGCCGGCTATCCCTACCTGGGCCACGACCATGCAGTTTTTTCCTATTTTGCAGTTATGGGCGATATGCACCAGATTGTCTATCTTCGTGCCGCTGCCAATAACCGTCGAACCGGTTTTGGCGCGGTCGATTGTGGAATTGGCTCCGATCTCCACGTCATCGCCGATCTCCACTATCCCCGCATGAGGCAATCTTGTATAGCCATCATCGTGTCGGCTGAAACCAAAACCTTCCGAGCCTATCACCGCTCCTGCGCGAATCACTACCCGCGCGCCGATGCGGCATCGGCTATGAATGACTACTCCGGGATAAAGCCGCGACCGCGCTCCGAGCCAGCAGTCTTCTCCCACATATACATTTGGAAACAATACGCACCCATCGGCGATAACTGCGCCTCGTCCGATATAACAGTTCGCGCCGACTGCAACATCTTTGCCCAGCACAGCCCCAGGCTCTACCACACTCCCAGCCGCAACTCCCACTCTGGGCAAAGCCTCATTGTCCCTAAAATGATCCAATATTCTGGCGAATGCTGCATCAGGGTCCGCTACTTTGATCATACATTTGTTCGCCGAATCGCAATCCATATCATCAGCAACCACGACGCAGCAGGCAGCCGACTCCATCGCTCTTTTCAGATAGCGATCGTCCGCCGCCAGAACCACATCTTCGCAATCGGCGTCATCGACACTGCCGACTCCGGAAATAACCCTGTCCAGATCTCCGTATAGTTCGCCGCCGACCAGCGCAGCGAGTTGGCCTGTCGTGATATTCACTTCCTACGAACTCTCCAGCCCGCCCGCCATCGGCCCCACAGCGTTCCATCCGCGTTTCTTGATGATATCCGCAAACATTTTAGTCGCATCGTATGTCGCGTCATTAGAGCGCTCAAACGTCACTTTCAAACCCTTCTGCGAAGCCCACGCCAACACCACTGTGTTGACATCATTATCGATTCGCTCCTGCAAAGCGCAAATTGCTGCTTTCAAATCGGTCGTTTTATTACCAGCGCACGCTGATCCATTGACTACCCATCGATTGAATCCGGACTCGTATTCGGCAAACAGACCAGGCGCCGCTGTCGGGCCGAGCGCTCTGGCTATATCACTTCGCGCAGAAGCCATACTGTTCGCGATAATCGTGCTCTGATCAGTCTCGTATAGATCAAGAATATCTTTGACACGTTTTTCCGAAGCCTCTTTTATCGCTGCAATTCTGGCTCTCGCCTCCGCGTCGATAATCGCTTTTTTGGCGTCAACGTCGGTCTTAATGCGCTGCACCTGGGCGTCCGCTGTTATCAAACGTGCATCGGCGTCGGCTTTGTCCAGGCCGCTATCTTGTTTTTGACTGATTGTGACTGCCGATTTTGTTGCAGTGGCCCGCAGCCTGGCATTAAGTAACTCTACCGCGTATTGCTCATCCACTGCTTTCATTTGAATAGCCGCTTCCTCTTGAATTGTCCGAGCTTCCGCTTTCCACTCAGATTCAGAATTCTTAAGCAAATAGACGCTCATCGAATCGCGTCTTGCCCGCAGGGCATCGTACTTTCTTTTCTCTAATTTATCCAAAGAAGCGGAAGCGTCATCTGCGGCTTTGGCTACAAGCTGGTTTCTGGACGGGACAACCGTCAATCCACGCTTCGAACCGACAGTTGCTGCCGGGCTTAACGATCCACTCGAAGTATTCTTCACCAAATCGGATTTTTCGCTATCGAGCGCCGCCCTCATATCATCGAGCGCCTGCCATCCGGGATGCAGCCTCGCAAGTTCGTTCTTGTCAACAAAAACAGTCTGCGGCGGATTGACGCTCGCCGCAGCCGTTTGAAAGAGAAGCAAGGTCAATAGCACTGCTACAACCGCGATGGACCTGCATACAAATAAGCGACAAATCAGGATCGACACGTTAGATCAGTCTCACTGCACTTTGCGATCCAGGCGTGAGATGACATCATCGGTGACGTCGGTTCCGCCAAGCAACACACCAGCTTTATCCAGCACCAACGTGATCCCTTTTGCTTCAGCCATTTTCTTCACCGCTTCGAGGATATCGTTGTCTGATTTTGTCTGCAACTCGACCATTTTCGCCTGGTACTGCGCTCCATAGTCCTTGTCCAACGCGGCGCCGACATCCTTGGATTTTTGCTGCAGCCCCTGTAGTTCCTTAAGGCGAGCCTGCTGCTGTTCGTTAAGCTCTTTAGTTTCTTGCAGTTTTTTAAGCTCCTCGTCCTTGGCTCGCTCGATTTCGGAGAGCTGAGTGATTCGAGCTTTTTCGGCATCAGTGGGTTTTTCTTTGGTCTTGAGATCTATAAGTTCTTTGATCTCTTCCTCATTGAGCATCATATTCTGTGATCTGATATCCAACTTAGATGCCAGATTTCTATTAAACCCGTCTAACTGCTCCTGATACTGCTTGACTCTCGGTGCGTCTCGATATACCTTTTGCAGATCGATAACTCCGATCTTGGGATCATTTGGGGCCGCCAGGCTCGCTGAACCAACCAGCCAAACGATAGCAATTGCACTGGCCAATACAAATAAAGCCCTGCCGAATCGTCTCACCATTCGATATACCTCTCAAATAGACGTTACGGGGTTATGCCCCTACTGACGTGATTATAACAGAAACAGGCCTGCCCAACAACAAAACAGATTGTAGAAGCCCAGACCTGGTTTGCCTATTTCGCAGAGACGCAGATGCTTCGCGCCTATTGCCGATGCGGATTCTGTTCCGGACCAGAATAATCATCGCGGTGAAGCTACTAACAGAAGAGCGGCGATCCCGAAATCACCGCTCTTCTCGTGTTTGCGAATTTGGTTTGTCAAAAATCAGAACGCCTGACCCATACTGAAGTGGGTTCGACTGCCCTCACTGCCGATCCCATAATCGAGCCTCAGGTGGCCTATGGGCGTGTTTACCCTCAATCCAATCCCCGTGCCCAGAAACCCATCAAACGATTGTGACTGCGGCATCTGGTTGATGAAGAACTGTGGGTCACCGCCCCAGGCGCTGCCGTAGTCGACGAACACAACTCCGGCGATTGATTGCGCGATAGGTTTACGAAGTTCCGCGCTCGCCAAAAGCATATTGTCCCCCCAGAACCTGTCTTCGCGGTATCCACGGAGACTTTCCGCACCACCTACAAAGAACTGCTCGAAGAATGGCAGTTTACCACTGGCGATTCCGGCCCGAAGTCGGAATGCAAGGGTTACGCGCTTATCCTGAGGAGTCACCTTGCGACCGCCCTTGCTGAAATACCTTCGAACGTCTATCGAACCTTTGGTATAATTCCCGTCAAACGGCACTTTGATGAATTGGCTCGGGTCAGCAATATTGCGCTGGAACGTGCTGCCATCGACCGAACCAAACTCCAGCGAGACCCCCTCATATCGCCCCGCAGCCGGATCGAGGTCGAAGTCTCTGGTGTTGTGCACCAATCGGACCGAACCCGCGGCGACTTTGCCCTGCATAACCAATCTGTAAAGATCCAGATCGCCGATAAGATTGCTGAGCAGACCTTCGTTGGATTCGACATTTTCGTATCGACCACCGACATACACGCGGGTCTTGTCGGTCAAAGGTCGGCTGAGGGTAAGGTCGCCACCTTTATGTCTTTCAGAATATGTCTCGTCATTGGCAAACGAACCGCTATTGAAGATACCCGACGAGAACCTGTAGAGCAGCTTGCTGTAGGCGTTAACCGAAAGCGAGGTATGTCGCTTGTCTATCCAAGGCTCATAAAAACCCAGTTCCTGGCTCGAAGACCCTCCGACCGCGTTGCTTGTCCCCTGTTGCCACAGCAGGTTAAGCCCCTGCGCTCTGCCCCGGAAGTTTGTCTCAGCGAGCCGCGCCTGGCCGACTAATCTCTGCCTGGAGCTATAACCAAACCCAACCGACACCAGCCCGGTCTTCTTTTCCACTACGGGAATAGTGATTTTGACCATGCCGAGTTCGGCGCCGGGTGTGATCTGGTAGGGTTTGACATCCTCCAAGATATCGAGGTTATAAATCTTCATAATATCATCTTTGAGGATTTTGACGTTGAATATCTTGCCGGGCTGCGTTTTCATCTCTCGCAGCAGCGCCCACGACTTGGTTTTTTTGTTGCCGGTTATTACTACCGATTCAACCCTGTTGACCAGAATCGGCACGGTAAGCACCCCTGATTTAGGATCGACTCCAAGGTCCTCTGTGATGTAAGCGATGTATCCTTCTTCGCCATAATACGCCTGAATAGCCTCTACATCGTTGTTCAGCGTATCCGCATTCAGGACCTGGTTCTGCTTTGTTTTCATAAGGCCAAGGATCACTTCAGGGGAGATCGGATCGCTGCCTATGATCTTGATTTCCGTGATTTTGGGGTTTTCGGTTACTTCATAGGTGACCTTGACACCCCCCGTCACATCTTCTTTATGTGCAGTGATAGCGCTAAAATAGCCCAGCGCCATTATCGCCTCGCGGTCTTTCTCGATCGCCTGTTCGGAATAGTCATCGCCGGGTTGTAAAGAAATCGCGTTACGAATGGTTTCACTATTTATATTGACATTTCCGCTGACAGCGACTTCGACAACTTTGCTTGCCTGTGCGTTAGCCACCCCCGACAGGCTAAACAAGAAGGCGACAGCGAGCAACACAGCCGATACGCGTATGGGGCAAGACATTCGTTATGGTCCTCCTGACAATCCATGTCCGATCACGGCGACCGGGTCATATTCGAGATCAAGATAGCGGAGGCGCTAACCGCCCAGCCGCCTTAAGCTGCCTCTCTCAGCAGCCAATCATTTTCGCATTATACTATACGTTAACAAGCACTACAAGATCACTGCCAGGCCAAGTGATCATTCGGTCAGATAAGCTCCCAATCTGCGTCGAAGCATGCCACGAGCGCGAGCCAATCGGGTTTTGACCACATCCACCGACAAATCCGCCGCGACCGCGATTTCGGCGTATGACAAACCTTGCAGATCCCTGAGCACAGCAACAATCCTGTAATCGGGCGGAAGCTGTTCTATAGCCTCTTCTATCAACTCTTTAAGCTCTTTTCGCTCCAGAGCCTCATCCGGAGTATCCGACGCATCCTTTACCCGGTCTTTCCAGGTATCGGATGGATCAAAGTTGTAGTCGCTGCCGGAATCCAGCGAAAGTCCCTCAAAATGTTGACGCCGACCGCGTTCGCGAAATTTATTTTTGCACAGATTTACGGCGATCCGATACAGCCACGTATACGCAGTCGAATCCCCCCGGAACGAATCCCAAGCCTTATAGGCTGCCAAGAAGGTATCCTGCGTCAGATCTGCCGCCTCGTCGGCATCCCCGAGCAATCGCAGCGCCAGGTTGTAGATAGGCTTTTCATATGAATCGAGCAGCCCATCGAAATCCATAATCGCCTCATTCCGCTTTAATGAAGGCCTGCCTACCCTATCCGCCCTGAATATTATTCATTGCCCGCCACAACATGTTTCCTTCCAGCGTGATCATTTACCTGCTCTCAAATGAATCCGACACTAATTAAATGTTGTCGCATACATAATCTGGTAAGTCATCGTCTGTTGATCGTCCGCACCCACGCTCAACTGGAAGTTCGGGTTCAGCCTGTAATTCAAAAACACTTGATATTCGACATCATTAACGCTGGCCAGTGCAGCCGATAACCTCTGATAGAACGTCACATAAAGCTTGCCTGCCAATTGATGTGACAGGTAAAGCGACAGCGGCGCCATCGTGCTGAACTGCAGGCTGAACTGCTCAAAGCCGAACTTGCGCACGAAGATATCCTCTATTGGCGCGAACAACGTGCTGGCAGCGGCGGCTGTAAGCACACCGGCAAGCTCACTTTGCAAATCTGATTCAGGAGACGAGAATAATCCCGGAACATGGCCCAAAGCAGCCAACATCTGTTCCCGATTCAACCCTGGCGGATTCGAACTCAAGCGGATTTGCGGATTTGCAGCCTGCCCGCTAACCTGCATCGTGATCTGGTAACGTTCCTGGCGACGCAGGTTATTGATAGCGAACACCGAAGCCGTCGCCTGAAGATTGACGCTGACGCTTGGGGAAGCCGGTGGTACGTAGGCGATATCTATGGTTCCGCCGTTAATAATTCGCAGTCGGGCTGTTGCCAGATTGATCTCGCCGGATTGAACAACCAACTTAAGATCCTGTATTTCCGGTTCCAGCGCAGTGCCCGTCAATTGGCCTCCACCCGTCACCAACAGCCTCATACTCGGAGGGGACACCACAACATCCTGGCCGATCCTGAGCGTGATATCGAGCTTCGGATTGACAGCGGCGGTTGTCGGAGTCGGAGTGCGCGCGGTTCCTGTCTGGAACGAGAATTTGGAGTTGGTGATCGTTATTCCGCCTTGCTTTCCCGCGACCATAGTGTCAGAGATCGCAGGCTCAACCAAAGGTCCGCTGACTTGAAGCCCTGCGTCAATCACCGTAGTTACATCCTCTTTCAGGCCGCGCAGGTTCTTTTCGCCGACCGTAAGGCCATCAGCCACAACGAGGAGATTAATCTCGCTGGCTCCCATAATTCCCAAGGCAATATAGCCACCCGGCACGACATACACATTTCCGCCCTGGCTTGAAGATGCAGCCATCTGCCTGATTGCAATCCGATCCTCCTCGAACCCCACGTCTATGCTGACCCCCGTGAATGTGTTCGTGAAGCCATCGAGGGCAATCGCGCCGCCTGAAATCTTCAACGCTCCTGCCAGTTGTGGGTCAAGCAGCGTTCCGCTGAGGTGGAACCAAGCCTGCTCAAGGGTGCCGACGGTTTTTTGGGTATCGACAAGCGGCACCAGCACCCCTATAATGTCGAGGGACTGCTGGTCAAGCTGCGCCGAGGCGAGTATAGGCTCATCCTGCGGCACCGACAACGTGGACCAATCCCACGGCACCGAGGCACTCGCAGTAGCCTGATGCCCTTGCGCGGAGATGAGTATATCAGGGATCTCGATTCTGTTGGGAGTGACCTTGATCTGCCCGGCGCGAAGGCTGTCGACCGAGAAACCTCCGAACCCCGGCTTTATTACTTCAATCGAACCGAAAATGTCAGGCGAATCGACAGGCCCGTCTATGTTAAAGGTGGCCGACAGTATTCCGTCCGGTGCGCTTGAACCCAGCCACGACGCCAATCGAGACAGATGAACATTTTCAGCGGTGACCTCCATTTGCAGAGTACCATCCTCAAAAGCACGCTCCCCGGAGACTTCAAGGCTGGCGTCATCGGATATTGCCAGGAAACGCTGAAGGGATACCACCCCATCCTTGGCCGATGCGTGAAGATCGACGCTCTGGATTTGCTGGGTGTCAATTGCAATATCAGTAACGGTGAGATCGACCTTGCCATCAGGTATTACGGACTTGCCGTCTTCCGCAGCAACACATCCGGACAAATCGAAAGACCCGTTTATTCTGCCACTGCTGATCGCGGACAGATTGCCCACCGGGCTGGCCTTTTTGTCGTCTGAAGGGGAAAATCTCGGGCTTGCGCGCACGATACGGACTAAATCCACCACGCTGATGTTGGAGATATCGCCCTTTGCTGAGGCAAAACAGCCCGTCTCGAGGTCCAGACCCGTACCCGAGACGTCCAGAGTTTGGTCGCCTCGACTAAGAGTGGTCGTATAAGATGCGATAACACCACCATCGTAAACCGCTGCCATCTCTGCCTTGTCAAATTTCTCGAAGTTCACTACCAGCCCATCAATACTCATTTGGGCGGCTGCGTGGATGTCATCCCAAGGGCCGGAGATCGTGCCTGACGCGCTTGCGGTGCCGGCGAGAATAGCATATTCGTTAACAGCATCCTGCAGGCGCGACAGTTCAAAGCCATCCAGGCTGAACGAGCCATCAGTTGCGCGAGTGTCAATGTTCACGGTTCCGCTGGCTGTCAACTGTGCGCCATCGCCTGTGATTGTGGCGTTCAGGAGCCTCAGGGTATCATCGGAATAATCGAGACCAGCCGTCGCCGCGCTAATCGGGTATCCAAATGCTGTGCCGTCCTCAATGTTGAAAGAGCCGGAGGCGACTACATCGCTGAGTCTGTCGTCGGGTGATTGCGCTTTTGGCAGATACGCCCCGGAAAAGGTAAAGTCTCCGCCGATGATACCGGTGACATCGAGTTCCTGGCCCGCCATATCGAGCAATTTGCTGATTTCGAGGCGCTGTATACTCGCTTTGGCAGCCAGGAATATCTTGTCAGTCTGCAGGCCCGTGGCCTCGCCGCTCAATCGTATTTCCGCCGGAAACACTTGCACTATTGCCTCGTTAACAATCACTCGGCTTTGATCGGCAGTGAAAGTGGCGACGACGTGATCCAAGTCATATTCCTGTGCTTTGAGGGCGAACGCTTCGATGGAGCCTTGAACGTGGGGTGAACGAAGCATCCCGGTGATGCGTCCGCTGAAAAATGCCGTACCTGAATAACCTGTCTCGTCGAATTTATCCGCCAGCCGTCCGATGTCGATACTCTCTCCGTGAACGTTCAAATCGATTCGGCCGGTTGTGGACACCGTCCCGGAAGCGCGCAGCAAGCCCCCGAATACTCCACTGACGACGACGCTGCTTAATCTTACAGTTGTTCTGGAAAGATGCATTGCGCCTTCGATAGATCCAAACGGGATCCCGGCTATGCTGCCGTTTGCCGCTCGGGTGGTCACTGAGATGCCCGGAGACGAGGCAGGCCCGAACACCACGAATGTGCCGCTGGCAAGCCCACTGGGGGCAAGTTCTTCCACCGCAGGCAAATTACCAAGATCGAGATTCGAGAATTTACCCTTCAAATCGAGAATAGTGGCGGGTCGGGTGCGGATCGAGCCAGCTACCTGCACCGATGCTCCCTTTGCAGCCAAAGCCGCCGATTTAAGCTCGACGGCCCCATTTTGATATTTGACAGAAACGGCCACCTGTTGAATTGGAACATTTTGAATCACAGCTCTGGGAACTCGTGCTTGCGCCTCTACAACAGGATTGTCCATAGCGCCAGTCACCCTGGCTCGCACAACCCCAACGCCGGAAGGAGAAAACATTGATATCGCTTTCAAAAATGAAACCGAATCGATCAGGCGACCGGTATCAATTGCAGGAGAGTCGAACGTCACATTAAGTTCAATTGGCCGCTTGCCATAGATCACATCACCGGTCGCACTGACTGATGCTCCGACGAAACGCGCTTTAAGGTCGGCAGCCACCAATCCTTTCTTCAGCTCGACACTTCCGCCGATACCCGTGACCGGCGAGCCAAGCATTGACACCCGAGCCGCGGCATCTCGCACCATTCCTTTTCCAACGATAGATGTCCTGTAGTGCCCTTCGACGTGCTTGATATCCAGGTTGACTTTGCCGTCTATCTTTCCGGCGTAAACTTGTGCATCTTTAGACTGCCAGGCGTATCTAGTCGCCAGAGCGGCCGAAGCGCCAGCGGCATCGATAGCCACCGCCGCGTGCTTGGTGCCTGCGTTGTAACGGCCGTTGAATCGAGCTTTCGCAAACTCGCCGTGCTCGCCTTTTGCGACCCCGTCAAAGCTAAAAACAGGCAGATCGGAGGCTCGAAGTGTCGCATCGATACTGCGAAGAAATATGGGCTGCGGGTTTTCGGTCGGGCGCACGGCGTAGTCGAGAAACTTCACCTTGCCCCCGATGATCTTTACCCTCCCTCGAAAAGGTGGTTTTTTCGGGCCGGGAGGAGGCTTGAGCAAGTCATAAATGTTGAATGAGCCATCAACGCGCCGGACCAGCATCACCGAGGGATCAAATACGTCTACCTCACTGACCGCCGATGCTCCCCCGCCACGTAATATCGACCGCAGATCGTAACGGACAACTACTCTGGCGACTGAAGCCAGCGTTCCTTTGTCAAACGACTGCCCATTAGCGATGCGGATATCTTTGATAGTGGCCGTACCGAGCGGGGTCAATTTGATCTGCCCCACCTCGACCTTCAGATTAAATCTACGCTGCAGTTCGAGAGCCACGATGACATTTGATTGCTTTGCCAGAAGCCTG
>JAAYKG010000223.1 GCA_012522555.1 Armatimonadota bacterium
GCGGCTTGGGGATCTGAGATGAACGCGGCTTCGTCGATCTATCTGTTCAAGTTCTGGGGTAAGGTGGTTGAGATCGATAACGACTACTTCACCCTCGACGACGGATCGGGGATGCCAATTAAGGTGCGTGCTCCTGGTTACAAGTCCAAAATCGCCACTGGTGATTTCGCCGCCGCACGCGGTATTCTCACCATCGCCGGTTTGGAAAGAACGATTATGAGCCAGGTAGACTCGATTACAAAATACTAGTATGAAATAGTTTCATACTTTTCACAAACACTGGGGGCGGCGATTTCAGATTGCCGCCCATTAGTGGCTCAATTCACGCCAGCATATTGACACGGGCCGCGTCGAATGTTACTATTACTTCGCTGTGTGGTGCGGGAGTAGCTCAGTTGGTAGAGCGCTAGCCTTCCAAGCTGGATGTCGCGAGTTCGAGCCTCGTCTCCCGCTCCATTTTCCTCATCATATCCAACAACTCTTCCGTGGTATAATAACTCTGCGCGGATATACTCGCGCCTGGAGGATGGCTTGGAAACAATTCTTAGCGCAGTGACGCTTTGGATCACAGAAAATCTTCGAAACCTCGGTTACTCGGGAATTGTCCTTATGATGGGCATCGAAAGCGCGTGCATTCCTCTGCCCAGCGAAATCATAATGCCGTTCGGCGGATACCTGGTTTATGAGAACCCGGCCAAATATAGCGTCTGGATGATGGGTGTGTCTGGGGCGCTGGGCTGTGTGTGGGGTTCGGCGCTGGCATACTGGGCGGGGATGTTCGGAGGCCGTCCGTTTATCGAAAGATATGGTAAGTACATACTGATACGCACGAAAGATCTGGACAAAGCCGACAGATGGTTCACCAAACACGGGGAAATGGCGATCTTCTTCAGCAGACTTCTGCCCGTTATCAGAACATTTATCTCATTTCCCGCCGGGGTGTCTAAAATGAACTTCTGGCGATTTCTTATCTACACGTTTCTCGGATCACTGCCGTGGTGCCTGGGGTTGGCCTGGGCGGGTAAAGCTTTGGGGCCGGCTTGGGATACGAAACTCGCACCATACTTCCACGATGCGCACATCGTGATAGCAATCGTCGGGGTCGCTTTGATCTCGCTTTATGTGTATTACCACCTGCGCGGCGAGAAGAAATACAAGCGATCAAAAGCGGACTAATCGTTTTCGGGTTCTGCGCCGAGTTCAGCTAACACATCTTCGGTCAAAGTCGCGTTGAACGCGTCCCAGGCGGATTTGTTCCATATCTCAACCTTGTCTGTCAGGCCGATAATCCACGTCTCGTCTCCCGGCTTGATCTGCGCGTGGTCGAGCAGCATCTGCGGAATAGCCACACGGCCCTGTTTGTCGGGGACACATTCGCTTGCTGCGCCGAGGAAATATCGCTCGAGTTTCAGCCCACGAGCGTCCAGCAGGGATTTGGGGGTAAGCTTTTGCTGAATCTGCGGCCAGGTGCGCTCCGGGAAAACCCACAGGCATCCGTTCAATCCACGAGTTATGACAAAACACTGCCCCAGCTTTGTGCGAAATCTCGCCGGGATTACTGTCCTGCCCTTACTGTCGACTGAATGCGCGTATGCCCCTGAGAACAAGACTCTCTCCGATAATATCAGCGTTTTTGCGGTTGCTTTCGGGTAAATCTACCACTATCTACCACCCACCACCACAAAATTATAGTACAAACGCAGGCTGCAGTCAAGGTTTGTCAGTTCGTTTTTTTGAATTACACAGTTTTTGGGCAATTGTATTTTGTGGATGCGCGGACAACGAAAAAGTGAGGCTAAGTATGATGGGTAGTCTGTTCAGGGCGAGCATTTTGTGTGCATTGTTAGCGCTGGCTGGTATGTGTTACGGCGCCGACGGGGACCTGCTTTCAGTCGCAGCGCAGGAGCCTGACATCTCCACTTTCAATACCGTGATCGGAAACGCCGGGCTGAAAATCGCTTTGTCTGAGCCTGGCCCGTATACGATTTTTGCTCCGGTGGACTGCGCCTGGGCGCAATTGAGTTGCCCAACGGCCGAACAATTGATGACCGGTGAATATAAGTCGATGCTGGCCTCGATTATGCAATATCAGGTAGTCTGCGGGGCATATACGCTGGCCGACTTCAAGAAAAACGCGTGCTGTCCGATGATCCTGCGGACTGTGGGGGGCGGCACGCTGACGATACGAGAGATTGGTGGGGAGATCTATATAGATGGCGCGCGATTGATTTCGACCGGGGAGACAGCAACAAACGGGGTCGTATTCAAAATCGATCGGGTCATCGTGCCTCCGGGTATCCGGATCAAATATCGGTGACTCTAGCGCGAAGTCACGGCGAGGTGAGCCAATCTGGTCGGCTCCGGAATCCTGTAACCTCGCGTGCAGCGCAAAGCATAATCGGTGGCAGTTTTGAAGCTGATTTCATGGCCGGGGGAGATAAATACAGGCTTGGAGCCGACCTTTGTGCGCACCACGTCCCCTATTTTATCCCCTTCCGGCGCTATCAGACTTGAAGAGGCGGCCTGGATTTGCGGCGGGTCTTCGTAATCGCCGATCATCCTGCTTTTTGCACAACCGATGGTAGGCAAGTCGAGCAGCACCCCCGCCATACACGCAAAACCAAAACGGCGCGGATGGGCATATCCCTGCCCGTCGAAAAACACCAGATCCGGCTTATCGGTCAGTTTTTGCCAGGCTTCGAAGAATATCGGCAGTTCGCGAAATGCAAGCAGGCCCGGTATGTATGGAAAGTCGATATCTGCCGAATGAATCGCTGTTTGCACTATTTCCAGCTCGGGAAACGATAACACAACGATCGCACACCGACCCTGCTTGCTCGAGCGCGGCAGACTTGCGTCGACCCCGGCGACCAGATTTACTTCGTTTATATTGTCGCTTAAACTCAGTCGCTCGCGGAGCTGCAGTTGCAGCGCGATGCCTTCTTGTGGTGTTACGCGCCAAAACTGCGGGCCTGGTATCGACATATTCTTCTCCATGCGAACTGTGATTTTCTCGGTCGGGTGCGAAGCTATGATAATTCGCCACCCGCCGTGATGATCACCAGCCAGGTTTCACATACCCATTTCATTATGCAGCCACTTTCTCAGAGAAACTCCGCACAGCCGCGTCGACCACCTCTTCGTTTGACTTGTATCGCCCACTCGGCAGATCCTCCAACACGTTCAGGATGTCATCCGGCATCTCCTGCTCGTTGGCCATCTGCAGCAGTCCCTGCTTCGAACACGGATAATCGAACATCTCCGCATAGGCGGCTATTTTTGCAATAAATTCGCTTTGCATTATAATCACTTCCTGGAATAATTTCTATTATCTAAATACCCGCGTTGCACACTGTTTGAACACCTGGACACACGTCGAACGCGGTTGACGTCGATGGCGCTTTTAGCTACACTACAGGTGTAGATCACTCATTTCGCTCCCAATTCTTCGGGAGCGCGAAGGGAAAGCTTCCAATGAATATATACCCAAGGCTTATCGGTTTGACGGTCGCTATGTGTGCGATAGCCGCAGCGAGTTGTGCGATCAGCGCTCCGGCGAAGACGATCGATGAAATGTATCCAACGCTTGCTACTGATGGATTGCGTTTTGCAGTGCCGGCTGATCTTTCCGATGGCGTGATATTGGAGTCCGGTGAGCTGAAAATTAAGCCCAACGACCTCAACGAGCAAATACGACTCGCTCCGGAGGAGTTTTGGCCTCAGATGAAACGCAACCTTTTCTTCGTGCTCGAGACTTATGTTGGGGCGTTGCTGCTGCAATATGAGGCTGAGGAATGGGTGGCGCAAAATCCTAATATCAACGTCAAACCGGACGATGAAGAGCTTATACTCAAGTTCCTGGCATATCTGACAAATGATGTCACTGTCTCTGACGACGACGTCAATGCCAGCCTTGAAGCGGAGAAAAAAGCCCACCCGGACGTCGATTTTGAGAAAGTCAAAGACCAATTCAAAAAACTTATGCTTGACCAAAAGGTGGCTGATGCGCGCCGGGATTATATCTCCGGGCTTGGCAAACGCTATGTTATAAAAGTCGACCAAAAGTGGCTCGCCAAACAGCACTCGGCAGCAATGGACAACCCCATAGACAGGGCGCGGAAATCGGGCAAGCCGACTGTGGTTTCTTTTGATTCGGAGACTTCTGAACCATCAAAGAAGATGAAGCCGGTGTTTGAAGCGGTGGCCAAAGATTATTCGAATAAGGCCAATATAGTGCTCATAAAGATCGAAAAGGAGCCTGTTTTGGGGTCGCGATTTGCGATAGATGCGGTGCCTGCGCAGTTGTTCTTCGACAAGGACGGCAAAGAGGCGTTTCGACACATGGGATTATTCACAAAAGAACAGATCGCCGAAAAACTGTTGGAGTTGTCAAATAAATAGTCCACGCACCAAGCCTATAATCGGTATAACAATAGGGGACCCGGCGGGAATTGGGCCTGAAATCGTCTTGAAGGCGCTCTCCGATGGAGAAGTGACCAAACGCTGCTTGCCTGTTGTGATCGGACACGCCGGATTGCTACGGCGATGTGTGGAGTCCATTGATCTGGCGGGCGTGGATGTTGAGGTGATCTCGTCGCCGATGGCTGCGAAGGGCCGTAATGCGATAGAGGTCATCCACGTGGAGGCCGCCGGTATGCTCGATATCCGGCCTGGGGAATTGAGCGCGGATGCCGGAGGGGCTTCGGATTTGTTCCTTCGCAAGGCCTGCGAGTTGGGGCTTGCGGGCGAAATCGATGCTTTTGCTACCGCGCCGATCAACAAAGAGGCCCTGCGGCTCGCCGGAATCCCCCACATCGGCCACACTGAGATGCTGGCGGCGTATCTTAACGTCGAAGACAGCCCGTTGACTCTTTTTCTAACAGGCAACATGCGAATCTTCTTTTTGTCGCGCCACCTCAGCCTGCGCGGCGCTATCGACTACATCACAGCGGATAGGGTGTGTGAGTTTATTCGGAGGGTGCATTTCGCGATGACGGAGTTCGGGTTTGCGAACCCACGCATCGGCCTCGCGGCTCTGAACCCTCACGCCAGCGACGGTGGGCAATTTGGGGACGAAGAGCGAATTCATCTTCTGCCTGCCGCCGAGCAAGCGCGTGCCGAAGGCATCGATGTCAGCAGTCCTATCGGCGCGGATTCGGTATTTAACATGGCCGTGGAGGGCAAGTTCGACTGCGTGATCTCACTTTATCATGACCAGGGCCACATAGCCGCCAAGACGCGCGACTTCCACGGAACCGTTACCGCCACCCTTGGCCTGCCTGTTCTGAGAACCTCGGTGGACCACGGCACGGCTTTTGATATTGCATGGAAGGGTGCGGCCAACTCCATCAGCATGAAAATGGCAACACTCGCAGCCGTGGACCTGCTGTCCAAAAAGCGTATCTAGCAAAATGGTAAGTGCGTCGCCCCCAAAGGTTTCGGTGATAATCCCCGTACACAACGCCGAATCCACAGTTAAAGCTGCGATATCGAGCATTCTGCGGCAGAGTTTTGCGGATTTTGAGGTTGTGGTGGTGGACGATGGATCAA
>JAAYKG010000034.1 GCA_012522555.1 Armatimonadota bacterium
CCGGCCGAATCGATCAGATTTGGACCACGCGTCCTTTGGTTGGGCGGGTTTCGGATGCGCCCGGGATTCCTGCCGAGCTGACAAAGGGGACGTCCGACCATACCCCTACGGTTGTGATTATCGACGTGCCGGAAAAATAGGAACTAAGTAAAACGATCGGCGGCCCCTGCGGGCCGCTTTTTTTATTGACGGGGTGATTTGCTCATTAAGTGTGCGGTAATGGGTGCAAAGCTGGGTATAGATGATTCGGCGCAGCAAGCCAAAATGGAGGAAAAGATGAGCATCACGCAGGCCACTCCCGATACCCAACCCAGACCTCTCAACGAAGAAGAACTGCGGAAGATGAACGCATACTGGAATGCGGCGAACTATCTTTCTGTCGGCCAGATATATTTACTGGACAACCCGCTGCTTCGACGGCCATTAAGCATCGAAGATATTAAACCCAGGCTCTTGGGCCATTGGGGCACCACACCGGGGCTTAACTTTATTTATGTACACCTCAATCGCCTTATCAAGGAGCGCGACCTTGATATGATTTTTGTCACCGGGCCAGGTCACGGCGGCCCGGCGCTGGTTGCAAACGTCTATCTGGAGGGCGCTTACAGCGAGATCTACCCGACAATCCCGCAAACCGCTGAGGGTATGCGGCGTTTGTTCAAGCAGTTTTCATTCCCGGGCGGAATCCCGAGCCACGTAGCCGCCGAGACTCCCGGCTCAATCAACGAGGGGGGCGAGCTGGGTTACTCTCTGGCGCATGCGTATGGCGCGGCTTTTGACAACCCCGAACTCGTTGTCGCATGTGTCGTTGGAGATGGAGAAGCTGAAACAGGGCCGCTTGCAACTTCGTGGCATTCCAATAAATTTCTCAATCCGACCTGCGATGGCGCTGTGCTGCCGATACTGCACCTCAACGGCTACAAAATCGCGAACCCGACCATATTGGCGCGCATACCAAAGAAGGAGCTAATCGACCTCTTTGAAGGTTATGGCTACAAACCATATTTTGTGGATAGCTCAGAACCTGCCGAAGCGCATCAATTGATGGCGCATACGCTCGATGAGGTCATTTCGGAGATCAAGACGATACAGCACAATGCACGCGTTGGCGGGGATACCGCACGCCCGCGCTGGCCTATGATTATCCTTAGAACTCCAAAGGGGTGGACAGGCCCAAAAGAAGTTGATGGGCTGAAAGTCGAGGATTATTGGCGCTCACACCAGGTGCCATTTGCCCAACTCGCCTCCAAGCCCGATCATCTTCGGCTGCTGGAAGACTGGATGAAAAGCTATAAGCCGGAAGAGCTTTTCGACGAAGAAGGCAGGCTGATCGATGAACTCGCCGATCTCGCGCCCAAGGGAAATCGCAGAATGGGCTTAAATCCGCATTCCAACGGTGGGCTGCTGCTCAAAGAATTGAATATGCCGGATTTCAGGCGTTACGCGGTGGATGTCCCGAGACCCGGGCAGGTTTTCGCAGAGGGCACGAAAATCACAGGTGAACTGCTGCGCGACGTCATCAAGCTTAATCCCACAAATTTCCGTCTGATGGGCCCGGATGAAATAGCGTCCAACAGGCTGCAGAGTGTTTTCGAGGCTACCGACCGTGCATGGATGGCGGATACGTATCCCTACGACGACCATCTCTCACACAATGGGCGTGCGATGGAAGTGCTCAGCGAGCATATGTGCGAAGGGTGGCTGGAGGGCTACCTGCTCACCGGTCGACACGGTTTGTTTACTTGCTATGAGGCGCTCATCCATATAGTGGATTCGATGTTCAACCAGCACGCGAAATGGCTGAAAGTGTGCCGGGACATTCCGTGGCGGCGGTCGATCGCTTCGCTGACATATCTGCTTACTTCGCACGTCTGGAGGCAGGATCACAACGGGTTTTCACACCAGGACCCGGGGTTCATCGATTTGGTCGTGAACAAGAAGGCCGACATCATCCGCGTGTATCTGCCGCCGGATGCAAACACTCTGCTGAGCGTGACCGACCACTGCCTGCGCAGCCACGACTTCATTAACGTAATAGTGGCGGGCAAACAGCCGGCCCCGCAGTGGCTGGATATGGATGGGGCAATCAAGCACTGTTCGGCGGGGATTGGCATATGGGATTGGGCCAGCAACGATATGGGTTTTGAGCCGGATGTGGTGATGGCTTGTGCGGGGGATGTGCCGACTTTGGAGACGCTGGCAGCAGTAAGTATACTACGCGAGACGATTCCGGACCTCAAAGTGCGTGTCATAAACGTGATTGATCTCATGACCCTGCAACCCGAAGAAGAACACCCGCACGGCTTGTCCAACCGTGAGTTCGACACCCTTTTCACCACCGACAAGCCAATCATATTTGCTTATCACGGCTATCCGTGGCTGATCCATCGCCTGACATATCGCCGCACAAACCACAAAAATCTGCACGTTCGAGGTTATAAAGAAGAAGGGACGACAACGACGCCGTTTGATATGACGGTGATGAACGACCTGGATCGTTTTCATCTGGTCAGCGACGTTATCGACCGTGTCCCTAAGCTGGGCTATTTGGCTGCTTATGTGAAACAGAACATGCGAGACAGGCTCATCGAGCACAAGCAATATATCACGAAATATGGTGAGGATATGCCGTCTGTGCGGGACTGGAAGTGGCCGTATTAGACGCGCCAGGGAGGTCGACGATGGCAATCAAAGGGCTGCTTCTTGATATAGGAGGGGTTTTGCTGACCAAAGGCTGGGGGCGGCACTTACGCACCCAGGCCGCCCAGCGCTTTGGTCTGGACTGCGATGAGATGCAGGATAGGCATGCGGTCGTTTTCCACATCTATGAGGAGGGCCGCATCAGCCTCAGCGAGTATCTGAAGCGGATCGTGTTTTATGAGAAACGGGACTTCACCGAGGAGCAATTCGTCGATTTCATGTTCTCACATTCTGAACCGTATCCGGACATGATCGAATTGATCCGCGGCATAAAATCTCAGCACGGTCTGCAGGCTGTGGCACTGAGCAATGAAGGACGGGAACTGACCAACTACAGAATCGACAAATTTAACCTGCGTCAACTGATCGATTTCTTTGTGTGTTCTTGTTATGTCGGCGCAGAAAAGCCCGACCCCGCGATTTTCAGCCTTGCGATGGATCAGGTTCAGTTGCGAAAAGACGAGGTGATTTTTATTGATGATACGGCGCTGCACATCGAAGTCGCCCGTGAATTGGGTATTCCGACGATACATCACGTGGATGTCGCTTCGACCAAGGCCGAATTGGCCGCAGTAGGTCTGAACCTGTAGACGCTCTAGTTTTCTTGCAAAACGTCAAGCACTTTGCGCATCTGTTCACCGAGCGCAAAATGCTTTTCGACTCTTTCCCGGCCCTTGCAACCCATCAATTCTGCCTCTTTGGGGTCAGCCAAAATACTGCAAACTGCCTCGGCTAAAGACTGTGGGTCATTCGGAGGGGTAAGAAGCCCGGTTTCGTTGTGGATGATGATCTCCTTAAGCCCGCCCTGGTCGCTCGCCACAACAGGCTTACCCAGAGCCATCGCTTCCACCGCAGCAAGCCCGAAACCCTCGCCCCGAGATGAAGGGACCACGACTGCATCACACGCACCCATAATCCCTCTCACGTCCTGGACAAAACCTGTGAATATCACGCGGTCATTCAAACCGAGGGCTGCCGTGGCTGACTTCAGATCGTCCATATCGCCACCGTCGCCCACTATAGCCAGCCTCGCGCCGGGATACTCTTTAGAGATCAAAAACATAGCTTCAATAGCGACCCGCTGACCTTTTTCGCTCGATAGTCTGCCGAAAACCCCAAGTAAAAGCTCATCAGGCTCAATTGCGATTGCGCTCCCGTCGAAAGCCGCCCTAGCCTCTCTTGTGCCGGTCGGTTGATATTTAACCAAATCCACCCCGTTATGCACGACATGTATCTTGTGCTCTTTTATTCCTTGTGCGACAAGATGCGACTTTACAGCCTGTGACACTGCGATCAGCCGGTCGGAATATCTGAAACAAGTGGCAGTGTTAAGCCCGTGTACGTGAGCCGCGCTGCGCCGTCCCGCGAGTTTTGCCGCAAACGCCCCGAGCAGGCTGGCGGTGGATAGGTGAGTGTGGATGACGTCATATCGCCCGCGTTTCAGGAGCCGCGCAAGCCTGATTATAGTCAAGGGATCGAACTTACCGTGGGTCTTCCAGGTGATCGGGGAGACACCTCTGGCCCGCACATATTCCACGAACGGCCGGCCTTTGGGGCAAAACACCCCGACTTGCACACCCATCTCTTCGAAACTAGAAACCAGATGAGTAACGAAAACCTCCGCACCACCGATCCGCGAAGGCGTGATAGCTTCAAGGACGCGCAGACCGGTCACGTTTGTATCTCAGTGGCTCGGGTGGCGCGTCTTATCTTTCGTCGAAGATGCCATCCGAATCCGTTCCAGCGGACATTTATTCGGGGAATCTCAAACATACTTGTGCCCTCGATGATGGTCCCGAGCTTTGTGCTGACGGCGTTCTTGTAGCCTGCGGCAGCCGCAGCATTCAAAACCCTGCCATCAAAATTGCCGTACGGATATGACAGAGAAGTCACGTCCTGTTGAATGATATCCTCCAGTTTTTGTTTGGAGTCTACAATTTCGCGTATAAGTTCATCGTCGTTGAGGTTGGCGAGACGTGGATGTGTTAACGTATGCGAGCCGATCTCGAACCCGCTTTCGGCAAGTTCACGCGCCTGGTCTGCCGACATCATTTTTTCTTCTTTGTCTCCGGCTCTTTTATCCCAGAGGTTGATGCCGCCGAGCGTATCCACAACCACATAAACAGTGGCAGTCATATCCCGATCCTTGAGAATGGGGCAGGCGTGTTCGTATACGCTGAGATAGCCATCATCAAAAGTGATCGCGAAGTGATCCTCGCTGTTCTCACCGCCTTCTGTGCCGTATTTTATGCACGCATCCAGCGATGTCGCCTGCCATTTTCCCTGCCGCAGGCCATCTATTCCCCACGCGAAGACTCGCGGACATACATACTGCCCAGCTACATGCGAACTCAACTTCATCGGCCCAATACGATGATATAACAGCACCACCGATGTGCCAAAACTAGTTACTTCCCTGTTCAAAGCTCACCTCAAGATCATCGGCCATCAGCCACAGGATCCGCGCGACCAATGGCCGGCGAATCCTACGGTGTTGCTCTCAGGCCCATCGGCATCTCACGCAGAGTGACGGTTATGTTCTGCTTTTTGCCATCTCGCAAAACCGTCACCGGCATTTTCTGGCCGACATCTTTGTTTCGCAGAATTTTCTGCAGATCCCCGCCGTCGGTAATTTTTTTGCCGTCTACCTCAACGATTATATCGCCTTTACGGATTCCGGCAAGTGCCGCCGGGCCATCTTTTTCAACTTCGGCGACAATTACCCCCTCTTTTACCGGCAATTTGAACACTGCCGCTATCTCGGGGGTGATATCGCCATACGAAATTCCAACCCACGGAACCCGCACATGCCCGTAACGGCGCACATCCTCCATCACACGCCTGGCAGTATTAATGGGTATCGAAAACCCCAGCACCCCGACATCACCGCCAACTACTGCGGCATTTACCCCGATTACGTCGCCGCTGCTATCCAACAACGGCCCTCCGCTGTTACCCGGATAGATCTTGGCATCGGTCTGTATGAGATTGCTCAGTGAGGCCCCGCCTCCCGGTATGCTGCGACCAAGTGCGCTTATCACCCCCACTGTGACGGTGCGCTCGAAGCCATAGGGGTTGCCTATGGCAATCGCGGTCTGCCCAACCTGCAAATCGTCGGAGTCACCCAGCGGAGCAGTAGGCAGGTTATTTGCATCGATCTTTATAATGGCCAGATCGATCAAAGGATCGCCGCCGAGGTTCTTGGCAACGAGTTCTCGCCCGTCAGCCAGAGTCACCTTAAGCCTGGCCCCTTTGCTGACGACATGGTTGTTGGTCAGCACTTCGCCATCTGATGATACGATAATACCAGAACCCAAGCCCTGTCTGGTATCGGCTTGATTATAACTTGTAACTGCGACAACAGTCGGAGATATTCGCTTCACGATCTCGATAATGCGCAGTTCCTCGTTGAGCAGCACCCCACTCGGGCCTGCACCGGGGCTTGCCGCCTTTTGAGCATAACAACCCACTGTTGATAACCCAACCAGCCAGATCACCATCAGGCCGGCAGCATATATGGAAGCTCTGTCGCGCATTTCGCACCCTCCCGTGTTTTATACTATCTGTATGATCACTTCGAGAGTCCCTCAAACCTTGACAACAGGCGTTTATTTCTTCTCCTCATAAGGCCCGGCTATCACCATCGTCGCGGATTGCGGCCTGATGTATTTCCTGGCCGCATCGTTGACTTGTTTTAGAGTCACCGCTCTGTAGATGCTTGCGTATCTGTCGAGAAAATCGATCCCTAGGTCATAGAACTCAGCGCTCAACAGAGCCTGCGCTATCCCCGAGTTGGTCTCAAGCGCAATCGGAAAGACGCCGATTACAAACTCCTGTGCTCGTTTGAACTGCGCCTCGGTGGCTCCTTTTTCAGCAAATTGCCGCACGTCTTTTTGCAACAGCTCAATAGCCTTATCAGCGTTTTTTCCGCTCGAACCGAAGAAAGCGTACCACGGCCCCGCTCCCAGGCTTGCATCGAAAGTGGAGAACACGCTGTATACCAGCCCGCTTTTCTCCCTGATGCTCTCCCCGAGGGTGCTTGTAAGCGCCCCTGAGCCTCCCAGAATCTGATTTGCGATGCGGAAAGCATAGTAGTCCGGGCTGGAGCGCTTTATCCCCAGCGGATAGCCATAAATCACATCCACCTCGGTTTTGTCCATCATAGGGATCACGATTCGCTGCTCTTGTTTGGGAGGCTCGATCGTCGGTATATCAACCACAGGCTTTGGACCTGCGGCTTTCCAGTCGCCGAAGTATTTTTTGACCAAATCGATCGCTTTGCTCGGGCTTACATCCCCTGCGACCACAATTATCGCGGTATCCGGACGGTAATATTTGGAGTGGAATTCGACGAGGTCTTCTCGTTCGATATCAGTCAAAGCATCCCGAGCCTGCTCCACTGTCAGCCTGTGATACGGATGACCAACTGGAAAAACAGAGTTGTAGAAGGCGCGCACCGCACGAGATCTGGGGGATTCCTGACTTTGTTGCAGCGCAGAAAGCATCTCGGAGCGGGCTTTTTCGAACTGATCTGCCGGAAACGAGGCATTCCTAAGTTCATCGGAAAGTAAATCCAGCAGCAGGTCGAAGTCTTTGGTCAAAGATTTGCCGCTGAACGTTGCGGATTCCACATCGACTGAGGTATCGAGCTGGGCCGCCACAAACTCCAGTTGGTTGGCCAGCTCAAGAGATGTTCTTTTTGTCGTGCCTCGATTCAACATCTCCGCAGTCAACGCCGCAACCCCCTGTTTGTCGGCAGGGTCAAACACTTTTCCGGCTTTGAGGTTTCCAGAGATCGCCACCGTCGGGTTGGAATGGTTCTCATGCACTATCACAACCATGCCGTTATCGAGCACGCTTCGTATAGGCTTGGTAAGCTGCGACGGCTGCGCCGGCCCTGCTGCTGTGGTCGCAGGTTGAATTGGCAGGTCGGAAGCGGGGTTAGTCTCGGGCTTGTGATAGTAGCATATCCCGGGGCGAGTTTGGTTCTGAATAGGCCCGATTGTCGATGTTTCGCCGCCTCCGCTCGGTTCGCCCATCGGGATATATGTTCCCACTGTCAGGTTGTCGGCTGTGAAATATTTACGAGCTACATCCTGCACCTGTTCGGGGGTGACTGCTTTGATTCTGCCGACAAGCTGTTTGAGATAGTCCAGATCGGCGACGGTGCTGTAGTATCCCAACTGCTCACCTTGATCGGAGACGCTGTCGTTTTGATATATAAAATATGCTTCGAGTTGGTTTTTGGCGGATTGCATCTCCTCAGAGGAGGGCATTTCGTTCTTCGCGACCTCCACTTGAGACAAAAGCGCCGCCTCCAGTTTGCCCACCTCGACACCCTGCATGGCGGTGGCTCCGAACATAAACAGGGATGGGGCAATGCGATTCCCCGCACTCGACCACGCCGACGTCGCGATCTGCCCCTCCACCAACGCCTGATACAGCCGACTCGAACGGCCCCCGCTCATTATCTGATCGAGCACTGTGAGCGGATATGAATCCGGATCGGTCAGACTTGGCACATGGTAGCCCAGTATCACCCTCGGCGAAGTGCCCTCCCTGTGCACTATTACGCGGCGTTGTCCTCGCTGTGGAGGCTCGGTCGTGTATGGAAGTCGAGGCAGGCTGCCTTTCGGCAGCGTGCCGAAGTATTTTTTCGCAAGCGCAAGAGCTTTGTTTGAATCAAAATCTCCTACCAGCACCAGAGTGGCGTTGTTCGGATGATAGTAGGAGTGATAATAATTTTCTAACTGGGCGTGGTCGATATTTTCCACGTCGGATCGAAACCCGATAGTCGGCCAGTGATACCCGCTCGCCACAAAAGCCTGGGCCATCACAGCTTGATACAGCAACCTGTCCGGATTATTTTCGTTGCCTTCGAGTTCACTTAGCACAACCACACGCTCTTTTTGGATTTCGTCGTTGAGCAATAATGCGTTTCCGGCCTTTTCGGCAAGTGTCTTTATGGCAAACTCGAGGTTATCGCTGGAAAGCAGATCCCAATAGTAGGTGAAATCCGTCCACGTCGCGGCATTGTCTATCCCACCGCGTTCGTGAACCATCTTGGACACCTCGCCTTTTTTGAAGTTCTTGGAGCTAGCGAAAAGCATATGTTCCAGCAGATGGGATATCCCGGTGATACCGGTATGCTCGTTGCGCGAACCGACCTTGAACCATATCTGCGCGGTAAATACCGGAGCCGCGTGGGATTCTTTCATCACCACCGTCAGCCCATTATCTAACTTCACCTCTCTGACGCCCGCTGTTTGGGCAAGTGCGCAGCCGGCAGCCAACAGCACAATCGCTATCGCAAGGGCTAAGCCTCGTCTTACTTTATTATCCATAACCACACCTCCATCCGGATTCTATACCCGCTTTACCCATTGCGCTTAGAGGTCATGGGGCAAATTTCCTGCGCCTGGCCGCGAAGCCGGCAGAACTTGCCATCGGTTAGACGAAGCAGGAATCATCCAAGAACGTCAGCGTAAGGCGCAAGATAAACAAGACAGGCTGGGACAATGACTTCCTCGCCAGAATCGTGGCCGGGTTTTAATGCGTAAGCCTGATTAGTGCGATGAAACCCTTGACAAGTGGTTGATTGTTGAGTAAAATGCACATTACGACCGATAATTATTGCATATTGCTATGAGAAAAAATCTTAACAATATCAATACTGGCCTCTACCTTAATGCGATGGCGCTTTGCGTCAATCGCCTGGCTTTGCGCGTCAACCTTATTAACGTTATTTGTGCGCCGCGGCCGCCTGGAGAGAGCCTTCTGTAACTCATAACAAGAAGCATACTTCAAAAGGCCGCGGAGAAAAACTCCAGCGGCCTTTTTTGTTGCGTGGCTCGGCTGAACCCGACACCCGGAAAGGGCACTGCTATGGCGTGGTATGAAGAACTGTTCGCAAGCAAAGATCCGGCAAGAGTCGATATCGACACAGATTGCAACATACACTGCAATCAAGTCGATTTCGTTATCAATTGCCTCGATTTAGATAACAACGCGCAGGCTCTCGATCCACGCCGCGGCAATGACGGTTATCTCGCCGATGTTGCCGAGCGAGGTTATGATGTCGTCGGGCTTGATCTGAATGAATATGCGTTCGAAAAACGCAACGGAGCAGCGACCGGGAGTGTTGATCGCGTCCTCGCTGGCGTTGATCTGTTTGAAATTGGCCCGATGCGCCAATAATGACTGACACCTGCCGCTACGGCTCCAGCCCCAGCAGGTCGATAGCGTTTTTTTGGGCGATTTTGTCAAAGACGAAACTGCTGATTTTGCCTTCGGCTTTCATTGAATTCAGCAGATCGACTATCGGCGCGGGTTGGTCGTGAGCACAAATATCCAGTCCAAACAACAGCCTGTCGGCGAATTCGTTTAGAAACGCCTCGGCATAATCCGGGTCTCTTGCGAGGGCGTTGTAACCACTATAGGCAGACAAGTCGCAGCGCATATTAGGATATCTGCGCAAAAGTCGCGGAACCGCACCCTCTTCTCGTATCGGATATGAGGGATAGCTCGATCTGTCATCAAGCGAATCCAGGGTACTTATCTCGGCCCAAAACGCGGGTCCGTGACAGACTATTATGAGTTGTGGGAACGCTCGCAAAGAGGCTTCAAGCTGCGGCAGGCCCGGGTCATCATATAACCCATAGGCGCGGCCGATTCGTGTTGAAATATCAAATGTAAGCGGCAGTTGCACCCGCTCGGCATGCTTAAACAGGTTCCATACCAGAGGGTCGGTAAACTCCAGGTTGGGCATTACCTCTCCTATTCCCCTGCAGCCCCGGTCGCGATAGTAAGCAAGCAGATAACCCAAGTCGGAATCCGGGCTATTGGCGATGGCCCTGGGATCGATGTTGCAGTATGGGACAAATCTTTCCGGATATTTTTGCGCTATGCGTAGAATCTCCTCGTTGGACTGCGGCAGATAGAACTCCGGGTTCACAATCGGCAGCAGGCAGCCTTTTTCTACCCCAAGTTCGTCGTATCGCCGTATCAACTGTTCCGGAGTGGAAAACACGCAATTTCCATCCGGGCCTGGGTATGGGTCGAGATAGGCGTGCGCGTGCAGGTCTATAAACAAATCTTCCGCCTCCGTTGTCTTCTTGCTTTTGCTATTATCTGTTATGAAGCGTATGTCCTTCATAAGAAACCCGACTTTTGCGAAGCCCGAAAAATGATGACTACGTTTGTATTTGTGTATTGACTTCTGCTTGCTTTGCGGTTAAAATGCAATTAGTCCAAAATCACTAAATGGCGGCTTGCGGGCTGCTTGGCGCGGAGATTACGGGCTCTCAAAGATAGCTATATAGTGCGGGGTTTTCTTTTTCGGCGCGGAGAGTATCTCTGATGCCCGTTTCTTGACAACATCTACCCCCACTACAGGCCGAGTGTTATCTGCTAAGGGAGCGGGTAACACTTGGCCTTTTTTAATGCGCCAATTCTCTAATTTTATGGAGAGCATTATGACGCGACACAAAGAAGCATTAAAATGGGTAGACGAGATGGCTGCAATGTGCAAGCCGGACGAAATCGTCTGGATTGAAGGCAGCGACGCCGAGAAAGACAGGCTGACTGAACAGGCCCTTTCCACCGGCGAACTGCATCTGCTCAACCAGGAAAAATACCCCGGCTGCGTATTGCATCGAACTGCGGAAAACGATGTTGCGCGCACCGAGCACTTGACGTTTATCTGCACGCGAACCGAGGCCGACGCCGGGCCTACCAACAACTGGATGGACCCCAAAGAAGCATACGCTAAAGTGGGGGCGATGTTTGATGGGTGTATGCGCGGGCGGACTATGTATGTGATCCCGTTTATTATGGGGGTGCCCGGCTCGCCTTTCCGCAAACTCGGCATCGAGCTGACGGATTCGATTTATGTGGTGCTCAATATGCGCATAATGACGCGCATAGGCCAGGTCGCGCTGGACGAACTTGGAGAAAACGAGGATTTCACCAAGTGTCTGCACAGCAAAGGAGAACTGGATATCGAGCGCCGGTTTATATTGCAGTTTCCTGAGGATAACACGATCTGGAGTTATGGTTCCGGATATGGCGGCAATGTGCTGCTCGGCAAGAAATGCTTGAGCCTGCGAATCGCCAGTTATATGGGTCTGACCGAAGGCTGGATGGCCGAGCATATGCTGATTCTCGGCTTGGAAAGCCCGGATGGCGAGGTGACTTATATCGCCGGAGCATTCCCAAGCGCATGCGGAAAGACCAACCTCGCCATGCTTATTCCCCCGGATTCTCTGCCGGGATATAAGGTTTGGACGGTTGGTGATGACATAGCGTGGATCCGAATTGGAGACGATGGTCGGCTGTGGGCGGTGAATCCGGAGGCAGGGTTCTTCGGAGTGGCGCCGGGAACGTCGGCGAAAAGCAACCATAACGCGATGTTGACCGCTTCGAGCAATTCGATTTTCACCAACGTATTGCTAACTCCCGATAACACCGTATGGTGGGAGGGGATGGGCATCGATGCGCCTGACCAAGGGGTCGATTGGCGCGGAAAGCCGTGGACCCCCAAGGATGGCGAGAATGGGGCAAACGCCAATGCGAGATTTACCGCGCCTGCGTCCCAGTGTCCGGTGATCTCCTCACATTGGGAGGATCCGCAGGGAGTGCCTATTTCGGCGATTCTGTTCGGTGGCCGCAGAGCGAAACTGGCTCCGCTGATCTACGAATCGTTCGATTGGCAGCACGGCTCATACGTCGGTGCGACTATGGCAAGCGAGACAACCGCCGCCGCGACTGGCGCGGTGGGGGTTGTGCGGCGCGACCCGATGGCGATGAGACCGTTTTGCGGCTATAACATGGCCCGATATTTCAGGCATTGGCTGGATATAGGTAAGAAGCTCACGAACCCGCCAAAGATTTTCCACGTCAACTGGTTCCGCCAAGACGAGAATGGCGAGTTTTTGTGGCCGGGTTATGGAGAGAACCTGCGGGCCTTGGATTGGGTGCTGCGCCGGTGCAACGATAAAGCCGATGCACGGGAGACCCCAATCGGTTACGTGCCGACCAAGGAATCGCTGAACCTGGAGGGGCTGGACATCTCCGACGAGGCGATGGATAAGCTGCTTGAGGTGCGAGGAGACGACTGGATTGAAGAGCTGGACGGGATGCAAAAGTTCTTCGACCAGTTCGGCTATGAATTGCCTGCGGAGATGCTCGAGGAGCAGCAGGCGCTGAAAACTCGACTGGGCCGCTGGGATTGAGCGACTGAAATTGGTGGCCGGGGCTTGTGCTCCGGCCACAGTTGGTTTAGAAATTCGGATAAAGGTGAACAAAAACAACAGAAGAATCGTCCAGTAAGTGGACGGGCACCGACCGCAAAGAGGGCAGAGAGTGGGCAGGCCTGTTTTTTATATTTGGAGGTTACGGCCGACCCATGGATACAATTAGAGCGCTCGAATTAACAAAAACCATCATCTCCCCATCTTCCGCTCCAGCACTAGAGACATTCGACGTGCCCAACAACGCCAAATCGAGTTCGAAGCTGCGCGCTCGGGTGCGTGCTTTTGCTCAGGAAATGGAGTTCACAGACGATCAGCTCGATGAGATATGCATAGCAGTCGGGGAGGCTGGCACGAATACAATCAAGCATGGTCAGAGTCAGACGAACCCTAACATTCACGTCCAACTTGAAAACCGCGACAGTAAATTGATCATTCGCATCAGCGACTCAGGGCCGGGCTTTGATCCCGAGACGGTATGCCCGCCGTGTGACGGCGACCTGTGCGAGTGTGGCCGGGGTATTTTGTGTATGCGACTGTTGATGGACGAGGTGGCTTTTCACCAACTGAACCCAGGGACCTGCGTGGAGATGAAGAAATATTTGACCAAACCAAAGAATCCATCCTGATCGCAACAAGAGA
>JAAYKG010000224.1 GCA_012522555.1 Armatimonadota bacterium
ACTTCAGCCAGGTTAGTAAAGATCAAGTCCCCTTGCCCAGTCGATACAGCCGCGACGGTCCTATCTATACCATCCAGGTTGCCGGAGGTATGGTGCGAAACGCTGACACCTCTACCCGAGAAGAGATCTTCGATCTTGCCGATTCCGATTACCTGCCCGCCCGCTTTCGACAAAAGATCAAGCAGTGTATCGTGCGGCGGGGGCAAAGCGTAGTCGCGCCGTCTGGGCGTTCGCGTGTAATGACCCATCGAGCCGACGAACGGACGCGCGATGACACGCTGTATGTCGTGGGGGGCAACTAAAATCGACCTCGCGGTCTCGCACATTTTATATAATTCGTCGAGCGGGATTACTTGCTCGTGGCAAGCGATTTGAAACACACTGTCAACCGAGGAATAGACTATCGGACAGCCCGTGCGAAGGTGTTCATCGCCAAGTTCGGCGATAATCTCCGTGCCCGACGCGACCTTATTGCCAATGGTTCTGCGGCCGATTCGCGATTCGAACTCTTTGATAATCTCGTCAGGAAACCCGTTTGGGTAGGTCGGAAAAGGGTTCGATGTGATTACGCCCATAAGTTCCCAGTGGCCTGTCGCAGTGTCCTTTCCGATGGAAACCTCAGCCATCTTCCCGAAGCACCCAATCGGAGACTGCCGCGGAGCCACTCCTGATATCGCCGTGACGTTGCCCAGCCCCAGAGCCTCCAGATTCGGCAGGTTTAACCCACCCACCACTTCGGCGACATGCGCCAGGGTATTAGCTCCGGCGTCACCATAGTCGGCTGCGTCAGGAAGTTCACCAACCCCGACGGAATCCAGCACTATCACGATCGCGCGACCTATGGTCATGCTCTGGGGTGGGCCTCCTTGTATATTTCGCGCAGATGGTCGCGGGTGACGTGCGTATAGACCTCAGTGGTGGCGATTCCGGCGTGGCCCAGCATCTCTTGAAGGCTGCGTAGATCGGCTCCTCGCTCCAGCAGATGGGTTGCAAAGCTATGGCGGAGAACGTGTGGGCTGATCTGGCGGGTTATGCCGGCGATTTTCGCGTATTTTTTGACGTTCATCCAGAACATAACCCTCGACATAGGCTTCCCTAATTTGGTAAGAAATAGATATTCTGATCTGTTCGCCCGTGCAAAACCCTCTCTTGCCGATGCCATATAGGCATTTATCAGTTCGGCTGCGATCTCGCCTATGGGGACGATGCGTTCTTTATTGCCCTTGCCGATGCATCGCACAAAGCCCGTTTTGAGATTCACATCCTCGACTTTAAGATTGATAAGCTCAGATACGCGCAGCCCCGTGGCATACAGCGTCTCGAGCATGGCTTTGTCGCGCAGGCCGTATGGATCGGATATGGACGGGGCGCGAAGGAGGCGGCCGACTTCGTCAACATCGAGATACTTGGGCAATCGCCGAGGATTGCGAATAGCCGGAATCGCATCCAGGCTGCTCTTCGACGCCAGACCCTCGGCGGAGAGATGCTTAATGAAGCAGCGGACAACCGTTAATTTTCTGGTTATACTCGCCTGCGAGAGCTTGTTTGATTGCAGGCGCTGCACGAATCCAATCAAGCGCTCTTCGTCGATGTCCATGGGCTTTTCGACCCCAATATCCACCAGATACGCGGCAAACTGGGACAAATCGCGCCCATAAGCCTCAAGTGTCTTATTTGACAAGCCGCGCTCTACGGCCGAATAATCCAGAAATTGTTGTATAAGTTTATCCATCATTTCTTTAACTTATATATCCATATAGTTGGGGCGGCATAGCGCATATCGTGCGGCAGAGATCGAGTGTCGAAGGAAACGCCGCAGACGTTCAGTGGGCTGCTAAACGTATGTCGAGTGTAGTATCGATTTAGATCCGACATGATATCCACCGTGTTAACCCATTCTTTTGGCGGTGTGGAAACCGGACGAGATCTGGCCTGCCGAGCCAGGCGCAGAGCATCATCGGCCTCGTAATCCGATACCACCCACCACGTAGCCGCACGCCGATTGTGATAGACTGGGGTCAACTGAAGATGATATGGGGCCTGGCGCATCTCCCGCTCCCTTTGCTGCAAGGTCCCAAACCCGGTGTTTTTAGAGTATGGCGGAGAATAAAACCATGGAACCTCGATAATATTGATTCGGCTGCCGATTGGTATATTTTGCGATATCCAAAGCTCTGCACGATCCCTGGGGTCAGGGGTGGTAAACAGCTTGTCGAGTGCAACTGTGTATAACAATGTGCAGAATACTATAACAACACCCAGCCCCGCCCAGCAAACGCGCCCCACCCTTGGGAGTTTGATCCAGATATCCCGCATCATCCAACCAACGAGCAAGGCGGCTGCGGGAAATAGCGGCAGAGTGTAGCGGGCAAACCTTACTTGTGAAATTGATATTAAAGCGTAATATGGCAGCGCAAACGCGAGTATTATTAGAGCCTTTTTGTCTCTGGCATACACCGCATAGCAGATCGAGGCGATGAACAGAACTGCCAGCCCAGGCCCAAGGCCATACCATAGAGATGATTTCAGTGTATAGATGAATCCGTTCCCTGTGCCCGCGAATACCAAACCGTGGCCCTGCGCCGCGTGGTTAAGCTCATAGGTAAACCCGAAAATAAAATCGCGGGACTTCAGAAATATTCCAGGGGTAGTGACGACAAACGCGGCTGCAGCACATCCGAACCCTGCAAGTAATCGCCTGAACCCGGCCTTGTGCTCCGCATCGGCGAAAAAATGAGCCGCTATTAACGCCAAAACGACAAGCCCAGCGTTATATTTGGTTCCGGCGGCAAGTCCGGCCAAGACCCCGCCTAGCAGATAGGCGCGCCATGATCCCGTGTTATATATAAGCGCGCAGAAACCGAGGCAAGCCGCAATGAACACGGTGCTCGGGACATCGACCGTGGCGAAGTGGGAGTGCTGCACATGCAGCGGCGCGATACACAAAATGGCAGAGGCTAGTATCGCTTCACATCTACCCCAGAATCGCCTGCCTGCCCAAAATGTGATCCATACGGCAGTAACCCCCATAATTGCGGCTACAACCCTGGCGCTTAAGTATAGGTCGGTAAACTCGGCAGACAACCCAAAAGCCGTCGTGAAGCCGAGCGCGAGAGCTACAAGATAAATATAAAGAGAAGGATAATTATAAAGAGCCGGCAGCCCGGTTACCAGCGCCGACCCGGCTGCACCCAAGATGAGAAATTCGTCAGGATGATAAGAATATGAGTGCGTAGCGTTTGGCAGCCCCCACCTCAACCCCCAAAAGCGGAGAGCGACAGCCAAAACAAGGATGCCTAATAACGACACCCTCTCAATCCATTTAGATCGTTGCGGCATGGCAGGCTCCTCGATGGGTTGTAGTGCGGCGCTGCAATATGATTTTCAGGCCACTCTCGCGAGTTCCAGAGCCAGTTCAAAACCCTCTCCCAGCACCTTAAGAAACGCTTCTACTACATCCGGATCATATTTAATCCCTGCTCCGGCGCGTATTTCCTCCATTGCTCGGTGGGGCGCCATCGGATGCATGTGGTA
>JAAYKG010000225.1 GCA_012522555.1 Armatimonadota bacterium
CGGCTTGAGTACAGGATAATTTGAAGCCGTTCAATTTCGCCGAAACTAAAATAGTAGATCCCAATTATTGCCGGGCGAAGATGAACAAATTTATGCGCAACACCGCCTGTTGGATTGTGTTGTCGGCGATTATTGCAGGCGGATCGATGATGTGCAAAACATTGTTTGCCGGGCAGTTGCAAGAAACCAAGTCCAAGCTCGTCGTAGCTCAGGATCGAAGCTTACACGCAAAACGACAAATGCAGGCGGCTAACACAAAAATCACGGAAAGAAAATGGCAGAGCCAGCTCGCCTCAGAGAGCAAACACTGGCTTTATATGTTGGAATCTGCGCTGGGTGCGACCCCGTCGGATGTGTGGCTGGACTCAATTCGCAACTCCGACAAAGCCTCAACTCTGGCGATATCAGGCCGCTCGAAATCTTATGATGGGATAACTTCACTCGTTGGCAATCTCAAATCCCGTTCCGAGTTCAAAGAGGTAAGGCTGGAATCCGTCAAAGCAGAATCCGACGGCGGGCGAGAGGGAGTCAGCTTCGCGCTGACGGTATCGCTAATAAGATCAGATAATGCGGATGAGTCGCCCAATGAATCAAAGCAGCCGCAACAAAGCGCGAGCGTGCCTGACGCCGCGGGAGAAGGTTAATGCTGAATTCGCCTAAATTATATTGTACGGCCAATCTTCAGCGCGCAAAATGTGCTCAGTGGGCGATACTGGCGCTGGCGGTGTTGGTGTCGATGTATTTCGTGAGCACGACATTCTCCGCTATCAGGCAAGTGCGGAAAACAGAGAGGCTGCTGAGCGCTGCGCGGGTAGATTCGGCCCGGCTCTCCCGAGAGGCCGCCGCTCTTAATAACGAGGAGTCCTCACGGCCGGCGCTCCATAATGGCGGGGTTGATGTGTTTGCTCTTCAGATTTCCAAGTGGGCAGCCGATCAGAACGTTAGTATAGAGGCTGTCACCCCGCAGGGTGCGCCTGTCTCCAGTGAGATAAGTATAGGCAATACAAGCCTCGGCGTTTGGGACGCGGTGAATGTGCGTGTAGAGGGTCGAGGAGATTATTTCCGCGTTATGAAGCTGCTGGCGCAGTTACGCCGGCCGGATATGCCGGTGAAGCTGGAGTCGTTCGGCCTGCACGGCGATGCGGGCGGCGATTCAAATAATATCCAATTCGATCTTATGTTGACTGTATACGAAAGAAACATCAAATCCGGTTAATGTGATGATAAAGACCGATCCTGGATCGACAAAAACAGTCGTCGTTTTGATTGTCATACTCGTGGGGGCTGTCGCCGTGACATTTGCGCGTATTGTCCCTGGCAAGGGATCTTCAGCGGGGGCGTCAACTCCCGCTGTGGCTGCTGCAAAAGGCGCGGGGTCCGTGGCCGTCTTATCCATATCGGGCCTGGCTCGCAATCCGTTTCGCAATCCCGACGGAACTGGCGGCCAACCAGCAAAAGCGGCGTCGGGTATCGGGATTATTGCTCAAAGCGAGCCAAGGAACCAGGACGCGAAATTGGAACCGTTGCAAATTGGTGTGCTTGCAGTTGGCTCGAGCGGCGAGACAAGTGTGGAGGACTCTCCAAATGCGGCTGAATCCACAGATGAAAAACCCGCGCCTCCGGAGTTTGTCCTTCTCGCTACGGTCGAAGGCCCACAGGGGATCTCCGCAGTAATTCGCAGCGGCACGTCGGCAGCCGTGGTGGTCACCAGTGGCGAGGTTATCGAAGGCGGCTATAAGGTTCAACACATCGATAAGAGCAGGGCCGTGTTGAAGAATGGGGTGGATACTGTTGTTGTCAAAAGACCTGAATAAATATTACTGCGGCGGCGTGCTGTTATATCAATTGGTTGCAATAGCGTTCGTTTTGTCGATGTGTTCAGCCTGCCTGGCGGATGCGGCCGCCGAGGCGCCGAAGCTATACGATGTCGATGCGAGCGGAGGGGAAGTGAGATACGTCCTTGAAGCGCTTGCTCGGCAATCCGGCGCAAACATCGTCATCAGCCCCGATGTCAGCGGCTCCATCACCGCCCATCTCAAACAGATGACATTGGATGATCTGCTGGACAACCTGGCCCTGGCTCAAGGTTTTGTGTGGACAAAGAAAGACTCCACATTTGTCATATCTGCCGTCGACAAAAGCCCAAAGCCCGAGGCGGTTCCGCCTCCGCCTGCTCCGGAAGATGAGTCAATGATTTGGCGCTGCCGCCACGTAAAGGCGGGCGAACTGGTTGCGCTGCTGAACGATATGTTTCCGGCCTGCAAAATCGTCGCAGGACCATCATTGGCGACGCCGACCCTGCAGGCTCCTCTTTCCAGCGCAAGCGAGGCGACCGGCACAAGCAGCACCTCATCCGTAGAATCATCGTCCGGCTCCGCATCCCAATCCGCCGATAGTGCGCAGTCAATTGTCCTGCACGGTCAGCGGGGTGACATCACGAAAGCAAAAGCCCTGCTTGAAAAGCTCGATGTTGCCGGTCCACAGGTTGCAATAGAAGTGGCGATCACCGAGATCGGGTCGAATCTGACCAAAGACTTGGGCATCAACTGGTCGTGGAACGAAATAACACTTACAGAAAAAGTGAACAGCGGGATCAGGTTCGGCAGCTTCACCAAAGAGCCGATGACCTTCACCGGCGCACTTAACGCTCTCACCAACACCGGCAGCGCAAATCTTCTGGCCCAGCCGAATATATCCGTAATCGACGGCGGATATGCCGACATTCTCATAGGCGAGCGCATTTTGTTCCCTAAGCTCGTTGGTTATACCCAGTTCGGCACCCCGATGTATGACAAAGAAGAGGAGCGCGTGGGAATATATCTCCAGATCGCGCCGAAAGTCACCGACGATGATGAGATCATATTGACCTTGTATCCGCAGGTGAGTCTGGTAACATCCTATCTTAAAACGCAGGCAGGGGACTACCCACAGATCAGTACTCGCGAGGCCCGCACCACGGTCAGCGTCAAAAGCGGCGCTACGCTTGCCATCGGCGGGCTGATAAAAGACGAAGAGATCAAAAGCGCGGATAAAATACCGCTCCTTGGAGACCTGCCGATAATCGGCCAATTCTTCAGGCACAACAAGAACTCAAAATTGCGCACGGAGATTGTGATCTTCCTGACTCCGAAGATCATCGCTCCCAACGCAAGCGGTACACAGTGAGGCGCTAAATTGGCTGCAGATGCTACGCTGACATCAGTATTTGTAGATGAAGGTATCCTCACCACCGAGGAACTCGACAGGGCTTTGTCGCTGCGCACAGACGTCGCCGAGGATATCGGCGAGTTTCTCGTGCGCAAGGGAATGATAGAGGAACGCGACAGGGTTCGCTGCGTAGGAATCCGTCACGGAATCCAGTTCGCCGAGCTTAATGAAGGGTCCATCGACCACGAAACTGCGCGGCTGATTCCCCATGCTCTGGCCCTGCGCCATAAGGCAATCCCCGTTGGAAAATCCGGGGATCTGTTAAAGGTTGCAATGGCCAACCCTTTGGATGTCAGCGCAATCGACGAGATCGCCAGGGCCACAGGTCTTGAACCGCTGCCGATGATCGCCATAGAAGAAGAAATTCTCGAAGCCATCTTCAACTGTTTCGGGGCGGCTGGGGATATAAGCGACATAATAGTCGAGGCGATCAAAGACGCCGACGCGGAGGTTAAAATCCGCGAGGACGAGCCGGAGGAGATCGAGTCAAATGTCGCCGACCTCAAAGACCTGGCCGGCGGCGCTCCTGTTGTTCGATTGGTCAACGCGTTGATAGCGCGCTCCATCGCCGAGCGGGCCAGCGACATTCACATCGAACCCGAGGCGGGCAGAGTGCGTGTGAGGCTTCGCGTAGATGGCGTTTTGCACGAGGTTATGTCGGTTCCCAAAGACCTGCAAGCGCCGGTCATATCCCGTATCAAGGTTATGGGAGGGATGGATGTAGCCGAACGTCGCACTCCACAGGACGGGCGTATCACCCTCATTGCCAGACCGCAGGAATACGACTTCCGAATCTCGACTTATCCTGCAATCCACGGTGAAAACATCGTCATCAGGGTGCTTGAAAAAAGCGCGGCGAAGGTCACGCTGGATCGTCTAGGGCTGCAGCCCGAGGTGGCCCAGGCGTTTGCCGATATGACCGAGTCCCCCTACGGCATGATCCTGACCTGCGGCCCCACCGGCGCAGGTAAAACAACCTCGCTGTATGCCGCCCTGAACATGATCAACACGGTCGAGCGCAATATCATTACCATCGAGGACCCGGTGGAATATCAGCTCGCCGGAGTCATCCAGGCCAATGTCAATCGCAAGGCCGGGCTGACATTCGCCTCTGGGCTTCGCACCATCGTACGCCAGGATCCGGATGTGATTCTCGTAGGGGAGATTCGCGACTCAGAAACAGCCGAGGTGGCGGTGGAAGCGGCGTTGACGGGACATCTGGTGCTCAGTACACTGCACGCCAACGACTCATCCGGCGCACCTTCGCGTTTGATTGATATGGGTGTGCAGCCTTTTTTGGTGGCATCGTCAATAATCGGGGGGCTCTCCCAGGGACTGGTGCGGACGGTCTGCCCCAAATGCGCATCCCCGTTCATCCCGGAAAATCATATACTCGGCAAACTCGGCCTAGATATTACCGCTGCTGATCTGGAAGGAGCCATGAAAGGGGTGGGCTGTGAGCAGTGCGGCCGAACGGGTTATAAGGGTCGAACCGGTGTATACGAATTGCTTAAAATGAATGACGCCGTTCGCGCGGCGATCATCTCTCGCAGTTCCGCAGCCACAATCAGGCAGATCGCTGTCGAGCACGGTATGTGTACTCTGCGAGAAGACGCCCTGCTGAAAGTCAAATCTGGATTAACGACTCTCGAAGAGGTCATCCGAGTGACCACAGAATAATATGCCACTTTACGCTTACAAATCTATAACCCACTCAGGGGCGGCAGTCTCCGACCGCATCGACGCGACGTCCGAAGAGCAGGCTAAAGCTATTTTACGCTTGCGCGGAGAGCATGTTATCAGCATTCGTGAACAAACGCCGAATCAACTGCCCTCACTGCCTTTGGCGCGGGGCAAAAAGGCCAGCGTCGACGAAGTCGCCACGACAATCCGCCAGCTTAGTATCCTGATCCGGGCCGGGGTGCCGCTTGTTGAAGGCTTGACCGGGCTTTCCGAACAAGCGCGATCTCCGATATTCGGCAAAGCTCTTGAGCAGATCACAAGCGATGTCAGCCAGGGCGCTGCCTTAAGCGAATCATTTGAAAAACATCCGGCATTTTTCCCCAGACTAGCGGTTGAAATGGCGAGAGTGGCGGAAACGGGCGGCAATTTGGCGGAGTCTTTGGGCAAGCTCGCCGAACATATGGAAAAGGGCGCCGAAATAGTGCGCAAGATCAAAGGCGCGCTGGCATATCCCATTGTGGTTTTGTGTATATCGTTCATCACGGTGCTGGTGATGGTGACTTTTATTTTGCCTCGCTTTACCAAGCTTTTCGACAAAATGGGGGCAAAGGTGCCGTGGACTACCCAAGCTCTGATGAACATCAGCCACATATTTACGACCTATTGGTATCTATTCATAATCGGCGCGGTGGCATTGTTTTATCTCGGGCGCAGGTTGTTGAGCACTCCAACCGGCCGCCGGCGATTCGATGCGGTCACATTGAGAGTTCCACTGGTGGGAGACGTGGTCAACAAGATAGTCCTGAGCCGAGTATTGGCTTGTATGTCTACTTTATTAGGAAGCGGTGTTCCGATGATAAGGACACTAGAGATTGCAGGAGCCGCCGCCAATAATGAAATAGTGAAAGATGCTCTGCAGAAGGCGAGCGCGGATGTGGCGGAAGGGGATGCCACGTCTCAGTCTCTCCGTGCAGCGGAGATTTTTCCGCCGCTGGTGCTCCAAATGGTCGCCAGTGGGGAAAAAACCGGTGAATTGCCGACGATGCTGGAATATGTTTGCGCTTTATACGACCGCGAAACCGAGGCAAAAGTAAAGTCGCTCACTTCCATCATCGAACCCATCATGATCGTCGTGCTGGGCGTAATTGTAGGCTTCATCGCTATGTCGGTTATCGTGCCGATTTATTCCTTGGTCGGCGGGGTCAAGTAGCTCTGTCGACATAATGAACGGGGAGGATTCGTTCAAATGGTATTTTCTATGAACACGCCCCGGCAGAGGCGATCCAAGAGCGGTTTTACGCTGGTTGAATTGCTGGTTGTAATCGTAGTTCTTGCTGTGCTGGCTGCGATCGTACTGCCGAAGTTTATGGATTCAGGTGCGCGCAGTAAGGAATCAGCTCTGCGAAGTGATCTGAAGTTGATTCGCACGGCTGTGAGTCTGTTTCAGTCAGACATCGGGAAATATCCTAACAGCCTCCAAGACCTCGCCGAGACAGATAGAAGCAAGGTCAAGGACAATAGCGGTGTGGTGGTTTCCGCTAACGATTGGCACGGGCCGTATTTGGATTCGGTCATAATCGACCCGATCTCCGGCGAGGCCTTCAGCTACGACAGAACGACGGGCAAAGTCAACAGCAGCGCCGCGGGCAACTCATTGGATGGCACGGCATTTAGCACATGGTAATCAGGCCGATTCTTCGGCCCGTTATACGCACACCTAAAGACGGGAAAGGGATGAACAAATGCAATTAATACAAACGATCAGAAAGCGGCGTTCCGGCTTCACGCTAGTCGAACTGCTAGTGGTGATAGTCGTGCTAGCCGTCCTGGCGGCAATCGTGCTGCCCAAGTTTATGGACTCCAGCCAGCGAAGCAAGGAAGCGTCTCTCAAAACAGACCTGAAGCTGGTCCGCAATGCTGTCGGCGCTTTCCAGGCTGATATCGGGAAATATCCCAACGGCCTTGTTGATCTTACCGAGACCGACAAGTCTAAGGTCAAAGACTCCACAGGCTCGACTGTGAACGTGTCGGATTGGCACGGCCCATATCTCGAGTCGCTGCCTAAAGACCCGATCAGCGGGGCCGACTTCAACTACGTTGCCGCTACAGGCAAGGTGACCAGCAGTGCGACCGGAAAAGCCTTGGATGGCGAAACCAACTACAGCGATTTCTAGAGTCGCCCGTCAACGGAGAGGTTTCCCCCTCACCCCCGCCCTCTCCTTCAAAGGAGAGGGAGCAGCTTATTCCCTGTTCTTGGGGAGGTGGTTAGGGTGAGGGGTTATATCCCTTCTCTTATGGTGAGGGCTGGCGTTTCGGCGCAGAGCCTCCCCTCTCCTGGGGGAGATGGTTAGGGTAAGGGCGGTATCCGTGAAAATCGGCCAATCTTTCCAGAATAACAGTATCCATAGACAGCAAAACGGTGGCTTCACCTTGGTCGAGGTGCTGGCCGCCGTTATGCTCTTGTCTATCGCCATGCTCGCGATATTGACCGCCAATTCGGCGTCCAGGTCGACGCAATTGCGAGCTGTTGAAATGGCTGCAGGAAGGAACGTCGCCGACAGCATAGTCGCGCAAATTCGGGCAACGCCGTTCGATAGCTGCCGAGCAAAATCATTTCCCACCCAGGACTCCTCACTGCCGGCAGGGAACAAAATCTCTGTCTCGATCACCGGGTATCCCACGGCAAGCGAGAACAATCTTCTCAAAGCCGTGATAAAGGTGAGCTGGCCGGAAGCAAATGGCACACGTGCATTACAGTATAATACGCTCATCGCGCGCAAATAGGCTGAACTGTGGCTTCACACTCATTGAGTTGCTCATAGTAAGTGCGGTGCTCGCGCTCGTCCTGTCCAGTATTTGCGGGATATACTTGTCGGTGGCGGATGAATGGCAGCGGCAGGATGGTCGGGGCACGGCGCTCGCTTCCACATCTATGGCATGCACCCGCATATCAGATTATCTCGCACAGGCAGTGGGGGTTGCGTTGGTAAATAGATTCGCAACCGCAGACGCCCTTGCTGTAAATCTGCCCGCCAATAGAGCACACGGCATCTACGTGCCGACCTGGAACAGCGGCAAAATACAATACCAAAGCGGCCTGTGGATCATCTTCTACCTGTCCGATTCGACAGGCTCCTACAGCCGTTCAGGGGATATTTTATGGGCCGCAACGATGAACTGGGGCGCATTCCCAAGAAGCGTAGCGCCCGATCCGGTCTGGAGCCTCTACTACGATCAGCCCAGAGGCAAGATAGAGCCGATCTCATCGCTGCGTTTTGCCACAACCAACGGCGCTGTGCCGACTGTTACAATGACCGTTACTTCGACGTATAAATCCGGCCAAACAGAATCATCAATTCAGCAACGCAAAACGATCTGCCTGCAAAATGCTTACTAATCAGATAAACAACAGGCGTGGGGCCGCATATATTCTGGCGCTGGTAACCATGCTCGCGGGCTGTGTGTTGGCGCTGGCTTTGCTTCGTGCCGGCCATTCCCGCTTTCTTACCGAAGATTCCCGCACCAAAAAACAAGCCGAAACCCATATCGCCCAGGCGGGAATCGAATATGCCTATTATATGGTCCACCACCAAGGCCGGCCGCTTCCTTTCGTGGCTGATGTGACCCTTGAAAACGGCAGCTTTCACGTTGAAGCGGTCGATAATGGCGCAGTCGATGCTTCGACCATGCTGATTACCTCCACCGGGAAAACAGGCGCAAGCAGCGGCGTCACCATCAAACGCGTCACTCTCGGCTTGCTCCCGTTTCACTACACATGGTGCGAAAACGCGAGTATTTCATCCAATAATCC
>JAAYKG010000035.1 GCA_012522555.1 Armatimonadota bacterium
GGGCGGAGATCTGGTGTGCAACTGGGGAACGTTTCAGGTAGCCGGCTAGATTAGTCCCGCCGGACAGCATCTGTTGGCGTTTCCATACTGATTGAGCACGACGAACCCCGACGGGAGCGTGACAGTCGATGGTTTGCCATCCGATCTTCTTATAGATTCTGCCACCTCACAACCGCTTGATTTCAGATTGCAGACAGTTGACAGGGCGAGGTTGCATCGTTGGTCAACGCCGATTGGCGCTTATTATTCGTATATCACGGGTTTGGCTGATCCTGGACAGAACACACCCAGGTTTGATGACATGGCATGGTTGAACCCGGTGACGCGTATGCTTTTACCGGACACTTCAATCTGGTCCGTACCGACTGCGGGCGGCTTTTTGGCCGATGATGCATCGAGGAAGTTGCAGTTCCCGGCGGGAACCGGTTTCTGGCTTACCTTGCAAAGAGATGCGGTCCTGAACGGCGCGTATACCGAGATCAGCGCGCCGCACGGCTTTAGTACTTATTTGTATAAGGGATGGAATATCATCGGCAATCCATATACGCACACCGTGCCGTTGACTGCTGTGCATTTGAACTACCAAGGAATCACCAGGACCCTCGATGAAGACCTGCGAAGCCCCAGGCCGTGGCTTGACGCTATCTTCTATGGCTATGAATCCGGGGTGGGCTACAAAATAGTCCCATCTGACAGAAGGCTTTTGGATCCCTACCAGGGATATTGGGTTCGAGCATTGGTCGGGGGAATATCGCCGAGAGAAGCATTGACAATGACGCTGCAATGAGGCCAGTGGGGGGAGAACGTTAGGAGAAAGTTATGAAGATACATAAACGTCAGGCGGCGCTGGGAATGCTGTTGATTGCAGTATTGTTGCTGATTGCGGGGGCAGCTTTCGCGCAATTCGATGCGCCGGAGACTTACCCTTCATTCAAAGGCGACCCGGACAACTTTCCGGTATGGGTTACGCTAGAGAATGACTATATAGCCTGCAGGATTGGTGTTCAGGGTAATATACTGGCTAAAGCTGTATGTAATGATGCTGATGACGGCGGAGATAAATACTTTCGGGGCGATAAGGTCTTTCATACGGAGGATCACAAATGGGGTGTAAGCGGACGATACGGTATCGTAGCCAAGAAAGGCGACCCGGAGACTCTTGACGATGACGACATGCCGTTAACCTTTATGGGCATGGCGCCTTGCCATTATTTTGGTTATTGGAAGCTGCGAATCGGAGATGACACCCGAATGGTCGGCGACGGCGCTTCAGGAAGATGGTACAACCCGGTTCCCGGTCAGCCGATATTTACGCCCACCCGCTATCAGATTCCGCCGGCCGAGCTTGCGGACAAAGAGCCGGGATTGGGCTATACCGGCCCGCTTGTGCGCGGAATATGGAGCACATCCGGCGGAAACGGCTCCACTATTATAACGGATATCAGAATCCATCTCGTGCGCGATCTGGTACGATTCGAATATAGGATTACCAATACCGGTAACGTGGCCGAAAACATTGGCTTTCAGCAATACGGCGATGTGGAAACCGGTGCGCCGGCCTTCAGGACCAGCGACGATGGCGGCTACTACGGCCCATATCAGAATAAAAGCTTCGCGTATGTCCAGGGCGCCGGGGCAACCCAGCCGGCCGCCAATCAACAGGCGATGATCTATGGCGGCAGGGATTTTGCTGACTCAAAAACTCCGAATCCCGTGGTGCCGGATTGGTTCGAGGTTTACGACGACGTTTATAATCCGGGCGTTGTGACCCGTAATGTGCTCGGTTTGGAGGATGCCACCAAACCGGACATGGCGGCTATTGGGGAGCATAACGACCTGTTCCACAAGGACCTGTGGCTGCCGCTCCATTACCGACCTGATAAACTCCATAGTATTCTTGATATGGCGTGGCTGTTGTGCTGGGACCAGAAATATCTGCTGCCAGGGGCGACGCGGACTATCATAACATATTATGGGATAGGAGCGGCGACCAGCCACTGGACGTATAAATCCGGCAGAAACGCGGTTCGGGACAGCGCTGTGTTGAGCGTACAAGCTCCGAGGTCTCTAAAGTACGACAGCACAAACCTTTTGTCTAATATGCCTGAGTATTCTCCCTCTATGTTTTCGGTCAAGGCTTACGTTTATAACCTCGCTACAGACCCAGGCCCCTACGAGTTGAGAGAGACGACGGCTACTATCTCGCTGCCGAAGGGCTTGGAACTGGTGCCGGGGATACCGGGCAACGACGCCAGCCAACTCCTTGAAGAAATCGTTGAGCGTGATTCCGAATCGATCCCAGTGGAGTGGGTGGTCAGGGCGACTGGGGATTATAGCGGTGAGCTTCCGATATATGTGTCGGTGGCGGACAGCGATCCTTACGGCAGATACTGGCAGCAGACCGTAACCAGGCCCATCTATGTTCCGGCCGCTAAGAGAGGTCATTTCGACTTCGGGTGGCAGTTGATGCATGTGCCGTTTACATTTAACAATCCATACTTTACAGCTTCGGGAAATCCATTTGGATTGGTGCCGGGCACGTTCGGCGCACAGTATCAAGACCCTGTTCGCAACCGACTTATGCCGTTGACTAAACTGACCCCCGGCCAGGCGTTCTGGATGTATGTCGGCGGGCTGTCGTGGAACCAGATTCAGACGTTCCGCCTGCCTGCGGACGCAGCCATCGCCAGCGAATCCGGCGGCAAGCAGACTAGAGAGCAGCGAATCGCTCTGTCCAGAGGCTGGAATATGATCGGTAATCCATTTGTGTATCCCGTACATTGGGGTCAGGTATTGGTTCACCGGCTCAATGAGACAGTCACACTGGATGCTGCAAGTACAAAAAACTGGATGGATAAGACATTGTTCTCGTGGAACACCGCGAAGTGGGATTATGATATCACCAGCGATAAAGGGACATTGTTGAATCCGTGGACTGGATATTGGGTTTATGCCAAGCAACCGGTTACTCTTGTCTTCCGTCCGCCCGTGCTTCCTGGCGGGGATGTGACGGCCAATCCAGGCGGCAAATGACAGCAAGGTCTTTGACTTTGGCCGGCTGTTGGGATCATAACCCAGCTTCAGCTGGCAACTGGCACAACCGTCTTCGAGGGTAGACAGTGGAAGGTCGCTCCATCCGTTGGAGTGTGGAAGGAAGATGAACTATGAAGACTAATGGGCGTTTGCTCTTAATTCTATTGGTTTCAGCGTGCCTGATGAGCGCCGGCTCGACTGCGGCATTTGCCGCCTTGTCGTTAAGCCCCAGTCCATCCGCCGCCACTGCCAACTCCGTTTGGAACATGATGACGGTGTGGTCCGATAGCGATGGGGTTTGGCCGACACTGGAAAGCTCCAGCCGTACGGAAGGTCTGCTGAACGTTGGGACCTCCTTGGGCACTCTTCGCCAGTTCATTCCGGATCAATGGGGTGAAGGCCTGACATGGTGGCCGTGGGTTCCGTCGCCTGATGGGTTCGTGGGATTCAGCGAGCCACAAGAAGTTTTGCCTGATGAGCAATATCGAGAGATAGGTTTCATATCGGTTCAGCCCGATCCGGAACCCATGCCGCTTAATGCGTCCAATGTCAAAAATCCCGCCTTTCACCACGGCGTAGATTACGTTAGCGAAGAAGTCGTGAGCGACGCTAAGGCTGACGTACCGACCCCGGGCGGAGATGGATCACTGCAGGCTTGCGTGATTCAACAGACTGAAGAGGAAGACGATGTCAAAGCCCATCCGGCGGTCATCGTCACATCGAAAGTTCCGGTTGCGTTGGTGGGCGTGTGGACTTCGGCCGGCAAACAATTGAAGGCGCGAATCCGCAACGCCAAGGAGATATTAACCACTTGGCCGGCCTATAGCGTCATAGAAATAATGGAAGAAGGGGGCAAACTTCCCGAAGGCGTCAACGAGGTTATCGTAAGCTACTACGCCCCTGGAACCAAATACGTCATTACTGAAGGCAGCCCACTGCCTATGCCGTATACGGTCTATAGGGTCTCGGTTCGAGATTCGGGCAGGCCTTATTTGCTGATAAACCCCGGCATTCTCAAACTCGATCCGGATCGCAACCCGGCGAACCTGAATAAAACGGACCTTAAAGCCGAAGAAAGCCCTGTGCTTGGGATCTATCGGTCTATGCAAGACGTGAAAAGCGGGCATAGCTTCTTTAACGTAGAAGATGATAGGATCGACCCTGCGCACCCGACGGATCCGCCGCTGCCGCGATACGAGCCTTCTAGTCCCAACAATCCGTTCGGCCGGCTGTACTTTACCAATATTCCGGATGAGGAGGATCTCAGGGAAGGCACTGATTACTACGTAGTAGTTTCGACAAATGCGGTCTCTGGGGTCTACACTACGTCAGCCAAAACGGGGACTAATCATTATCTGGGAGCAAACGACAAACCTATAGGTTATTGTTTCAAGTCCGGTGTCATCCGGCTTGCCACTCCCCTGGAAGAGCCTGCTGTCGATCCTGAAGCTAAGACAAAGATCGCCGGCCAAAGGGTCTACATAGACTATCGCAAGCTCAGCCAGAGGACTTTTACAGTCGCCGGCACAACCAGCGTTGGCTTGGTAAGCGGTGTCACGGCGACTCCCGTAGGCGGGTTTACCTTTGAATCCAAGGATGCTCAATGCGGATTGGCGGACGGCAAGTTTACTATTGATACTAAAACATTGCCGTACGGGACATATGGCGCGAGGGTTGAATATTGGGCCAATTATGAGGGCGGACCGGTTGTATGGTTCGGCGGCTCTATTCCAATGAAGCATCACGAGTTAGGCCCGACGACTGGTGCGAGATTCCGTGTGGCTGTCAGCGCCGGGTTGAATATGTCCAACCCCAAACAGCAGCCTTATAACGAAACTGCGCTTAACAAGCGCAATATCAATAACAAACTTATTTACGATCCACGGCAGCACCCAATGTATTATTATGGCCTGAAAGCAGGCCCTACGGGTGCACCCTATGCGCACATTCTTACAGCTATAGGCCGTGGCGTCAAAAACAGGGAACTCGTTGTTCAGGATGTTAAAGCGGCCAGTGGTGTATCTGTTACGGTACACGACTCCGACAGTGGCGGGGCCATCGACCACGGGGGAGTAGTCGGCAACAGAGACTGGCTGACCATAATATCCGACGCCGCCAGACCATCTTATACTGATGTCGATCCATTGAGCATCGAGCCGGTTGAGCTGGCTAATCCCGCTCGGCCGGATGACGGGTCTAGCTCAAATCAGTTTGTTTTCCGGGTCAATTACCACAACCGCGACAACCTTGAGCCAAAACCCTGGCTGCGGCCCGCCGCAGACTTATGGAATCGCTGGCGCGTCGGCAGCGGGGTGGTGTTGTATTTGGACAAAGCCGGCATAGGCGATTATAGACCCCACTTTATGCAGCCGGAGAACCCGGAAAGCCGACTGGGGATCTATATGTATCGCATAATCCCGCATAACAGGATGGGTTGGGTTGGAGGAGTCCCGGACGACAATAGTTGGTGGCCGTTCCAATCGGATTATTTTGGATATAATCCGGATGGCACTACGGAAGATACAACGCTGTACCAATCTCTTTCTTGTGGAGTATATCGTTACTTCTTCGCGTGTTCGGACGACTCTTTGACATTCGAGGACGGGGTCAGTTTCCCGTTTGAATACCAGAGCTCTGCGAAGATGAATCCGGATGATCCGTTGAGCAAATCCGGTCGCCAAGAATGGGGTGAGACAGGCGGATTTTACAGCAGCACCGGACTAGACCCGTCTGTGCAGAGAACAGTAACGGGTTACCCGGAAGTCGACCGAGAGAAATATCGCCGATACAGTTCCTCCGGGGCAAATGTGTATGACTCGACGATATACGTAGACCGGCCTGTTCGCGCGCCGGGGAAATTCGAATCAGGTAGAGATGAACCGTATCAATACCCGTGCGATGTGCACCCACGCATTTCCTGTGAGCTGTCCATGCCATCCGAGGACGAGCTGGGTATAAGATATGATGACAAGATCTATGGGTGGGGCCGTTTCTTTGGAACCCTGTATCCATATAGATTTGCTGTCAACCCGCTCTTGCCGGGGGCGAAAGGCAGCGCCGGCGATGACGGGCTACGGGCCGAAACATCTGGTTCTTATAGCAAGGATATGAACGTATTTCGTATCCTCTATAAGCAGTTAGATAACAAAGCGCCGCTTTCGATAAAGCTGCATATCAACAACGCATCGGAGAAAACGGGAACTACCCCCGAACACGTATACAAAGAATATACGATGTCCCCGCGAGCCGGGCAGACTGTTAAAGACTACCGCAAAGGTGTCTGGTATGAGGTTAAACTCCAAAGCGGTGTCCAATTGATTGCCGGGCCACATACGTATTATTTCTCAGCCAATGATGGCGAGCAGCCGGTTCGGTGGCCTGTCAGACCTGATAATTATTCGTACAACTATTTCTCGGCAATACGTGAGTGGTGGGTTCCGTCAAAAAGCTTGGCGGCGGATTACGGCAAGCCTGATTATTGGGACAACGACTTTGCGCCGGGGCCATATGTCAACAGCGCGCCGAAAATAACCAATGTTTCGGTGACTCCGGCAAGCGGCAAGGAAGGCGACACCTTTGTCTACAAAGCGACATATTCCGACGCTGACGGGCAAAGGCCATATTCGACGAAGCTGACCATAGAGGTCAATGCGGCGGGGGACAGGCGTACGGTCGATATGATAATCGATCCTAAACACAACCTCAACCCGTTGACCGATAATTCGGAGCAATACATAGAGGGCGTGGACTTCTACTACTCCTCTGCTTCGATGGGTGATCAGGCCATGGAGAAGGGGACTCGCAGGTTCTTTGTTGAGTTCACCGACGACTGGGGTCGACAGACCGACGTAAACGACTTGCGTAAGGGCGAGACCACTCGTTACCCTGTTGGAGATGGGAACTGGGTATCAGGCCCGACGATCTCCGGCAACAGTGCGCCGACCTTGAGCAAGGGTTCCGTGACCTCCGCAGATGGCACCGCAAACGCAGCTACACTGTGGACATTTAAGGTCAACTATCGCGACAAAGATAACGATCCGCCCGCGGGGATCAAACTGTTCATCGGCCGACTGCAGCAAGGCGATAAGACCGTGGCTGAGGATAGCTCCAAGGTCAAAACCGTCATCTGGGATGCGGGCAACAGCATGATTAAATCCGAACCGTCCGATAACGTTTACAGCGACGGGGCGGAGTATCACTTCCAGACTCGTCTGGGCGCACCCGATGCGGCGGTGCTTGAGCGCACCAACGTGACTATGAACGACACACTTACCGTGACCCCGGTTGGAGTTCCGACAAAGGATATCGCGGCAGTAGTAGGTGTGTATATGGAAGGCGATCCTGAGGACAGGAATTTCTACGCAGGAACGCTACAGCCGTTTGCCACCGGGGATGCGACTATTAAGCTTGGGACAAACCTCCCCAATCCGCCGACCGGACAGCTATATGTTTCGTATATTCCGATGGCGTCTGCTGTCCAATACTACTATGCGTTCACCGCATATGACGGCGTGAAATATGCCACTTATGCCAGTTCGTCTAATGATGACAAGCGTTCAGACGCGGCCGGTTGCTTTGTGATGCAGGATGCGATACGGGTCGACGAGACGCATTATGTGGTTGTGCCGGAGATCGCCAAGCAGTTGACTTTGTCTGCAGCGTCGAATCGAATTGATCCGGATCCGGAGAGAATTGGTGATATTGTCAAGATTCTCGGGGTCTATCCCAACGAGAACCTCACGGGGACCAACTACTTGGCCGCGCCTGTGGATTATAGGGGCAAAACGGATACTATACAGCTTTCGGGACTCCTTCCTGCTGGGAAAATATGGCTTAAGTGTGAGACGGAGACCCCGATCCTTGGGCCGTTGCCGATGCAATATCCGGCCCCGATAGGAGTCATTCCGGACGCTGAAGTGTTCCAGAACTACTCCAGTAACCCTGATCCGCTGCTGCTGAACGGTCAGAAGAACGGATTTGTCTCGAATATCCCTAACGATGACGGCAGCTTCGATAGAGCCGTGTTGATGATGAACGGCACTGCGCTCTTCGAAGGCAGGCCGAGCGGTTTGTATGTGACTCCGGAGAGTCCTGCCGATATAGCCTCTGTAGAAGGAGTCTACTGGCTGGATAATCCTGATGTGGATCATAAGTATGATAACTACTTCGATCCGTCGCTGCTGGATCCGCCTGTAGTGCGGGAAGGCGGAGTGATTCTTGGTCCGACCGCCGATCACGCCGACAAGGTTGTGCTGGTGGATCCAGACGAAGTTTACAGGGTGCTTGGCGTATACGACAACCCGGATCTGGAAGGGCATAATTACTTTGCCGGAGCCGGCTACTCAGAGAGCGCTGCGCGTGATCAGTACGAATGGCAGGAAGCGTTTGTACTCGATGAAGCGCATGTTTGGCCATCCAATCCTATGGAGATCGTGTCCATCAGGGGAATATATAAGAGCATGAACGCGTCTCCGTCCGGGAATTTGATGCCGCCGGATGCCGATGGTTACCCGATGCCGTATATTACGTCCGGTCTGCCTGGTGTGGACGGGGAGCCTGTGGAACTGCCGGAAGCGCTGACCGATGATCCGCTTCCTTCAAGGCTATATATCGCCTACTATCCGCCGGGGGTTGCTAATGAGCTTGGGCAGATAGTGTTGACGAAAAAGCTGCCTGAGGATGTCAATACGGTCTATGTGAAGATATGGGCCAAGGGATTCAATCCTGGGGACAGCCACATCAAGCTGACTGAGAAACTGCCGGATATCTATACCCCCGCGACCGTGGTCACGAGAGGCCAGGTTCGCCCATCCGATCAAAGCAAGATAGCCGAGATTGGACAGGTGACGGGTGTATTCGTCGAGGGGGACCCGATCAACTACTACACGGGTACGCTTAATCCGCATACGATTGGCGATCTCGACATCTACCTCGGCAGCTCACTGCCCAGCCCGCTTGCGGGAGCTGTTACGATTGCGTATCAGCCTATGGAGCGTAAAGTCACCGTGAAGTATTCGGATATCCGATACACGACGGTATCCTCCGGCACGGCGCGACAGCCGATTATGACGGATTATGATCCGGATACTGGTGAGATCAATCCGTCTATGAGCAACGGAAACTCGTTCTTTGTTTCCGATGGCCGCTATGTCGATTATATTAACATTCTCGGCAATACTATTGACGAAATTACCGACCTGCCCAGAGACATTGACGGCGGCGTCGTGGGTGTGTGGGCTAATCCGGACTTTTCCGGACGAAACTACTTCGATCCTCGACGAGTCAATAGATATGACGACGATCCGAAGCAGCTTCGGTTGTCGACGCGGCCGCCGGTTGGGACTGGCGTGTTGTATGCCCGAGCCTATCAGAAGGGCGCGTACTTCATTGATCGTTGGAACCGCACACTGCGCTTCAACGAGAACAGCCCGGTTGCGGAGTTGGATAAGATCCAGGTCAGCTACTTCTTCGGCACCAAAATGCCCAAGAGGTTGCTGCCCAACTCGCTGCCGACTCTCAGCGAAGGCCAGGTCACCCCGTTGACCGGTGCGAAAGGCACTCAGTATATCTACAGCGTTAAATATACTGATGTTGACGGGCCTAATGGCCAGGTGCCGGCGTATGTGCGAGTGGTTATAGACGGTGTGGCTCACGATATGCAGCCGGTCAGCACTGGAACGCCGTTGTATAACGCGGGCGCAGTATTCACCTACAAGCCCAGCGGCCTTTCAGGTGGTTCTCACACATATCACTTCGTCGCTTCGGACGGAGCGGCGGTGGCGTGGTTCGATAAATTCGGCTCACATCAAGCTGAGCGCGGTCTGCCTGCGGTCGGCATCGTCGATCTGGATGGGCCGTGGGTTAATGATCCACCGCAGTTGTCCAATGGCGCTGCTTCGCCTAACCCTGCCTCGGGCGGCATAAGCACAAAGGACAGCGTAGACTATACCGTCACTTTGAGGGATTCGGACAACGACGCACCTTATTTCTATAATCCTCTTACCGATCCGATTACGGGTGAGGTGATTTCAGGCGCGCCCAGGCTGTGGGTCGATGCAGCTGTCAATGATGACACGGCCATTCCGGTGACCGGTTCGATTGTCGCTCTCGAATCAGACCCGTTGGAGGTCTCCAAAAAGAGGGTGATGGTCATCAAAATCACCAACGCTGAAGGCAATCTCGTCGATCCGAACTGGACTACAGCCCAGTTTGCAGGCAAGCTGATGCAGGTCACCAACAGCGACAAATGGAGCGACGTTTCGTCGCCGCCGTATCTGCGGGTGTATCTGATACAATCCAACACGTTTAATAAACTTACTCTGGCGGTGGATACGCTGGAGAACGACCAGCTCATCGTTCCGAAAGATCCGGTCACAGGGACTGCAAGGCTTGTGGAGTTCCGGATCAACGGTTTGTTGATGTCTAAAGTCGATGACTCGCAGCAGAACTATGCTACGGGTGTCGATTACAAGATCACGGTGCCGAAACTGGTGGTAGGAAGCCACAAGTTCCACTTTACGGCACGGACTCGTGAGACCAAGCCGCAGTGGCTGCTGGCTATGGACGAATATACAAATGAAGAGCCGTACTCGGTTATGGTAAGGTTCCCGTCGGTCGGCGATTCACCAGGGCCTACAGTGGTCAGCGTGACACCGCCCGGCAACCAAAAACCGGTGCTTAGCAAGATCGGCGCGAGCACGATCTATCGAGGGCCAAGGCCGCAGCCGGCCGCCGTTATAGCCCCCAACAGGGTTATACCGTCCAACTATACTGCGCTGCAGAGTGTGTCCGGCGTGTATGTGAATGCTAACGCCGACGCGCATCTGCCGGCAGAGAATCAGAGGGACTACTTCGATTCGACCAGCACGCCGAACCCGCCGCTTACAGGCGATCCGGTTAAGTTGTCGAGGAATCTGCCGAAGCTGCCGGATACCGGCGAGATAATAATGAGAGGCTCCGTAGCGGATTCGCTGCGAAAGGTCACTCCGGAGACTCCTTCTGCGATCGGAACCGTCACTGCTGTCTAC
>JAAYKG010000226.1 GCA_012522555.1 Armatimonadota bacterium
AGATCTCGTATCGGTCGTTGGTGAGCGTCGCCCGGCTGACCCAATAGTCCGCAGTGGCTTTTATCACCGCAAAGCCGCGGGTTTTGAGCCAGCTCAGGTCTCCGGTTGCCAGATAATACTGCCACTGTGCCAAGGCAATGTCGCCGTTGATGTGCCGTTCATTTCTATAAACCAGGCCCGGAGGAGTGTCTTCCGCCCCGGTTTCTCCGCTCTCCCAGGCATATTCTGCCCCCGCATAGCCGCTCAATTTTGCGTTGGCAAGAGCGCCAGATAGGGTATTATAACGATAATCAACAATTGACCTGGCGAGTTCAGGATGCTGAAGAAGCAGCGCCGGAAACATCCATATATCGGCATCCCAAAAGACATGGCCTGAAAACGAATCGGAGGACAGCCCCATCGGGGGAATGCTCCATTGGCTGTCCTCGCGAACGCTCTGAAGCAGATAGAACATGCACGAGTTCAGCGCCTGTTGATCCTTACGCGGCCCGTCGATGGTGATATGTTTCGACCACAGTGCAGCCCACGCGGCCCTGTGCTCTTCGACAAATCGCTTTGCAGCCTCCCGCGGCTTGGAATTGTCCCATACCGAAACACGTTTCACCTCATCGCTCGCCTTTTTCGCAACCGCATCACTGTCTTTGCCTTTATATAGAGCCGAATATAGCTCCATTGTCGTGGTTTCATTTTGCTTCACGGCAATGCGGCTGATATTACGCGCAGGCAGTGTGTGCGACCCTGAAGCAAGGCCGGTTTTCACCCACAAAGAGCGGCAGATGCCAATAACCGTCCCGCTCGACCCGACCCTGTAGACGTTCCCCTTTACCGAGTTCCCCTCGGGCAAGCGCACGGGATAGCGAAGCTCAACTTCACCATCGAAGTCCGGGGTCAACACAGCCCCGACCCAACCAACATGCGGCCTCGCTCGTGAAACTATTATGGTTATAGAACCCTCGAGCCTTTTTTTGCCGGCGCGCCAAGTGGCATTAGTGATGAGGATGCCGGTTTTCATGTCCAAAACCTGTTTGTAAGCGGCGCGTTTGTCGATTACAAAGCGCTCCTTACCGTCATAAATACGCAGGTCGCTCCAGGTCGGAATCGGGGCGAGTTTCTCATTTTCATATACGCCCGCCATAAAACAACCAAGGGTCGTCGTTTGAGCTTTGCCGTCATCGCCAAACATAATCTGGCTGCCGACTCCGTCGCTCATTATCCGAGTGGAGATGAAACCATTGCCCAGATATGTGCCGAATTCGTCATTGGCGTCATAGGAAACCAGCCGCCAAGGGTCGTTATTCGTCGGAGTCGGTTTATTTTGTTCTTTTTTGGGGATAAGCAGGATGGCTGCTATCGCAACCACAACGACCGCGATTATGCCAACCCCTCGGCGCACACTTTTATCCATCACGAAACCTTTTTTGCTACAAAAAACACCCTGTCCGATCGCCTGGTGGGCTTGCGGAAACGATATGCGTGGAATATATCGACGACCTCAAACCCGGCATTGATAAGCATCTGCTGCAATTCTTCCAGGGAGTGCCCACGCTGCGTGTGGACCTCCTTAAACTGGCGGGTTTCGCCATTTTCAAGGACTTCAAAGGTCATAGTGACGGTGCATAAGCGGGTCGCATGGTCGTATTCGCTCGACCATATATAATGCGGATACCGACCCGGCGCCAGGTTAGCCTGATCGAAGAAATGATGGGCGAGCGCATAGATGGTGTTAACGTCAAAAATAAAATATCCGCCCTCCACAACGTGCTCCCCCACCCGTATCATAGCTTTTGCGAGATGTTCTACGTCGATTATGTAGTTGAGGCTGTCAAACAAACTGATCGCAAAGTCGAATTGTCGCCCGAGGTCGAGTTCGGCCAAATCCTGCACGTGATATTCTACTCTGCCTGATTTCGCTTTAGCGGCCTCAATCATCCCGGCAGAGATGTCGACTCCAACCACCCCGTAGCCACGCTCGGCAAGCAGTTCGCTGACATTGCCCGTCCCACATGCCGCATCAAGCACATTGTGCCCATCGAAGCCGACATGCTTGAGAAGAGCCTGAACATACTCCACCCACAGCCCATACGGAACACCAGCCATAAGATCATCATAATGCGGAGATATCTGAGTAAATTGATTGCTGCTCATACCAGCTTAAGTATATCAGAAATGGGACTATGTTCAAGTGGGAGATGCATATATGCAACTGTGGCCGGGAGTTTTATACTCCCGGCCACCACACAGAAAGATAGGAGAGGAAAGTTCAGCCGGCGTCAGCCTTATCCCCATTACGGCGTGCTGGCAGGTCACAATTCGCGATTAGGACACGCTGGCCCCGGGGTTTGATTCTGCGGGCAGGCAGTTTGTTCATCTTACCCCAGGTTTGCTTAATATGGTTTCGGATACTCCGCCTAAGTTCTATCAACCATACTGTCCGCTCACCGGCTATACATAATATACCCTCTTATCCACACCGCAACAATTAGATTAAAGCCGTATTTTAATGGTCTACTCAGGCATTACTCACAGGTAGTCCTAAGGTATTACTGACACTATTTGTCAGTCACAAAAACAGATCCTGAACCGATTTTATCTCCGCCGGCTTGCCCATAACGATAACCTCATCACCGGCTTGAATCACGAAATCCGAATGCGGATTGGTGTGCAGAGCCTCTCCCTGGCGGCGTACCGCCAACGGCGTCACACCGCAGCATTGCCACGGATTGACCTCTCCAAGGGTCTTGCCTACCCATGGTGACTCCTCTCCAACCACTGCAATGGCCATCTCTGTCCTATCGCTGTCTTCGTGAACCACTAGATCGAGAAAGTCCATAACCTCCGGCTTTATCACCGCAGACGCCATCTTCCGACCACCTAAAATATACGGAGACATCACCCGATCAGCCCCCGCATGGCGCAGTTTATCCTCGTTTTCTTTCAAAACCGAGCGCGCAACCACATATAGCTTGGGGTTCAAAACCTTTGCCGTCAGCACAATGAAAACGTTCTGTTCATCGGTGGACGCTACAGCAATAAGGCCCTTGGCGCGCAAAATGCCTGCTTTGAGCAAAGTATCGTCCTCGCTCGCATAACCCTCGACATACGGCACATTGCCGGCCTTAAGCCTGGGGATCTGCTCCGGATTTGACTCCACTACCACGTTGAGGACTTGGTATCTGTCCAAATCCTTGACAATCTGCTGACCCATACGACCATACCCGCAAATGATGTAGTGGCCCGATATCGATTCGATTTGTTTATCCATTGACCTCCTCGCGATCACTTCGTCGGCTGCAAGAACAAGATCAGCCGCCTGCATAGCAGAATCCTTAAATGGACGAAATAACACATCGGCCATAAGCCATTCCCTATCGTCGGGGTTTTCCGAATGCTCGTCGACAGCGCAAGCAAATGGCCCCTGATAACCGGACGCTCGCAGGGTTCGGATTATTCCACTATTGAGCCGGTTATCCCTTATCGAGCTTATTACCCATTTGATTGTCGACAGCGGAAGTGAATGAACGAAGTCCGGATCCTCGGCGTCGCCAAACAGCGCATCCCTTCCTCTTTCCCGCCACATCTTGACCGACTCCGGGTCGAAATCGATACCAAGCGTCTTCTTTCCCCGACTAATCAACTCAGCGCCGATTCGGCTGCCGTAACGGCCAAGCCCTATCAAAATCGCAGCATGCTCTCCTCCCTCGGTTTGGGTAGAAGCCTCGCTGTCTTCACGATGGATTCCTTTTCGTTCGAAGAAATGCAACTTCTTCCCGATGCGCTCGTAAAGCGCCTGGGAATTTGCTATCAGGTGCGTGTCAACACCCATAGTAATCATAAGAACCAACGTAACCAAACGCAAAGTCTCTTCGGTTACGTGGCCCACCGACACACCCAAAGTTACCAGAATCAAAGAGAATTCGCTGATCTGAGCCACAGTCAAACCAGCCATGAATCCAGTTCTGCGACGATAGCCCAGTAGCCCCAATATGCCCATCACGACAACTGGTTTTTCTAAAAGAACAACCAGCGACAGCACTATCGCCGGGATCACTTGCGCTCCCAGGTCGTGCAGATCGAAACGACTTCCCAAATCCAGGAAGAAAAACAAAAGCAAAAAATCGCGTAAGCTCGCCAGCTTCGTGCTCAACACATCGCGATACGAGCTGGAAGCAAGGGCCAGGCCGGCGACAAATGCACCCACTTCCCTGCTGAAACCCAACAGCTCGCTGACACCAGCCAAAGACAGCGCCCAAGCGATGCTCGAAAGCACCAACAGCTCCGTTGACCGCGACATGATATTTATCAGCCGCGGGAACAGATATTTGCTGATGGCCCAAACCCCTGAAAGCAGCGCCGCTCCCTTTAATATGATCGTCGCGGCCTGCATGGCGATGCTGGGTTGTGATGATCCGGAGAACGCAGTGAGCACTATCATCGCCAATACAATTACGATGTCATCGACAATCAGAATCCCGATCGCTATCCGCCCATAAAGCGAATCGGCCTCTCCCTTATCCGACAGCATCTTTACTATCAGAACTGTGCTGGAAAACCCGAGTGAGGCCCCAATATAGAGCGAAGCGGTTTGATTGAGGCCCATGAGCATACACAACACGTAGCCAATGGCCCCTGTGACCAGCATCATCCCCATCCCGGCGATGAAAGAAGCCGGGCCGGTGTTGCGTATCATTTTAGGATCGAGACGCAAACCCACGACAAACAGCAGCAGGGCCAACCCCATATCAGCGAGCATATGAAGCTCTTCAGAAGCGTGAATAGCGTTCAGGCCGACCGGGCCGGCTATAATACCAACGATGATGAAAGCGACAATTAGAGGCTGTCTGAGGCGAATCGCAATCGCTCCCGCGATTACTGCGGCAAACACATGAATTACGATTTCAGTAAATACGGAGTGGGATTGGAGTAAACTCATACACGCAAGACCTTAATAAACGACGCAGATATTGCATTGCTATTCGCTTTATATTTTGCAGAATCTATATTTATGGTTCACAGGCGGAGAGTTAATCCTCCGCCTGCTCGTCCTCTACTACCGGCGGGGCCGGGGCGATTGGTTCCGGCTCGCCTTCAAGTTTGCTTTCAATGATCTCGACAAATTCGGTTCTGAAGGGATCGGCTTCATTTAGAAGAGCCATGTAGTAGCTCACATAGTCCCCCAAATACATCCCGTAGAACATTCTTTCGACTGTCGTCGCTCCGCGGATATCCGCGATGGTTACATTGAACTGCGCAAGCTGTTCTTGGACCGCGTTAACCAGATCGACAGTTACCCCTCCGTCGGTAGCGTCTTTGAGCAGGACGACTGCAATATCCTGAGCCCGGCCGCCGGATAACTCGTAGCCGGATATTTCCCCTGTCGCCATGTCGTGCAAAACCCCACAGCAGGCAAGATTTTTGCTGTTGGTGTTGATCTGGCTTCTCCATCGGCGAGCGACAGCCGCGCGATATCCAAAAACGCCATATATAAGCGTGAGCTTGCCAAACAAATTTTGAGCGATCTGCTTGGCTACATTGCGTGAGCTTGGGTTTTCGAACCTCAAAGCCTCACGGACATTTTTAAGATGTTTGATGGCGTGTGATAGTTTTTCTATCTCGCCTTCTACCAGCCCAAGCCGCTCGATTGTCACAATAATCGGCACGAGCAAATATCCCATAGCGGTCCTTTGGGGCTGCCCGGGAGGTATCGCGATCCTGCTGATCTGGTCTTTAGCCGCTTGTTCGAGCAGTTTTCCACTGCCGCTGAGGCAGATTACCGCTGCTCCGCGATGCCTTGCATCACGCATATTGCGCAGCATTACGCTGCTTTTGCCGGTATAATCCATCACGATCACGAGGGAGTCTTCCCCAATGTGTTTGGGAAGGCCTGCCCCGTGATCGGTAATGATCGGAATTTCGGCTTGCTCGGACAGAACTGCCGCCGCCATATCAGCCGCAATTGCGGAGTCCCCTATCCCCGTGATGAACACGTCGCTGGGCTTGGTCTCAAATGCTTCCAGCGCAAAGTTGCGAGCCACCCCAAGGGCGGTCTCGCACTGCTCCGGCAGCTCGTTAATCAGCCGAAGCATATTACGCTTGTCTATAGCCTGCATCCGGACCAAATCATCCAATGCTGGAATCGGTTCCGTGGTCATAGCCGTTCTCCATTTATTATGTTTTCAATCACTCCGCCGTAAATGGCAGCAAAGCGATTTCTCTGGCTCTCTTGATTGCATGCGTCAGCGTTCGCTGATGGGACGCACACGTCCCGGTGGTCCTCCGCGGCAGAATCTTGCCGCGTTCCGAAACGAATCTGCGCAATCGATTGACTTGTTTGTAGTCTATATACTCGACTTTGTCAACACAAAACGAGCATACTTTCCTGCGCACTCTTCGGAACCTGGAGGGCCTGCCGCCTTCTCTTCTTGGTGCGGCCATACGCCACCTCCATTATAATAGTGTACTGTCGGCTTCGGCACAGCCATCTGCTTCCAGTGTATTTCGATTGTCGTCGGGATTTTGCGAATTATTCCTCGGCAAACGGATCGTAGTCCATATCCGCCTCGGCCATTCCGGGCGGCGGCTCCATCGGAGCCGGCTCTTCACGAGACACACCAGCCGCACCCGGTGCGCCTTGCCCGCCACCGGGTTTATCCAAACCCTGCACGGAATCGGCGACTACTTCAATTTTAGATCTCTTCTGTCCGTCCGCCTGAACCCAAGAGCGCTGCTGCAGTCTGCCCTGAACGCCGATCAATCGGCCCTTTGTCAGGTAGTTTGCTGCGAACTCCGCGCTCTGCCTCCAGGCGATGACATCAAAAAAATCCGTCTCTTTTTCGCCTGACTGAGACTTAAACCGTCGGTCCACGGCTACTCGAAGTGTAGTTACAGCGACCCCATTGGGGGTATACCTCAATTCAGGATCGGCAACCACACGCCCTATCAGTGCAACAACGTTCATCTCGCCACCCCTAAAATCCTTACCTCTACGCGATATCGCCGCTGCGGTTTATTCTGCTGCGGCTTCAGGCT
>JAAYKG010000227.1 GCA_012522555.1 Armatimonadota bacterium
AAAAAGATGTAGAATTTGGCGAAGAACCCAGCCGTTAGTGGCATGCCAAGCAGCGAGATCAACGATAAAGCCAGCACAGCGGCGAGCCACGGTGACCGGTGGGCGAGTCCCGTATAATCGGCTATGCTTTCCACTTCGCCGATTCGTCTTGACGTCGACATGACCCCGATGACTCCAAAAGCGGGTATTACCGCCGCAAAATATGCGATCAGGTAGAAAATTGCTGATGATACGCCGACGTATCCGGAGAGCAGCGGTATCAAAAGATAGCCCATATGCGCGATAGACGAATAAGCGAGCAGCCGTTTGAGATTGTTCTGAGTCAGGGCGAGCAGATTGCCGAATGTCATAGTGGCTGTGGCTATCACCCCTAAAGTGATGAATGCCGGTTTGGAAGCCAGCATGGAGGTTATCGCGACCAGCCTCAGTATCAGCGCAAAGTTGGCCCCCTTTGAGCCGCTTGCAATAAGGGCCGTAATCGGCGAGGGCGCACCCTGATATACGTCCGGCGACCAGGTATGGAACGGCACCCATGCCAGCTTGAAGCCGAAGCCTACCAACACCATCCCCCAGCCGAGTAAAGAGACCCCGCCCTTGAACGTGATAGAGCTGAAGGTAAACCAGCCGGTGTCGTAGTAGATCAGCGCGATTCCGAACAGCAAGAATGCCGAGGATACCGCGGCCATAATCAGATATTTGATGGCGGCTTCCAACGAGAATTTGCTATTACGCGTGTAGCCTATCAAACCGTAGAGCGAAACGCTCAGAGTCTCCAGCCCCAGGAAAAACGCTGCAAAATTGGCGCTTGATGCGATTACAAGCATGCCGGTGGTGGCGAAAAGCATCAAAATATAGAATGCCTCGCCGCGTCTTTCTTTTGCTTTGAGATACTCAGGGCTTAGCAAAGTCACCAAAAACGCAACCGCCAGCAAGACCGCGACAAATATCATCGAATAGGGATCGAATGTGAGGAAGCCCAAGCCCACCGGGACGTACGGCCAAACCGCGAAAACGCAGCCAAACGCGACCGCCAACCCGATGAGCGTTATCCAATATGCGACTTTCGCACTCCGCACAAATGCCGCAACAAACATCAGCGCGACGCCGATATATGCCGTGACAATCAGCGGCAGCATAACCAAAACCGAACTGCCCAATTTACTCATGTTGGTCACCTGCCGGTAGCGACTGCTCAACAACCGTCAGCGGGTTTTTGGCTGCGTCAAACATCGGCTGAGGATGCAGCCCGAGCCAAAGCAGCAGCGCCGCCAGCACCCCAAGCGTCGCTATTTCGCGAACATTGAGGTCGTGAGCCTGAAGCTTGTTAACATTCGGCCCATAGAAAGCTTTCTGCACCAGCCAAAGCGCATATATTACAGATGCGATCAAACCCAGCGCACCAATAACCGCAAGAGTCGGGCTGACAGGGAATGTGCCCAACAATACGAGGAATTCTGCAACAAAGTTGCCCAATCCGGGGAGGCCCAGCGCGGCCAGGGCGAAGAATAACGTGAATCCGCCCAGTTTCGGAGTCACCGCCCACATGCCGCCCAGCTTCGAAAATTCGCGCGTGCCGGTGCGCTCCTGTACTATTCCGACTATGACAAATAATGCACCGGTTGCCAACCCGTGGCAGAGTATCGCCAATACCGCGCCCTGTAGAGCTATAGTGGTCCCCGCGTAAATGCCCAACAGCACAAAACCCATGTGGCTGACACTTGTGTATGCTATCATACGCTTCAAATCACTTTGAGCATAAGATAGGATAGCTCCGTAGAGCACACCCGCTGCCCCAAAAGCCATGACATATAGAGCGACTTCGCGTGACGCGCCCGGGAAAAGCGGTATGGCGAACCGCAGCATGCCGTATGCTCCCGTTTTCAGAAGCAGACCGGCCAACACCACACTCCCCGCCGTTGGGGCCTCGGTGTGGGCATCGGGCAGCCAGGGATGCAGCGGGAACGCAGGCAGCTTAACAGCGTAACCAAAGAGCAATCCGAGCATAAACAGCAAACCGGCTCTAGCAGGCATTACAGTGCCCATCAGCGCATCATAATCGAAAGTCCCCTTGCCCGAATAGACGAATATCCCTAAAAAGCCGAGCAATATGAACAGCCCGCCCAAAAATGTGAACAAGAAGAATTTGATCGCAGCATATCGCCGGTTTTCGTGGCCCCATATCGCGATTAAGAAATACATCGGGATGAGCATCGCTTCCCAAAAGAAGAAAAACAACAGCAAATCAAACGCCAAAAATGTGCCGAGTATCGCCGTGATCAGAGCCAGCAGCGTCAGGTGGAATGCCCCCACCCGTTGGGTGATTTCTTTCCACGAACACGCCACCGACACAATCGCAAGCAGACCTGTGAGCAGAACCAACAGTAAGTTTAATCCATCCAACGCCAGGTGATACGTCAGTCCGAACTGCGGCGCCCAGGGTATTTTGGTCTCAGCCAGGCGGACGCCGGATGCCAGTTTGACCGGGTTTTGCACCCAGATCACCAGCGCGATGACGAAATCGGCGGTCACCGCCGCGAGAGCGATCCACCTCGATGCCAGCTCGCTCCGTTTCGCGGCCAGCCACGCGGCAATCCCTCCGATCAACGGTATTATCAATAACCAAGTCAGGATCATATCAATATATCCATTAGCGCACCGCCATAATAAAAGCGATTATGATTGCACCGACAACAAGCCCAGCCGCATAGTTACGAACACGACCAGTCTGCAAAAGATTGCACGCATACTCCCCCGCCCTCGCGACTCGAGCCAACCCAGTATAAAACAGGTCTATCACGTCCCCTTTGTTTACTCGCGCGATTGTCTTGAGAGGAATAACCAGCGAGTGCTCATATATCCAATCGAAACCGAATCCACTGAAAGACAGAGAGTGTAACGCCCGGCCAAAAACGGATCGGGAGACGGCTTCCGAGAACTGTCTGTTCCTGAAATAGACAAAGGCCGAGCCTATACCGATCAGCACGAGGACAGATGATACCGTCACTGATACTTGCTCGGTTGAGACGCTGAGATCGAGCATCGGCCATCCGACAAACCCAATGATGGACAGCACCGAAAGCACCACTAGCGAGAATGTAATGAATGCGCCCGGCCGCTTTGTAACCTCTATCTGCTGCCGCCCGAAAAACGTTACAAACACAGCCCGGAAGGTGTATGCTGCGGTAAGAAACGATCCTAACAATCCGCCGGCAAACATCCACCTGGCGCCTAACGACGAGGTTCCGACAGCGCCTAATATAGCTTCCTTGCTGTAGAATCCCGCGGTAATAAAAGGCAGCGCACTCAGCGAAGCCGCCCCAATCAAAAATGTCCAGAATGCAACAGGCAGCGCCCGCCACAAACCACCCATCTTGAATATGTCATGTTCGTGGTTCTGGCCGTCGACAACAACCCCTGAGGAAAGAAACAGCAGGGCTTTGAAGAACGCATGCATCACGAAATGGAATGTCGCGGGGAGCCACGCGCCAACTCCCAACGCGAGGAACATATAGCCAATCTGGCTGATTGTCGAATACGCCAGCACACGTTTGATGTCGCGCTGGGTGAGCGCGGAAAATCCGGCATAGAGCAAGGTGATGGTTCCAACTGCGGCAACCGCCAGCATCGCCACCGTCGACTGCGTAAACAGATTGCCAAGCCGCGCGATAAGGTAGACTCCTGCTGTCACCATAGTGGCTGCGTGGA
>JAAYKG010000228.1 GCA_012522555.1 Armatimonadota bacterium
CAGGTTCTATTTCACTCCCCTCCCGGGGTTCTTTTCACCTTTCCCTCACGGTACTATCCGCTATCGGTGGCAAAGAGTATTTAGCCTTAGACGGTGGTCCGCCCAGATTCACGCAAGATTTCTCGTGTCCCGCGCTACTCGGGTATCGAACGCAAGGTCAATCGCTTTCATCTACGAGACTATCACTCTCTATGGCACGACTTTCCAGTCGACTTCGATTAACGATTGACTTGATAACTTGCCGGCTAACTCGCAGTTCGCCAGTTCGACCCCACAACACCCATACCGCAACGGCTGCGTCCTATCACACGATACAGGTTTAGGCTGATCCGATTTCGCTCGCCGCTACTCACGGAATCGCTTCGCTTTCTCTTCCTCGGGTTACTAAGATGTTTCAGTTCACCCGCTTACCTCCGTATACCTATGTATTCAGCATACGGTGACACCGCATAACCAGTGCCGGGTTCCCCCATTCGGGCACCGCCGGATCAATGCATGTTTGCTGCTCCCCGACGCGTTTCGCCGCTTACTGCGCCCTTCATCGGCTCTTTGCCCCAAGGCATCCACCATAAGCCCTTTGTAGCTTGACCAAATATTTAATGACTACGTAAAAATATTAACCACCAGCATAAACCAATGACCAATAATTATACGCAGACGGGTCCTTATAAACTACGCATGCGCACTCAATACAATATTCAAATGACAATGAACTATAACGCTTCCAATCAAGCGCCGCACCAGGTCTCTCCCCAGCACGGAAGTCTAGTATAAACCAATGGCCCTGCAATAGTCAAGGGGATTAGCGATATTTCCCCAACTATTTTGTCTGGTGTGATTTTCCGAGCCAAATCGCACAAGTAAATCGGCGAGGAGGCAATTGCGTTAGGCCCTAGCGATCTCGAATTTGGTGGTGCGAAAAGAGTGAAAACCCCAATGGTTGAACGTGGAAATAGACTGAGAATGCAAAAAGACTGAAAAACTACCCCAAATATTAATGAACTCCTGATCTCAGAGCGCAAGGGTCGGCGAAACCGCTATCCAGTGCGGATGTTGTGGCAAAGCCTGATTGCCGCAAAGGTATACGGTATCCCGACTACAAACGGTCTGATTCGCGAGTTAAGGCGCACCTCCGTTGAACGGGTGAACAGCCGCCTCAAGAAGCACCTATGTCTCGACGACCAGCACATACGCGGACTGGCAAAGACCCAACAAAGCCTGCGCCTCGTCTTTGCTGATGCTTCCGACATACAGCCGACCAAGCACTTCAACACTACGCTGTTGCACCTTGCTCAATGTTATACTTTCCATGCAAATAGTCTAGCAACTGAGACATAATCGCTGAGCAGTTAACTGAGACATTTTCCCTGAGCAATAACATTGCCTTGCGGTCAACTTGACGTGGAGATTTTCTCGTGATAATCTGAGAATCCAATTGACGAGCAGGCAGGGAAGCTGTTAGCGGTGCTTCAGATATGGATGTACTATGAATCAACGGGGCTGGTGTCTCAGGTTTTCAATCGCTTTACTGACATTTGTGCTGGCGTCGCACCTGTCCGCACAAACACCCGGTACCGACGTCGAACTGCCTTTGCGCATCGGCCTTGTTCGCCAGCTTAAGGGCGTAAAACAACTTACAGTGTCGGCCAGCTCGAAGTATAAAATCGTTTTGACCTCTACCAAAGAATCTGTAACCTCATCTGACGACCTCGGCCCAACGGTTATTAAAGCATGCGATGCGCGGATCATCATCCAACCAAGCAAAGGGCAAAGCAGCACGGTAAGTGGATCTATAACGATACTCCCCGATGATCCAGGCGTCCTGCTTAGTGTCAACTCTCCGGGCAGAGTTGGCAAACAATACCGAGGCTACATAGAAATCACATCCATAAACGGAATATTACAGGTTATTAATATAATTGCAATGGAGGATTATCTGCGTGGGGTGCTGGCAGGTGAAATGCCTTCGAGTTACCCTGAAGAAGCGCTCAAAGCACAAGCAATCGCAGCAAGAAGCTACACCGTTCGAGCCAGGGGCAGACACGCCGATGCCGGTTTCGATCTGTGTGACGACAATCATTGTCAAGTCTACGACGGAACTCTGAGGGAGCGAGCGTCTTGTGCCGCCGCTGTGACCGCGACGGCCGGGCGGATCTTGACGCACGGCGGCCGAGTGGCATCCATCATGTATTGCGCTGATTGCGGCGGGGTTACAGCAGGGTATAGTGAAGCGCATAAGGACACGGTTCCATACTTGATAAGCGTAACTGAGCCAGTCGAAATAGAACACAGATCCTGGGAAAAGTCATTCAAGCTGGCGGATATCTCCGCAAAACTGATCGCTGCCGGGGTAAAGGAAGCGGTAGGACTGAAGAGTATATGCATCAGCAAGGTCGGCTTGTCGGGGCGCGCGGTTAGTCTTTCGATTTGTGGTGAGAAGGGCACTGCTGAGATTACCGGCACAAAATTGAGAGCGGCTCTGGGTGGGACGACTCTACCGAGCACCCTGTTTGCTCTCACCACCTGCAATAATGGCTCTGTAACGTTCAAAGGCAAGGGTTTCGGCCACGGTGTAGGCA
>JAAYKG010000229.1 GCA_012522555.1 Armatimonadota bacterium
GCCATACGCCGTTTTTCAAGGGCTATCGTCCGCAGTTCTACTTCCGCACGACCGACGTGACTGGTTCGTTGGAACTGCCTGAGGGTATGGAGATGGTTATGCCCGGAGACAACGTTACGATTAGCGCCGAGCTGATCGTGCCGATCGCTATGGAGCAGGGTCTGAACTTCGCTATTCGCGAGGGCGGCCACACCGTAGGCGCTGGAGTAGTCTCCGAGGTTATCGAATAGACAGGTTTTTTAATTCGCTGGGATGTCTCTGATGTGTACGTCCCAGCGTTTGCTTGGTGGAGAGTACAATGGCGAAAAAGGGCGGCGGAGAGATCCGCGTTACGATCAATCTGGCCTGCGAGGAATGCAAGCGCCGGAATTATACGACATTCAAGAATAAGCGAAATGATCTTGAGAGGCTGGAACTGATGAAGTATTGCCCTTGGGACAGGAAGCATACGGCCCACAGAGAAGCCAAATAAATATTCTGACGAATGACGTGTTATGCCTACGCGTCTTAAAATGAATTGCAGTCGGAGTAGTGGTTGAGTGCAGCGTGCATACCGACGTGGATTGGCTTTGCTATGATGGATGGCGTGTGGTATAATTATCGCTGCGGCCTTGGTGTCGCTTATTATAGATGAAACCCAGACGCAGGGGCTTAGCTCAGTTGGTAGAGCACCGGTCTCCAAAACCGGGTGTCGCAGGTTCGAGTCCTGTAGCCCCTGCCATATACGGGTTTTCGGAGGAACGATGGCGAATAGTGCAGCAGTTAAAGCGCCTCAAAAATCTAAGGGCGCTGGAATCTTTGCCAGAATGGGTCGATTTATACGTGAAAGCTACGTCGAAACGCGGTACAAATCGGCATGGCCGACGCTACCTGAGCTCAGATCATTTACTCTGGTCGTCATTTTTGCAGTGGTCGTGGTCGCAGCCTGGATTGCGACGCTCGACGCAGCCCTTGGATGGTTCACATCGCATTTGGGACGTTAAACTAAATGACTGAAAAACAGTGGTACGCGGTACATACATATTCCGGGCACGAGAACAAGGTGAAAACCAACATCGAGCGCCGAGCGGAATCGATGAACCTCAAGGACAGGGTGTTTAGAATCCTTGTGCCGACTGAGGCCGAATATCGAACCCGGAATGGAAAGAAACACGAAGTTCAGAGAAAAGTATTTCCTGGATATGTACTTGTCGAGATGATACTTGATGATCAGACTTGGTATCTGGTCAAGAGCACCACCGGCGTAACCGGATTCGTAAGCTCGGGACATAAACCCGTTGCGTTACAGGATAAAGAAATTCAACGGATCCTTGATACTATCGAGTCTCCGGACAGGCGGCCGAAGGTCAAGTGGTCCAAAGATGAGATCGTGCGGGTCAACTCCGGGCCGTTTACCGATTTTACTGGCAAGATAGAAGAAGTAAACGTAGAAAAAGAGAAGCTCAAGGTTCTGATCAATATTTTTGGACGAGACACTCCTGTTGAATTAGATTTCACTCAGGTAGAAAGAATATAATTTCGTCGCGGAGACACCGGGTAAAAGGCAGTTCACTTCGTTAGAAGAGACATGCCTTGCGCCGGTTGTCTCCCTGATTATGTTAGGAGATTCGGATGGCGAAGAAAGTGCTGGCGGTGATCAAATTGCAGATCAACGCCGGAAAAGCGACTCCCGCTCCCCCTGTTGGACCGGCGTTGAGCCAGTATATCAACGTGATGGAGTTTGTGAAGTCATATAACGAAAAGACCGCCGATCAGGTCGGTAGTGTTATTCCGGTTGACGTGACGATCTATGAGGATAGATCGTTTACGTTTGTGCTCAAGACTCCTCCCGCTTCTGAGCTGCTGAAAAAGGCAGCGGGAATAGAGCGTGCCTCTGGCGAGCCTAACAAAAACAAAGTTGGAAAAGTCACCAGAGAACAGGTCAAGCAGATCGCGGCCACAAAGATGCCGGACCTTAACGCCAACTCAATCGAGCAGGCTATGAGGGAAATCGAAGGCACCGCAAGAGCGGCGGGAATCGAAATCGTAGACTAGTCGAGCGTGGACAGCCGCATAGTAGTGGGCTGAAGCGCTGATTATCTTTCAAATTGTGTGCAGGCGGCAGGCGAAAGCCATTATCCTATGGGACCTGCACAGTGTTTAATCGGAGGACATTATGCCGAAGAGAGGAAAACGCTACGCCGAAGCAGCCAAGACCGTGGGCGACGGCGGAGTGAGATCACCACAAGAAGCAATCGAGCTTATCACGAGCGCAGCCAGCGCGAAATTCGACGAGACTGTTGATGTGGCCATCAGACTCGGGGTCGATCCCCGACACGGCGACCAGATGGTGAGAGGGAATACCAATTTGCCGCACGGGACGGGCAAGGTTCGTAAGGTCGCTGTCATCACTCAGGGCGATGGCATTGAGGCGGCAGAGGCGGCTGGCGCTGACAGGGTCGGCGGTGAGGAACTTGTCAAAGAGATTCAAGGCGGCTGGATGGACTTTGAGGTACTGCTCGCCACTGACAACGTGATGGCTATGGTTGGCCGACTTGGAAGTATTCTCCGAGCGAAAATGCCATCCAAAAAGGCAGGCACTGTGGCTCCTGTAGCTCAGATTGGCGATGTTGTAAAAGAGATCAAAACTGCGTCGCGTGTAGAATATCGCGTTGAAAAGGAAGGCATTGTCCATTGCCCGATTGGAAAGGTATCCTACACTCCTGAGCAGTTGACCGAGAACCTCGGCGCATTGATCGACGCTCTCGTCAAAGCCAAACCAGCCTCGGCAAAGGGGCGCTATCTAAAAAAGATAGTTGTCAGTTCGACGATGGGTCCGGGGATTGAGATTGATTCCACAGAGGCTGCTAGGCTTACAAAGTAATATTATTACAAGATAAGATTTAATAAGTGCCGTAGACAGTGGGTACCCGCAGGGGTTTAATGCTCAAAAAGCGCCGACCGAGGCCCGCTTTATCCGATTCGCTGTACGCCGGCGAGTAACGATACAACGGAGCAGAGGGCTGTCTGATTAGACAGCCTTTTTTGCGGCGGCACACAGCGAAAGGAGGTGACACGTATTGTCGAAGTTTGAAAGAGAACCGAGGGCCGATAAAGTTGAGGCCGTGGCGGAACTTAGAGAGATTCTGAGCGCAGGGACGATCATCCTGACCGACTACCAGGGCTTGGATGTAAAGGGCGTCTCCGCTATAAGAAAGAAGCTTCGTGAGGTTGACAGCGGTTATCGAATTGTCAAAAACAGCCTCTTTGAGCTTGCTGCGAAAGGCTCTGAGGCTGAGAAGCTGACTGAGGGGCTGGTTGGGCCGACGGCGATCGCCCACACCCTGGAAGATCCCGCAGCGGCCGCTAAGGCTCTGCAGGAGTTTACCAAAGGCGCGACGCCGATCACAGTCAAGGCCGGTGTCGTTGATGGTCAATTCCTTTCTGCGGCTCAGGTTACGGAACTGTCTAAGATACCTGGCAAACAGCAGCTTTACGCTATGGTGGTAGGCGGACTTCAAAGTCCGATTACTGGTTTGGTCGGCACGCTGCAGCAGATGATCGGTCAACTGGTCTTCACACTGCAAGCGGTGGCTGATCAGAAAACCGCGTAACATAAATTATAACAATATCCGATACGAAAGGTACAGATTCCAAAATGGCTAATATTCCTGAATTGATTGAGACCGTAAAGAGCATGACCGTCCTGGAGCTGAACGACTTCGTCAAAGCTCTGCAGGAGGAGTTTGGCGTATCCGCCATGGCGATGGCTGCTCCGGTTGCTGCTGGTGGTGGCGCCGCCGCAGCTGAAGAAGTCGAAGAGAAGACTTCGTTTGACGTTATCCTTACCGCTCCTGGCGGTGAGAAGATTCAGGTCATCAAGGTCGTACGCCAGTTGACCAACCTTGGCCTAAAAGAAGCCAAAGACCTCGTTGACAGCGCTCCCAGCCCGATCAAAGAGGGCGCGAGCAAGGATGACGCCGACAAGATCAAGGCCGAGCTCGAGGCCGTTGGAGCTACTATCGAGATTAAGTAGTAAGCCAGGCGTGTTTACTTAACCCAGGGTGCGGCAGCGTTTGCAGTCGCGCCCCTGGGTTGTGTACTGTGAATTATTTATTTTTGCCAATATCATTGACCGGTATTGCTCATTCTGCTATAATAATTTCTTGCGTGTTCACCCAATCAGGAGGGCTAGATGAAGGAAATCCAGCACCGCACTAAGCGCACCCCTGAGATTATCGACCTTCCGAATCTGGTCGAAATTCAGCTCGACTCTTATGAATGGTTCTTAAGGGAGGGGCTGCGGGAGCTTTTCCACAGTTTTTCTCCAATTCATGACTTTACCGGCAAACTTTCTCTGGAACTGCTGGATTACACACTTGGCGATCCGAAGTACTCTGTAGAAGAGTGCCGATATCGCGATATGACTACTTTTGAGGCGCCCATTAAGGTCCGCGTGCGACTGACCGCGACCGACAGGGAGGTCATAGAGTCGGAGGTCTATTTAGGTGATCTGCCGCTTATGACCGAAAAAGGCACCTTTGTTATCAATGGGGCCGAGCGTGTGGTTGTTAGCCAGCTTGCTCGCTCCCCCGGAGTCTATTTCAAAGATACTCTCGACTTTTCAGGTCGGGTGCTTTACTATGCGACTATTATTCCAAGCCCAGGGGCGTGGATCGATATCGAAACTGACGCCAATGATGTGATTTGGGTCAAGGTCGCGCAGACAAAAAAATTCCCGTTGACCAACTTGCTGAGGGCTCTCAACGTATTCGAGCCTGCCTGCCCTATGTCGGAGGTGTTGGCGCCGGCGGAGGCTGTAAACCGTGTGCTGGCCGATGATGTCGTCAATAAAAAGACCGGCGAAATACTCTATGAGGCCGGAGCGGTAGTTGACGAAAAGATGGTCAAGAAGCTTCAAACAGTGAAGCTCAAGGGTGTCGAAGTCGAGGCTACTGGCCACCCTTGCTCTACTACGCTTGAGATCCTTGAGATATTCAGCGCAAAGGAGACTCTCAAGTGTACAACAGCCGCCGATGTCCGCGGTCTCAGGCCGGTTAGCGATGTCCTTAATGGGACAAAGGTTATCGTAAAAGCAGGAGAGAAGATCAACGAGGATGCCGCCAAAAAGATTGAAAAGATGGGCTTGCCGTCTTTGGAGGTCTTCGCGGTCAGTCGATATATCGATGCCACCCTGGAGCAGGACGCGACCCATGATATGGAGGAGGCCCTGCTTGATATCTATCATCGAATCAGACCCGGCGATCCGGCGACACGAGAGAGCGCTCGCAGTCTTGTCCATTCATACTTCTTTGACACTCGCAGATACGACCTGGCGAGGGTCGGGCGATACAAGCTTAATAAGAAGCTCGGTCTTAACCTGCCGGAGAGAGTAGGCTCGGTCACTCGGGAAGACCTGATCAAGATTATCCGCTACATAATCGGCCTGTCCGAATCGGGTTCGCTCGTGACGCATCTGAACTCCGCTAATCTCAATAAGAGGCTGCCGGAACTCGATGAAGCTGTGCAGGCTCGTGAGGCCGAAGCTACTAAGGAAGAGCTTGAGTCGGGCGGGAGTGTATATAAACTAAAGAAGAGCCTCGAGGTTCTCCGCAACGTCAAGTCCGGAGACATTTTCACAGAGACTCAATTAGAAGAGACCCGAGAGTTACTGTCGCTCATCAAAAACGGCGTGCGATTGATCTCGGATAGCCCCGCCGAGTTGTATTCGGAGACGGCTATAAGGCTGGTTGCGTGTTCCACGGACGACATCGACCACCTTGAAAATAAGAGAATCCGGTCGGTCGGCGAACTGCTGCAGGACCAGCTTCGTATGGGCTTCCTCCGTATGGAGAAGGTCGCAAAAGAGCGTATGACAAGCCTTGACGCGGATAATGTGATACCGCAGTTGATTTTGTCGGTAAAGCCGATCTCTGCTAGCATAAAGAGCTTCTTTGGCTCCAGCCAGTTGTCGCAGTTTATGGATCAGACGAATCCGCTGGCGGAGCTTACCCATAAACGTCGACTCTCGGCGCTAGGTCCTGGAGGACTCAGCAGGCAGAGCGCCAAGCTCGAAGTCCGTGATGTTCACCACTCGCACTATGGCCGGATTTGTCCGATCGAGACCCCGGAAGGGCCGAACATCGGGCTTATTGGTTCGATGGCGATTCACGCGCGAATCGACGACTACGGTTTTTTGCGAAGCCCGTATAGACTGGTCAAAAACGGCAAGGCTACCGACGAAATCGTCTATATGTCTGCTGATGAGGAGAGCCAGGAATACATCGCTCCGGCGAATACGCTGATAGATCCGAAGACTGGTGAATTCCTTGAGCCGACCGTGGTCGTGCGCCACGAAAACACCTATCCGCAAGTGCCATCCAACAAGGTAACTTATCTGGATGTTTCGCCGATGCAGATTATGTCTGTGGCTACGACGCTTATTCCGTTCCTGGAGAACGACGACGCAAACCGTGCGCTGATGGGTTCCAACATGCAGAGGCAGGCAGTGCCGCTGCTGCGAGGCGATGCTCCGCTGGTCAAGACCGGCATCGAAGAGCGCGCCGCGCGCGACTCAGGCGCGGTGGTGGTGGCTAAGAGATCAGGAATTGTGCGACGGGCTACGGCAGAGCAGATATTGATCGAGGCTGAGGATGGCACGATCGATACATATAATCTCATCAACTTGCTCCGATCAAACCAGGCCACTTGTGTCACGCAAAAGCCGATTGTCAAGCTCGGAAAAAGAGTTCGAGCTAACGAGATAATTGCTGACGGGCCGTGCACAGCGGATGGTCAACTGGCGCTGGGGCAGAACATTCTTGTGGCGTTTATGCCGTGGAACGGCTACAACTACGAAGACGCAGTGCTGCTTTCACAGAGGCTTGTGAAAGATGATACGTTTACATCTATCCATATCGAAAAATATGAGACTGAAGCCAGAGACACCAAACTGGGGCCTGAAGAGATAACCCGCGATATTCCAAATGTCGGCGAGGATGTGCTTAAGGACCTCGATTCAAACGGCATCATCCGCGTAGGCGCTCTGGTGCGGCCGGAGGATATCCTGGTCGGAAAGGTCGCCCCTAAAGGACAGGGCGAGCTTACGGCCGAAGAAAAGCTCATTATTGCGATATTTGGCAAGAAAGCTGAAGAGACCAGGGACGTGTCGCTTCGAGTTCCGCACGGAGAGAGCGGGACTGTTGTGGACGTCAAAGTGTTCTCGCGATTCAAATACACGTGCCAGCGATGTGAGGCTGTTTTCGACTTCTCAAAGAAGCCGGAGCGGGCATTCTGCGAGCGCTGCGACGGAGAGCTGACTCGCGAAGCGGGGGACGAGTTATCGGCTGGTGTCAATCAGTTGGTGCGTGTCTACATTGCTCAGAAGCGCAAGGTTATGGAAGGCGACAAAATGGCCGGCCGTCACGGCAATAAAGGGGTCATCTCCAGGATTTTGCCCGAGGAGGACATGCCGTATCTGCCGGATGGTACGCCGATCGATATTGTGCTTAACCCGTTGGGCGTTCCGAGCCGTATGAACATAGGGCAGATACTTGAGACGCATCAGGGCCTTGTTGGAAAAGCTTTGAATTGTGCGTTCCGCAACCCGATATTCCAGGGTGCAACCGAAGCCGAAATTCTGGCCGATCTCAGTGTGTTCGTATGGAACTTGCGGATTGAGGGCGCGAGGCGATATGCACAGGAACTGGGGCTGGATGTAGAGCTTCCAAGCGAGCGAAAGGCCGAGTCCGTGTTGCGGCATATCATCGCGAACTACGGTGAGGCTTCCGGCAAGGAACTCGATGCGGCGATTCAACCCATTAAGGACTTGTATGATGAGTGCATACAAACGCTGCGTGAACATATCACTGGCCTGGATGCGGCTGCTTTAGAGGCGCTTAGCATCAAACTGGGCGGCCCGGTGGCGGTAGCTGATCCCGATTTGCTCAGATCCGCGATTTCCGAACGGCTCAATATTGCAAACCAGATCAGGCAGGCTAATCAAAACGGAGATGGTAAAGAGGAACTATCGGACCTCGATGCTGAGGCTGTGGAGATTCCGTTCACCGGCGTCAAAGCTCCCGAAGGATTCGACTATGACGCGCTTATCGCTCGCTTTGAAGAAAATACGCAAAGACGGTTGGGCTACAACGAGCGCACGGGCAAGTGCAAGCTGTATGACGGGCGAACCGGCCAGGAGTATAGTCAGGATGTGACGGTGGGTTACATCTATATGCTGAAGCTGGCGCACCTTGTCGAAGACAAGATTCACGCGCGCTCCACCGGGCCTTACTCTTTGGTTACGCAGCAGCCTCTGGGAGGTAAAGCGCAATTCGGAGGACAGCGATTCGGCGAGATGGAAGTATGGGCGCTGGAAGCTTATGGCGCGGCGTATACGCTTCAGGAAATACTTACTATCAAGAGCGACGATGTCCAGGGACGAGTCAAGACATACGAGTCGATCGTCAAGGGCGAGAGCATACTCGAGCCGGGCGTGCCGGAGTCGTTCAAGA
>JAAYKG010000230.1 GCA_012522555.1 Armatimonadota bacterium
TTCGGACTCCCCGCGGCAGCATAGACCGGACTCCAAGCAGCCCAACGACGAAAAATCATCAGAAACCTACCAGCCGGATTCCAAACAGCCGGATAAAAAGGACGACCTGAAGGATTACAAGCCAGACTCCAGCCAGCCGGACAGCAAGCCGTCGGAAAGAACATATCGACCGAATGCAAATCGCTTGCCGGCCCCTGGGGAGGGCGCATTGTGGACAAGTCGGCCACTGCCCAAAAATTTCAACCCATTCAACGATACTGCCGCAAAGAAAGACCCAGCTTTGCAGAGCTTGAATGAGAGGATGAACCAGGCTATCAGGGAGATCGATAGAGCAGCCAGAGGAGGCAGTGCGGCTCCATTGATCAACACCCCTACAAGGACAGCCCCTAAGAGGAGATAAGGGCAGTTATCTAATTTGCACGATCCTGCCGGTTTCGATAGACTCGATGCCGGCAGCGATTACTTTTTGTGCCGCTAATCCATCGGCCCCCGACCCATCTATCTCATCCGGCTTCGCGCCATCGGCTATCTGTCGCACAAAACTGCGTATACGCTCGGCGAATGTGTCGTTGAAACCACAGTAACCGCCAAATACAGGGTTCGTGTAGACCGACTTCACTAGATCACCCGCCGGGTATAACGTCGCCTCTCGCCACATATCCTCGACCAGCATTCGGCCCTTGACTCCTGCCACCTCGCAGCGCTCCATCGGATGCCCACGCTCGATATCGTAACTGCTGGTGAGGTGGCCGACGGCTCCGTTAGCGAATCGCATATTGAAAGAGGCGGTAGACCAAATCTCTCGGCCTGCGGCTTTCATGGCAAAGCACTGGACAGCTTCGATATCTCCGCAGAAGTGGCGCATCATATCTACCGAGTGCGGATTGAGAGCTTTCAGGTGGAAATACGGCGAGTCAAACTTGCCTTGTCTGCCGATCCACAGCGCCATATTTACGAAGATCAGCTCCCCTAACCGCCCCTCGTCGAGCCATTGTTTAGCTAGCCTTGCGGCAGGTGTAAAGCGATGATTGAAGTCGATTCCAAAGCAGCGGTTGTTTTCTTTTGCAGCTCTTACCATCTCGGCCGCTTTTTCGATATCGTTGCAGATGGGTTTTTCGCAGAGAACGTGGCAGCCGGCCTTTAAGGCCTGAATAGTCGGTTCGTAGTGATCGCTGGAATATTCAAATCCACCTGTGGTTATGCTGCAAATATCCGGTGATAGTTCGCTAAGCATTGTTTGCGCATCGGTGAACCACGGAACGCCATGCCGCTCCCCTGCACATCTTGCTCGCTCTTCTATTATATCGCACACCCCGACGAGTTCGACTAGCTCGTCGTTTCCGTAGATATCGGAGTGCAGATTACCGATTGGTCCCAGGCCGACTACTGTAACTCGAAGCATTTTGTTTCCTAACTCTAATTATCCGAATGAATCGAGGTGGCATTACGATCCGTGCCACCTCGATCACCCATAGTTTTTTATCTGTCAGAGTTCCTTTTGACCGCGCTGGGTCTGGAGTTCTTTGGCCTGCAATTGTTCGGCTGTAATAGCGGAGCCGATGTACAAGGTATTGTAGGCTTCCTCACAGCTTGTGAACTGGACTCCGCGCCCGTGCCAGTTGAGGTTCGTATAGATCGGGTTGGTGCGTCCGGTCTCGCTCTCTCGTTTTTTGATCCAGTTTTGCATGCGCGTATCGAGCATCTGGACAACCTCCGGATTGGCATCCGCGACGTTGTTGTTCTCCTCCGGATCGATGAGCAGATTATACAGTTCGATTTCCGGCTTGAAGTGAAAATCCGGCTCCAAGGCGCGGACATACTTCCACTCGGGGGTCCTCCAGCCGTGTTTGCGCATCCAGGTGGACTCAGTGATATAGTATTCCGGCTCCTGGGCTCGCGGCTTGCCTTCGAAAAGCGGAACGAGGCTGCGGCCGTCGAAATTGATCTTGCTGTCGATGCCCAGCAGTTCGAGAATCGTGGGCATAATATCCTTCGTGTGCACATAGTCGCCGAATCTTTGAGCTGGGGCGACCTTGCCGGGATAGTAGAAAACCAGCGGAATGTGCAGCGTGCAATCGTATAATCCGTGGTGATCATACCAGCATTCGTGGTCGTGGAGGGTCTCGCCGTGGTCGGAGTCGATGACGATCAGGGTTTCCTCTTCGATGCCAAGAGAGCGAACCGTCTGGAATATGTTGGCTATGCAGGCGTCCATATATGCAACCGCTCCGTCGTATTGGGCGATGACATATTCTTTATCCGTGCAGTTCGGCGGGAACCAGCTCGCGAAATAATCGCAGAACGGCTTGAACTTCATCACGGCATCCAAAGAGTCGTTTTTCGGGTCGGCCTCGTTGCCATCATAGAACATCCGCTCATATGGCGACGGCGGAAGATACGGTGAGTGCGGATCCATATGCCTCAAGAACAAGAAAAACGGCTTATCGTCCTCCGCTAGCGACTTAAGTTCAGGAATGGTAACTTCATTGAGATTCTCGGCCTTTGGGCTTCGGCCCGCATCCCAAGCGCCCCACCCGCTGAAGTCGATATATTTTTGGAAACCGCGGGAAGCCTGGTTGCCGCTGAAGCCGACACAGGTTGTGTTGTAACCATCTTCGCCAAGCACCTCGGCAAGGGTCTTAAGGTGATCGCCGAGCGGGCCTTCGTGGCGAAGCGCGACAACATCGGTGCCGAATACATCCATACCCGTAAGCATGGAACCATAGCCCGGAGTAGTCGGAATCGACGGGCTGTAGCAGCGCTCAAAAACTGCGCCGTCAGCGGCCAGTTTGTCGATGTGCGGGGTCGTGAGCCTGTGGTATCCATAGAGGCTCATGTGGTCAGCCCGCAGGCTGTCGATGCCAAAAAGTATCAGATTCGGTTTTTTTGCCATTAAAATCCTCGAGTGTATTGTTGACGATATTATCTGGCTCCAAGAGCCTTCAGGCATGCATTAAGATAGCCGTAGCTTTCGGCGGCGATGATCGCCACCTGGCTTAGTTCCAGACCGCTGACTCCGATCACTTCCAGGTCAACCGGCCCGCTGTAGTTTCCTTCCACCATCACACGGCAGTATGCCATCAAATCGATGTCGCCGCGCCCACAAGCCTGGTCCGGCGGGTCGCCGGGGGATGGGCCGACTCCTTTGCAGTCACGGATGTGGACATGCTTTGTCCGTGATAGAACCGGTTTGAGCGCTTCGGCGGGGACTTCGCCGGCTCGATGGATGTGGCTGGGATCCATATCGACTCCGAACGCAGGGGATTTTATCTTCTCCATCGCTCGCAGCGTCGTTGCGGTGCTGTAGATCGATGCGCCCACGTGAGCTTTGCAGCAGAGCGACACCCCAAAAGGCTCCGCTTTCTCCGCCATTTTTGCGATCATATCCGTTTGGCGCTGGAAGTCCTCTTCAACATCTTTGACCCCGCCGGGGCCGATGTTTATCACCGGAATACCAAGTTCCTGGCCGGCCTCAAACGCCTTCATAAGACGATCTTCGTCGAGCGCGGCTTCCTCCATCGCGAGGAACTCCAGACCGTTATCCGAAACGATTTGCTTTAGTTCAGCGGCCTGAGATCTCCAGTTATCAAGGTCAATATGTTCGCACATGCCTTTTATGGCGGAGATCTCCACACCGTCGAATCCAGCCAGTTTTATGTGCTTTGCTGCCGTCGCAAAGTCGAATCCACTGAAAAGTACGGAGTTAACTCCGAGCTTAATCATCTCAATCTCCCTTATACAAGCTGATCAGGGCATATCGCCCACCTGTCAGTATAGGAGCGTCGGTGCGTGCTGTCAATGCTTACGCCGCTTTGAACGTTCGGCCTGGGCGGCAATTGGGAAAACGCCGCCCAGGCCGTAGTCATTTACCTGATGCAGCGGTAACTACCAGGCAGTTCGGATCGTGTAGGTCACGATCTTCTCACCGTCTTTTGGAACCTTGACGGGGAACTGGATCGTGTGGGCGTCGATTTTCTCGTATTTGTCGGATGATTGAGTAATTTTCCAGTCGGCCCAAACGTGATCCACCACTTTGACCTCAACGGGAGTCTGTTTGTGGTTGCGAATCTTGACTTCGAAGGACTCTTCGATTGCTCGAGCGCTGATTTTGTTATAGTTGGTGCGTTTATAATCCCCAACCACATCGAAAGCGTCCCCGACATACAACTTGATCTTCTCGTCTTTTGGGGTGTGGTCGATCATATCCTCGCCGACGAACTGTTGCGCTCCTTTGTCGTCGAGTTTGTAGACCCGAACCTTGCCTTTAGGCAGCGGCATTCCCATTCTGTTGGCCTGTGAGTTTTTGATTTCTAATGTGACATTGACTTTGTGATAACTCGAGGTATCATAGCCGCTTCCGGGGTTCAAATCCTCCCGGCCCGGATACCACCACGAGCTCCACCACTGCTTTCGGCCGTCATAGATCATCTCTTTTCCAACCGCTACGCCGTCCGCATTCAACAATGAGAGCTGTTTGGTCTCGTTGTTTCTAATTGTCGTGGGCCTGGCCATCGTATACATGTGATACTCGAAGAA
>JAAYKG010000036.1 GCA_012522555.1 Armatimonadota bacterium
AAACAAAGATACGTTTTGCGAGCATGCATTGTCCTCCTGGGGTAAGCGTGGAGGCACACACTTTTGTGTGGTCAAAGAGTATGCGTCTTCCTTATGCAATTTATATTCGCTTTAGGCAATTGTCAAGCCTGAATGTCATATTTAGCCCGTATGTCACCAAAAATCTTGCTTCCCTGGCAAAATGACCGGAAAACGCTTCAGGCACACAGTTCTTATGCCGTAATTTAATAATGCATTTGAGTATATATACTGCATTTTTGCCCTGTTTGGTTGGGCATGACTGCCGCCTGGTGACTCTGATATAATAGGCGCGAATGCAAATATAACCGGAGGGGATCAAGTTTTGATTCAAGAAGACGCCGCGAAAGCGATTAAGAAGATATTATCGGTCGATGATGTGCCGTTTAATGTGCCGCCGAAAAGAGAGTTCGGGGATTTTTCGACGGCTATATGCCTTTCGCAGGCAAAGGTGCAAAAAAGAGCGCCGATATTGATCGCCGAGGAGGTAGCCAATAAGCTTCGAGGCGTTAAACTGCAGTATATTACCGAAATTAACATAACCCCGCCGGGCTATCTCAACTTCAAAATAGATCAGCCTCGCTATATTAAGTCCGTTGTCGATCGAGTTCGCAAGCAGGGCGCGGAGTTTGGAACATCCACCGTCGGCCGCAATAGAAGAGTCCTCGTGGAACACACAAATGTGAACCCCAACAAAGCGATGCACATCGGCCATCTGCGAAACGCAATTATCGGCGACACAGTGGTGCGGACACTGCGCAAGCTCAATTATGATGTACAGGCCTGCGACTACATCGACGACACCGGGGTGCAGGTGGCGGATGTGGTTGTGGCTATGTTGTATATGGATGCGCCCACATACGATGGTAAATCCGACGATTTTAGCGCAATCTGGGCTAAATATGAGAATAATTCTGACAAAATCAGCTTCGACTATTGGTGTTGGGATATCTATTCTCGCGTGACGCAGGCTTTCGATGCCGACGAATCGCTCAAAGCCAGGCGGGCCGAGGTTATGCATCTGATCGAGGCGCAGGATAACCCGGTGGCCGAGTTCGCAAAAGAAGTTGCTGCAAAAATAGTTCACGCGCACCTTGCGACAGTATCCCGGCTGAATGTCTACTATGATCTTCTGAATTGGGAATCCGATATTTTCTTGCGTGGGTTCTGGAAGACGGCTTTTGAGTCGCTCAAAGCTGCCGGGGGGATCGTTTTCGAGACACAAGGCCCAAACGCAGGCTGTTGGGTGGTAAAGATGGGCCGAGGTGTCCATCAGACCGAAGACGGAGTGCGAAGCGAGGACAAAGTGCTGGTGCGCTCAAACGGGATCGTGGTCTACACTGGCAAGGATATCGCGTATCAGATGTGGAAGTTCGGCGTGCTCGGCCAGGATTTTTTGTATAATCCGTGGGGAATGCAGGATAACGGCCGGCAGCTTTGGACTACCTCCAATGAAGGTGAGTCCTGCGAACGTTTTGGAAGGGCGCAGAGAGTCATCAACGTCATAGACGTTCGGCAGAGCTATCTGCAGCAGGTAGTATACGATTGCCTGCGCAAGCTGGGCTACACCAAGGAAGCCAGGAACTCGATTCACCTGGACTATGAAGTTGTTGTGCTGTCCAATGCGGCGGCTGCTGAGCTTGGAGTGGACGTGGACGCCGAGGAGCCGGGAACACAGGCGATGTCCGGAAGAAAAGGCGTCGGAGTAAAGGCGGATGATTTGCTGGACGCTATGGTTGGGCGATTGGCTGAAAAAGTGGCAACCCAGCAAAACGCGGACGTGCTCGCCGCTGCGGCTGTTCGATATTTCATGTCCCGAATTACAACCGGCAAAATGATTGTATTCGATTTCGACGAAGCGCTTAGAACGACGGGGGATACGGGTGTATATTGTCAATATGCGCACGCCCGAGCTTGCAGCATTTTGGCCAAAGCGTATCCGGATGGCACAGCTGCTGCGGCGCCGAAGCGGTTCGCCGCGCCCGACAGGGTTACAATTCCCGAGCAGGAATTGGTCAAAAAGATCGCCGAGTATCCTGCAATCTTGAAAAAAGCCGGAAAAGAGCTTTCCCCTGCGCCGCTCGCTCATTACGCCTTTGAGTTGGCCACGGTGTTCACGGATTATTATGAGACCCCCGATCCGGACGTCGACAGGCAGGTTCCGTTCATCAAAATTAAGGATCCCAAGCTGCGAAGCTATCGGCTCTCGCTGGTTGATGTTTTCCGGCAGACAATGGCAAATTGTTTGGACACGCTTGGGATAGTCGCATTGGAGAGAATTTAGCCGGATTTCAGGTAATATTACCGGGTTGACTAGCCGGCGCACTTGTGCTACACTCCGGTGTATTGGTAACTAAGGTGGAGTTTTGTCTATAGCTCGCCGGAAATAAAGGGATTCACCCTATCCCAAAGAATCGAAGGAGACGGGAGAATATGAAGAGATCGGTATTATTGATTGCTGTAGTATGCCTCCTGCTTGCTCTCGGTGCCGGAAGACTGTTGGCGCACGAGGAAGATTGGACGACTACGTTCTCGAGCTTGGACCAGCAAGTTTTTGTACACAATGATGATGAGCCTTACAAAGGTTGGGCCAAGCTGACCGTTTACAACGATACCTCGGACTATTGGACTGACTTCCATTTCAAGATCACGTCAGTCAACGGCTCCGACATCTCCGGCACATATTTTGTCGACGGTATGCAGGGACAAATCAACTGCGACCCGACGAGCAGCCAGAGCGGCCTGAGCTGGGTTATCAACGATAATCCGGCTGGGGGCACAATGGATCTGTACTTCCTGTCAGATCCGGTTGCACCAGGCGCTGAAGCGTGGTTCAAGGTCTATACCGATAACACCACGAACAAGGTGCAGTTCGGTCTGTGCACATATCCGACCATCCCCGAGCCGGGAAGCATGCTCGCTCTGCTGAGCGGTATCGTTGGGCTTGGTGGATTTGCACTGAGGAAAAGAAGCTAAGCACCTATACAGCAGTATTTTGGCCGGAGGGTTTCCTCCGGCTTTTTTTTGCGTATTAGATGGGGCGAAATACGCCCCATCTAATTAAAACAATACTATTTGCCTTCGGGTTTCATCTGCGGGAATAAAATGATATCTCGCACATTATCCTGCCCTGCGAAGATCATCACGAGGCGATCGATTCCGATCCCGAGGCCGCCTGTGGGGGGCATGCCGTATTCCAGCGCGCGGATGAAGTCCTCATCCATCGGGTGAGCTTCCTCATCCCCCGAAGCGCGCATCAGACCCTGCTGCTCAAAGCGCTCCCTCTGGTCAATCGGGTCGTTGATCTCGCTGAAGGCGTTGCCACATTCCAACTTGGCCAAATAGACTTCAAACCGGCGGGTGAGTTTTGGATTATCCGGCCGCTTCTTTGCCAAAGGCGAGGTCTCGATTGGGAAGTCGGTGATGAACGTCGGCTGGATGAGGTTGGGCTGCACAAATCGTTCGTGGATTTTCTCGATGATCCCACCAACCATCTGCTCGTTTTCCGTATCCAACCCGAGGCTTTCCATCGCAGCCAGCGCACTTTCGAGGCTGTCAAATGCACTGGGTTTGACCCCGGCGTATTGCTCGATACCCTCCAGCATAGGCAGCCGCCTCCAGGGCTTTTTGAGGTCGATGTTCGTGCCGAGGTAGTCGAAATCGGTCCTTTGATAGATGGTCTGACAAATGTGTTCGAAGAGATCTTCGACCAGCGCCATCACATCTTCGAGATTAGAATATGCTTCGTAGCTCTCAAGCAGGGTGAATTCCGGATTATGCCGCGTCGAAAGCCCTTCATTGCGGAAAACCCGACCGATCTCATACACACGCTCGAAACCACCAACCACCAATCGCTTGAGATACAGTTCCAGGGATATTCGCAAATGGAACTCGTGTTCGAGGGCGTTATGATAGGTGTTGAAGGGCCTCGCCGCCGCCCCACCCGCCACCGATTGCAACACTGGTGTCTCGACTTCGAGATATCCTCTGCTATCATAAAACTCGCGCACCGATCGAACAACACGGCTGCGCAGCTCGAAAACCCGTCGACTTTCAGAACTTGTGATCAGATCAAGATGCCGTTGTCGATAACGCTGTTCGATATCCTGTAAGCCATACCAATGCTGGTCGCCTTTTTCCTTGCCAAACGGGATCGGCCGGATCGACTTGGCCAGCACGCTGAGCTTTTTCACATGCACAGACACCTCTCCGGTGCGGGTTCTAAAAACAAACCCCTCCACGCCGATAAAATCTCCTAAATCGAGCAATTTGGCGAGTTTATAGTCCTCGCCGAGGTCGTCTCGTTTAAGATAGAGCTGAATTCTTCCTGAGCGGTCCTCGATGTGGGCAAAGCTGGCCTTACCCATAGCTCGAAAAGATACCAATCGACCCGCCAGGCTGACGTTGATCTGCACTGCTGCCTCATCGGCGCCTTCAGGCGGCTCCGCGGCCTCAAATGCGGATATGACACTAGCCGCCAGCGGTTCGATCTCCTGGTCGGCTCCTGGTTTTTTGATGGTGGCGTATCTTTCATATTTCTCGGCAGCGAACGGGTCGCAGCCGAGGCTGTTCATTTCCTCCAGCTTTTCAAGTCTGGTTTTAATAAGTTCGTCTTCCGATAAAACGCGTTCTTCCACTTAGTCGCTCCAATAAAAATAGAAAAGGCCCCGCAGGGCAGGCCATGCAGGGTCTTATTCTCGCAAATGCGCCAATATTCCTCCAACTACTCGGATTAGAGACCACCTAAACCAGACAGGATTATGCTCGAATACCCACTATCTCGTATTTGGCTTTGCCCGCAGGCACAGCGACTGCGGCTACATCGCCGACTTTTTTACCCATGAGAGCCTCGCCTACCGGGGATTCATTGGATATTCTATCCTGAGCGGGATCAGCCTCGAATGTGCCGACGATAGTCCATTCCCATTTGTCTCCACTCTCGAGGTCCTTAACCTCGACTATCGAACCAATGCTGACCTGGTCGGTCAAAATATCTTCCCATTCGACCACCCTGGCCGCCGCTAATATCTGTTTCAGCTCGTTGATTCGACCTTCGACAAATGCCTGCTCGTTTTTTGCATCCTCAAATTCAGAGTTGTCGGTCAACTCTCCGTATGACTTAGAGTCTCTTATTCGATCGGCCACCCGTCTGCGGCTGACCGTTCGGAGTTGGTCTAGTTCGTCCTCGATCTTTTTCAATCCTTGTGCGGTAAGGATCACTTCCTTCTCAGCTTGCATCGGATATCACCCCTTTTGGCCTGAGCGGGCTTATCTCCACCCCGCTATCAAATAAATCAAGCACCGACCGCGACTCGCTCGCTGGGTCAGTGCTTGACAGAACATCGATCCCAATACTTGGTGATATTTACCAACATTGGCGTGCCCTGTCAAACCTCACAACAGCCTGCAACCCTGCACGCCCCGCTTTTCCTTTCATCGTTAGACGCAGGACGCGCCACGCAAGTTCCGTGATGCAAGGCACGAATGTTATGCCACAAAAATCTGAAAATAACGCAAGAAATGTTGATGATCTGCAAAAATAAAAGAACCGCCATCCAATTCTGATGGCGGTTCTCGGTTCCTACCCTCACGGATAGTTGAGGCTTCCGCGAGAGGGCTTCACATTCATGACCAAGGCGGTCGAATCGACCGCAAGCTAAAACGTTTAGCCCGCGCGGTCACCTCGTTGACTGTCTATCATGTTAGTCACCACCTCCTTTTTTGTCATTTTCAGTATATCCCAAGAACTGGCCCAAGTCAATTCCATTTCGAGGCCGTTGCGTTAGACGCTATTTTGAGCGCCTGGCGGACGGCATTTTGGTGCCGCCTATAGCCAACGGCCTATGAGGCGGCGATGCAGCGGTAAACCCCGCCAAATTCGACGAATTAAGCCCATGCGTGGGCCGCGCAGACACACTTATCCCTTGATTTAGGCATGCTTGTTAGCGG
>JAAYKG010000231.1 GCA_012522555.1 Armatimonadota bacterium
GAAAGAATTCATTGATCAGATTATCCGAACGCAGTTCGCTGCGCACAGCTCGCCCAACATAACTGCGCGCCGCCGCGGTAAAGTTGAAATCAGGGTCCAGTTGGGTGCAAATTCCGTCGATGTTGGTCAATACCTTTGCCAAAACTGCGTAGCTGGCCGGCAGTCTGATGCGATGCTCTACAGAAACATTCAGCACCCGAGTCAGCAATTGACCCATGTGAACCGACCGGGAAGGCATATCATAGTAGCTTCTCACAACTTTCCCCAAGTCGCGTGTAAATCGTCGAACATCCACTTCTCCGAGTGATATGCCCAGGTTCATAATCTCATCAGCCATTACGTGCGTATCTTGCTGCTCAAAGGCCATGAGTATACGAGTTGAACCGGCGCGGTTCTCGGTATCGAGCCTGCCAACCATCCCGCAATCAAGCAGCCCAATTTGTTCTTCAGGGGTAACCAATATGTTCCCCGGGTGGGGATCTGCGTGAAAGAATCCGTCCACGAATATCTGTTTCAAAAATGCAGCGGCAAGGCTGTCGGCAAGATATGTGCGCTGCGCTTGAGGCTCCGATCTTTCGATGTAGTCCGTGATCTTGTCGCCATAGATTTCCTCAAGAGTGAGCACTCTTCTGGTGGTAAGATCCCAGTATATCATGGGCAGCTTAATGGCTTGCTCTGCTTCCAACTGCTCTCGAAGCAAGTCAGTGTTGCGGCCTTCTCTTGTGAAATCCAACTCCTCGCGGATGGTCAGCGCGAACTCGTCAACCAAATCCGACACCCCATACATTTTGGCGCGATCCCAGTGATCCTCAAGAAATATCGCCCTTTTGCTTAGGATTTCTATATCAGTTTGCACCAGTTCATCGATCCCGGGGCGTTGAATCTTAACTATTACCGCTGTGCCATCTGGCAGAATCGCGCGATGGACTTGTGCAAGGGACGCTGCAGCTGCCGGCTCTACGGTGAAGTCCAGATATACATCTTCAACGCGCCTGCCGAATTCGGATTCAATTACAGAAAGCACTTCGTTTATCGGCACTGTGGGAGCATTGTCTTGCAGTTTTTCCAGCTCACAGATGAATGGCTGCGGGATAATATCAGGTCGGGTGGACAGTATCTGCCCGAGTTTCACAAATGTCGGGCCGAGTTCCTCGAGCATTTCGCGGATATGCGCAGGCCCATGTTCACTTGGGGCGAGATCGGAGTGGCGGCCGAGATGTTCACGCAGGCCGAGTTTGCTAAGCATCCAACCCCAGCCGTGACGCGCGAGCACACCTGCAATCTCGCGATATCTGCGGAGATGTCTGCGGCTCTTACCTAACACCGAACTATTAACCGCCTATTTTATTTTCATCGGTCGGATGCCGGGTGATCACATCCGCGCTCAACTCAGCCACACGCCTCTCCAGTGAGGCAATTCTGGCCTCAAGCCGATCGACGTGCGCGGCCTCTGCAGCGCCTGCTTGTTGAAGCATCTTCGATATTTGCTCCGATATCCATTCGTTGAGCGAGCGTTTTTGCTCGTCGGCTTTCGCTGAAACATCATCGACGAACTTTCTGGCGTCCTCCGACGTCATTTCACCGCGCGACACCATCTCGTCCGCGAAACATTTAAGTTTCTCGACACTGAGCGCCGCGGCCCCCAGACCGAAGTCGAACGTTTTTTTGAGTATGTCCACTAGATCCAAAGCACATCCCTTTCTTTTTGTATGAGATTGTCAACGTTTGCTCAGTCGTCTCTGTGCCAGTTGACTCGTGCGGCTTTTGTGTCTTCGCCGAATTGATACTCCACTTTGCCGGAATACGCCTTAAATAGCGCGCGTCCGATGCGCTGGGCGAGTTTCTCATTGGTTGTAGTGATAACAGTCGCGTCAGGTTCGGATTGAATATCCATTATTCGTTCCAATGGGTTTACGGCCTGCGCCTTATCGCTCTCATTGTGTATGAGGTTGAAGATTTCTTCTCTGTGAGC
>JAAYKG010000037.1 GCA_012522555.1 Armatimonadota bacterium
TGATAGCATATTTGAGGCGGCGTCACGCATACTCGCCGAAAGCTCCAAGTTATCGCATACGAAAGCGATTAACGGAACGGGAATTATTATTCACACCGGCCTGGGACGAGCAGCGCTGTCCAAGGCCGCGAGAAAAGCCGTCGAGGCAGTCGCAAGCGGCCACTCCACTCTCGAAATTGACAAACCGTCCGGTAAACGAGGTTCCCGGCAGGAACATATAGTCCAGCTTCTCACGGACATCACCGGAGCCGAGAGCGCTATGGTCGTCAACAACAACGCCGCCGCCGTTTTGCTGGCTATCAACACACTCGCACAAAATAGCGATGTTATCATATCCCGCGGCCAGTTAGTCGAAATCGGCGGATCATTCAGGCTGCCCGATATTATCGCGCGAGCAGGAGCCAGACTGGTCGAGGTCGGCACGACAAATCGCACACGCATAAGCGACTACGAGTGTGCGGCAAAATGCGCCGAGCCTGGTTTGATTCTGCGGTGTCATCCCAGCAACTTCAAGATTACAGGCTTTTCGGAAGAGGCCGCACTTGATGAACTGGTCAAACTGTCACGCGAACTTTCCGTGCCGATTGTTGACGATCTGGGCAGTGGCGCTCTGATCAATCTGGAACAATATGGCCTGGATCATGAGCCTACGGTACAAGAGAGTGTCCAATCCGGCGCAGACATAGTTACGTTTAGCGGCGACAAGCTATTAGGCGCCTCTCAAGCCGGGATACTAGTTGGAAAAGCGGATTATATTCAGCAATGCATGTCCAATCCTCTGGCTCGGGCGCTGCGAGTGGATAAGCTCACTTTGGCTGCATTGGAAGCGACGCTGCATGTATATCGTGAGGGCGATCCTGTGAACGATATACCCGTTCTTGCCGCTATCGCCCGCCCGCTCGATGATGTTGCAGCACAGGCTGCGAAACTGGCCCGCAGAATCAACGCTCTGCGAGTAGAGGGCCTGAGTGCGATGGTGGTTCAAACTACCTCAGAGACTGGTGGGGGATCTTTACCCGGACAGAATATCGAAAGCCGCGCTGTTGCTCTGAAGAGTCAGATACTATCTGCCGAAGATTTGGGTAGGCGTTTCCGGGAGTGGGACCCCTCGATCTTCGGAAGGATCACGAAAGACACATACCTCCTGGATATGCGCACGGTTCACCCCAATGAATTGGGAGACATTATCGGCCGTGCCCGGAGCTTGCCGGGATAGAGCCGGGAGGGTTACATGGACGTAGAGCGAACTGACCGCAGCGGTCTACACACTATGTTTGAACAGACGGTTGAGGCGCTTGTTGCAGCAGCCGGCCAGCGTGATAAGACAGCCGAAGGCCACAGCCGCCGAGTGACGCGCTATTGCGTGGCTGTCGGAAAAGCTTTGAATCTCTCATCGCACGACCAGATTGATTTGAAGTATGCAGCCAGTTTGCATGACATCGGCAAAGTGGCGATCTCCCGAAGAATCCTCAACAAACTCGGCAAATTGACCGACGACGAATTTGCAGTCATGAAGCGACACTCGACTATTGCCATACGTATTCTCGAAAAAGTCGACGGTTTGCAAGGCGCTGCACCTCTGATCAAACACCACCACGAGCGTTATGACGGAAGAGGCTATCCCGATGGGCTTAGTGCCGAGGATATACCGCTTGGCGCGAGAATTATCAGCGTCGCTGAGGCGTTCGACATCCTCACATCCGATGTGCCCTGGCGAGATGCTATGGATCAGGATTCAGCGCTTTCTGAGTTGGAAGCCTGCGCCGGGACACAGTTCGATCCCATTGTAGTGAAGGCGTTTCGAGCTGCGCTGATCGGTGGGTTCGTCGAAAGGTAGGCTGCTACAACTCTTTTGTGCGCCTGCGCCTGGGAGATATGGCGGCACATAGGAAGAATATCGCTGTCGACAGAAGTACGATAGTCGCGCCGGATGCTATGCCTAAAATATCCGATAATATCAGCCCAACCACGCAGGAGCCGATTCCGAACGCGACAGCTATTATCATCATATTGCGGAACTTTTCAGTGAGTTGATATGCCGCCGCGGCTGGGGTGACAATCAACGCGCTCACGAGCACGATTCCGACGACTTTGATCGACATTACGACCGTCAACGCCATCATTGTTATTAACAAAAAATATAATCGCCCAGCCGGCACGCCCGTAACTTCCGCCATTTCAGAATCAAATGTTATGAACATCAGATCTTTGTAGAGGATCAGCACGGTAGCCAGCACCACGGCGGTAATCACAACGGTCGTCCATACATCCTGAATAGTCACCGCAAGGATACTGCCGAACAAATAGCTGAACAAATCCACCTGATAGCCCTGTTTCAGTCCTATCAACAGAATCCCTAAAGCCATCGTCGAAGCAAAAAACACCCCGACTGCGGTGTCCTCTTTTACGTGACTAGAGCGCGAGGTTATCCCGATCCCCCACGCCGTGAGTATGCAGAACACAATCGCGCTCCAAATGGGGTTGATTCCCAGCCACACTCCAATCGCCACCCCTCCAAACGACGCGTGCGCAATGCCCGCGCCTATGAAAGCCAGGCCCTTGAGGACTACATAAACGCCGATTATGGCGCACAAAGCTCCCACCAGCACTCCGGCGACCGTGGCTCTTTGCATATAAGCAAAGGCAAAGCTCTCAAGCATCCGGGTGATCCTCCACAACGATATGAGGGGTATCCGAATGGTGAAAGAATGCCGCATGCGAGCCATACATTTCGCACAAAGCGTTCGAACAGACTTCCTCATCCGGTTTACAATGAGCTACCAGTGACACGTTCAGGCAAGCGATAGTGTCGATATAGGACGCCACTACCCCTATGTCGTGAGAAACCAAAACGATCGTAACACCTTCTTTTTTGAGTGTGCGCAGCAAAGAGTATAGATTTCCCGTCGCGGTGACGTCTACTCCGGTCGTCGGCTCGTCGAGCACAAGCAGCTCCGGCCGATTGGCCAAAGCTCTCGCGATAAACACCCTTTGCCGCTGGCCGCCTGATAGACGTGCAAGGGAACGATCTTTCAAGTCGCCGATACCTACTTTCTCCAGCGCCGCCATCGCAGCGTCACGATCATCCTGCCTGGTCCTGCGACCAACCCCAATCCTGCCATATCGTCCCATCAAGACAATTTCAAATACGCTTACAGGAAAATTGATGTCAATGTCGAATATCTGCGGCACATATCCGATTTTGGACCTTTGCTCGTGAAGTTGGTCTACCGGAACTCCAAAGACACGAATCTTACCGCGATCAGGCTTAATCAAACCCAGCATAGCGCGAACGAGCGTGCTTTTCCCCGAGCCGTTCGGGCCAACGATAGCCGTGAATTCACCCCTGCTCACCGTCAACGATACAGAATCTAACACCGTCAATCCGTGGCGCAGGATGGTGACATCCTTAATCTCTATAAGGGTTTCCGCGCTGTCGATCACTTCAAAGCCTCGGCCATCTTTCTCAGGTTCTCACGCATCATGGCGATATAATCATAACCGGGCGGACTCCCAAACGGATCTAAAGTCAGCACTTTTGCGCCAACCTCTTCGGCTACCACTTGAGCCGCCTTCGGCGACATTTGAGGTTCAGTAAATATCGCCTTTGCACCCACCATGCGAGCGATTTTTATTGCTTCGGCGATGTCGCGGGGGGTCGGTTCTTTGCCTGGGCTTGGTTCGATCTCTGCGGCTTGGATCAATCCATACCGCTTCGCAAAATATGTCCAGGTTGGGTGGAACGTCACAAAGCTCTTATATTTGAATCCTGCGACTTTCTCGCGTATTTCGGAATCGAGTCCCCGTAGTTGTTCGATAAAAGTCCTGGCGTTTTTGCGATAGTCTGCGGCGTGGGTAGGATCGGCTTTTATAAACGCGTCTCTGATAGCTTCCACCTGATGAATCGCATCGACAGGGTCTAACCAGACATGCGGATTGCCATGTTCGTCCTCGTCGTCTTCGTCAACAACACGTAGACCATGTTCGTCCCCGTCGTCTTCGTCGACAACACGCAGACCATCAGCGGTTTGCACCACAATGAGCTTTGGATTATGCGCAGCATCAATTACTTTATCCGCCCAAAACTCCAATCCGATGCCGTTAAGCACCAACACAGAAGCCTTGCTGAGCGCACTCATCTGGTTGGGCTGGATTTGGTAGGTATGCGGGTTCGAACCCGGAGGCACTAGAAGCGTAACTTCCACGTTATCTCCGCCGACCTGCCGCGCGAAGTCCACTAAAGGAGCAATGCTTGCAACCACGATCATTTTAGTCGAATCAGACGCGGGCCTGCCGCATCCCAAAACAGCTAAAGCCAATAACCCGGCCACAACTAAGCGCAAACTAGACACGAAATTCACTTGAATTGCACCCCTCTCGGCAGCATGCCCCGATCCTGGAGCGACCTCATTCGCGCCATCACAGCAGGCACATCATCCGCGCTTTCTTCCAGTTCCGACAAAAACCAATCTTCGACCAACTCTGTTTCTTCTCCTGGTTTTAGTTTAACAAGCGGCCCTAACACCTCCATCTCCGAATAACCGCCCGCATAATCAGTCTTGCACGAATAAAACGCCGAATCGCAGCCTCCATCGGGGTAGGTCACATCGACCAATCGCACAGCCCAGCGTTTGGTGTAGGCTAGATCATTGTTGAGATATGCCATCCAACCGCCTCTCGCATCGGTCTCCCAGTTCTCGACACGGTTGTCATAGCGCATAATGCCGATGTCGTTAAATACCCGCACTTGCTTGATCTCTCCACCTTTCGGGTGCAGTACGTGCCATCCACGCCCGAAAACGCTGTCGGGGTTTACTGGAAATACAATCCAGCACGGCACCTTAACCTGCGTAACGTCCCAGATACTCCATTCAATTTCAACATCGGAAACGTTTTTCATTCGTTCAACAAGACGAACACGCGAGGTGCTATCGGACAATATTATATCCCTCACAAATTGCAAACCGCGATGGAGGAGGGGAGACGTCGTAACCCTGACCCCACTGCCGTTCGTCAGAACCTCGACCTTGGCCGGCATCGAATCATAGAAGTAATCAATATATGGCTCCTGCCATTTCGATTCTGGCGCGTTCCAGGCTTTGTAGCCGCCGTAGTTGCGCCATTTTTTGCCTATATCATCTCCGCTGGTTTTGCCAAGCTCCCCTTCATTGAGCCACATAACGTTCTTCCCGCCGATCGAATACTCCATTATCCGTCCGCCGATTTGCGGCACGATTACAAGCCGAGCCAGCGGATTTGTCAGCTCATAACAATCGCTCCAGCCCTCATAATCAATCGTGCGAACTTTTACCTGGGCAGATGCTGCACTTGCCGCCGCGAGTAAAAGGGCAACGACGGTACACAAACACCAATCGCGTTTTTTCAACATAATGGCTCGATTCCTGAATCTTTTAGCAACACACTCAGCTTGTATAGCGGCAGCCCGACCACATTGGAGTAGCACCCCGATATACATTTCACCAAAACGGCTCCTTTGCCCTGAATTCCATAGGCCCCGGCCTTGTCTTTCGGCTCACCGGTCGCGATATATCTTAATATCATTTCATCTGAGAGATCCCGAAAGACGACTTCAGTGCGCTCAGCCGCTTGGCGCTCCATTTCCTCCGATATAATACATATCCCCGAATATACTTCGTGAGAACGCCCGCTGAGCAATCGAAGCATCCGAGCGGCATCGGTTTCATCCACGGGTTTACCCAGAATCTCGTCATCAACCACTACAATTGTATCCGCGCCTATCACAAGCGAATCACGATTTTGCCAGGAAATCTGCCGGGCTTTCGAGCAAGCGGCCCGCACCACGTGATCCTCTGGTGCGAGATCCGCAGGCAGGCTCGATTCATCGAACTCACTTACAAGAACGCGAAAATCATCAATAATCAGTGAAAGAAGCTCTCGCCTGCGCGGAGACGCGCTGGCTAGTATGATATTTTGTGCCAAGCTCTATTTCCCGCCCCTCTTGCTCCACTTCTTCCACACAACAGGATCGGCCAGCATCTTCGCAAACAGCCCTCCCACAACCGGCCGGGCTTGCATGCCGTTGACTTGTTTTGCATCAGTGGTCCAATACCAGTCCGTGAATGGAACCCTGCTGGGCGTCTCATTCATATATTTGTAGATCGGATCGATGATTTGCTCGAATCGCTCATTGGAATCGGATAGCGTGCCTACGAATATCTGCCATTCAGGTTTTGTGTAGGGTTTTCGATTATCAAGCGGGATGCCATACGGATTGGTCACTTTCGCGTAATAAGCAAGCTCTGCGGCAGCGATATCCGGATCGAAGAGCTTGAGGTCGAGGAGCTTATCCCACACAAGGTTATATTTCATGCTCCAGGTGCCGGGTTGATCGAACGCCAGCCGATAGTGATCCCCATCAGCGGCCATTTCTTTCCACTTAGCCGCCATTGATTCGGCGAGCTTGCGATACTCAGCCGCGACCTGCTTGTCTCCAAGTATCCCAGCCATGTCGGCATAACACGCCAACGCCACGATCGCCTTCAGAGACAAATTCGTATTGTGCGCAAGGTGTCCGGCGAAGTCGTCGGTGCACAGTTGATTCTCTGGGTCAAGTCCCTTATCCCTCAGATACTTTGCCCATGCGGAAATTGTGTTCCAATATCTTTTGGCGTAGTCCGCGTTGCCATCAAGCCGCGACAAGACTGCGAGCATTATCAGCATATTGCCGGATTCCTCAACCGGCATCTGATTTTGTAGTTGTGCTGCGTCGCCACCATAGACCTGCCCGTTTGCCAGCGGATATGTTCCCAAGTCGTGCGGGGCGAAATCGTGCGGCCACATCGGAGAGGATGAATACTGCAAAACCGGCTCAAGCATCGCCTTTAGGAGTTGTGGGCACAACAGCATATATATTGGCGATGCGGGGTAGGCAATATCGACCGTAGCTATACAGCCGTTAGAAAAGTTCTCTTTAGAAAAGAACAGCGGCGTGCCGTCGACATCCGCGACCAGTTTACAAGCTGCTATGGCGTGGCGATATGCCAACGCGAGTATCTGAGCATAGCGATCACCGCCGCACTTTGTCGCATCACGCATAAGTTCTTCATCGAACGCCTCGCAGCGCTTCTTCAACTCAGGATAATCCCGCACGGCTGCCGAAATCAAATCCTGCGCACCCCATCCCGCGCGGCGCCAATATGGCCGCATTTTACGATTGAAATATTCGATGGAATATACATCGTCGTAGGCGAGCGTAATAAGTCGCTTCACGCTCTTCGTGCCGACTTTCCCTAATCCAAGAGTGCATGCAGCCGCGTTCCAACCATCACCGGCGGCCTTTGGCATGTTCAGGTCGTCGGAGTCCAACAGGACGCCTTCTTTTGCAAATAACTCTCGTGAGACGTTCGATGAGTTCAGCATTCCTCGGTTATCGGGCGAGTTCGGAAACACGACGTAGAGATGCCCCCAATCAATGCGCAGGTCATCGCCGGAGCGAGATAATATATCCTGCTCATAGCTTCCGAGTCGCAGGATTTGCAAGTTTTCCTCGCCTCCGCGAATGTACCGACCCCACTCGATCTTTTGATTTGCTCGATCGACGACAAGCTCGCCGGTAGCTTCGAAATATATTGTTACGTCGTGTTCTTTTCCGTCAGCCGATGCTACGTCGTACTCTATATAACTAACCGGCCTCGACATTATATCAAGATCATCAAGCAGCAGCGGGGTCATAAAGGTTACCACGAGCTTGACTCCGCCGCCGTTGAACTCGTAAATCGAGCGTGTCGGCAGCACTCGCAAGCTGATCTGCTTCATCGCTTGCGCTTCTGAGCCAGGGGCCATAAACCGATAAGTAGTGCCGTCGATTCGCAGCATTCCGGCCAGAGTTTGGTTGACTCCGGTCCAGTGTTTGGTGAAACTATCTGTCAATTTATCTGATGTGGACCAAATGCTGAAGTACGGATCGCAAGTGACGAGCGGCACAGCCGGCGGTCTGAAAGCGGGGTCACAAGATACAGTGGTCATAATTCCTCCGGTGACACAAATAACGATTAATGTTGCGACGATCGCTCGGCGCAGAGTCTTCTTCAATGACATAGATGGAATCCCTTATCTGCAATACTACAGCGCCGTATAAACGCTGTCTATAGAGACTTCTTTATCCAGGGGTGGTTTATCCTTCTGAACAATCAGGTTTGCGCGATACCAGTTACTTTCTCTCTTCCACGCGACAGGAGACATGTGCCCGAAACCCTCTCCCCCACGACGGAGGAACGATTTACTCCCTCTCTCTTGAGGGAGAGGGCGGGGGTGAGGGGGTCGGCTTGCTAAACCGGGCGAGGTGTGGAAGTTTGGTTTCGCCCTCACCCTAACCCTCTCCCCCAGGAGAGGGGACGCAGGAGCCTAACCCTAACA
>JAAYKG010000232.1 GCA_012522555.1 Armatimonadota bacterium
GCAGCAGAGCAATATCCTCGCTGGTGCCGGGCACTGAGCATATCTTGGCGGATAGACCCAACTCCTCAATACGCTTAAGCCCGGGAGACTCTCCAGTGGAATAGGCGTGTACAATCAACTCAGCTCCGCATCGCAGTGTCTTATCAGATACGCTGTCCATATCCCCAATAATAATATCTGGCCGAAGCCCGATCTCGATCAGTGCATCCGCGCCGCCATCGACTCCGATCAGCACAGGGCGGACGTCTCGAATATAGCTGCGTATAATCGCAAGGTCCTCTTTATAGCTCTCTCCACGGACAACCACCAATGCATGTCTGCCGTTTATAGGCGTCGCAACGCTCGGCAAAATAGCGGGGTCCAAAAGAAGAGATTTCTCCTTGGTGACATAGGTAAGCGTGTTTTCGGCAAAATGTTGCAGTTCTGAGCCGAGATTCCGTTTAGCCTCTTCTAACTGGTGGGCGACGATTTCCTGGTCAAGCAGTTGCCCTTCCGCGAGCACATCCTCGCCCCGGCAGACGTCACGGCCGCGCAGGATTATTTGCTCCCCTTCTTTTATGCCTTTGAAAAGGTGTTCTCCCGCGTCATCTATCACAGGAATCCCTGCGTCAAGCAGCACTTTGGGGCCGAGGTTTGGGTATCGCCCGGAGCAGGATTCACCGGCGTTCACTACCGCCGCCACTTTTGCCTCAACCAGCATACGGGCAGCCGTAGAATCAATGTCCGGATGATCTATGAGCGCAATCTCGCCGGGCTTGAGTCTTTTGGCGAGGTTTTTTGTTCTTTTGTCCAGTCTAATTGTTCCCTGAACTTGCAAGTGACAGAATCTCCTTCGCGTGCTGAACTGCTGCGCCCGAAGTATCAGCGGCCCCAAGCATCCGGGCCAATTCAGCTATGCGATCTTCTTGGGTAAGCGCTTTCAACTGTACTAATGTGCGGTTATCGCGCACCGATTTCGATATACTGAAATGTGAACGAGCTTTGCCTGCGACCTGCGGCAGGTGAGTGACGCATATTATCTGACACCGACCAGCCAACGATGCCAGCTTATCTCCGAGTATCTGCGCCGTCCGTCCGCCGATCCCCGAATCGATTTCGTCAAAGATCAACGTAGGCACTTCCGGTCGACTGACCACCGTCTTCAGCGCGAGCATTATCCTGGACATCTCGCCCCCGGAGGCTATTTTTGCCAACGCTTTGACAGGTTCTCCGGGATTCGGAGATATGAGAAACTCGATTGCGTCCGCTCCGTTCGGGCCAGGCTCGCCGGGTTGGATGGAAACCTCAAACCGGGTCTTCTCCATCGCCAGTTCTTTCAACTCCGACTCGATTTTCTTCTCGAAATCTTTTGACGCCGCTTTACGAATCTTTGTCAGGTCTTCGCAAACAACCCGCAGCCGAGCTTCCAAATCCGTAATGCGGCCAGCCAGTTCGGAAGATCGCTCTTCGGAGTTGGTGAGTTTATCCAACTTTTCAGCCACTTCCTCGGCGTAACGCAATATGTCCGCAATCTCGTCACCATATTTGCGCTTCAGCCCGTTGATAAGCTCCAATCGCTCCTCAACCTGCTCCAATCGTTCGGGGTTCGCCTCCACTTGCTCGATATAATCACGAATTGTCACCGCGCTATCCTGGGCGTTTATAAGCGCTGCGTTTAGCGTCTCGGTCAAGCTCTCCATAGACGGATCAAGCTCGGCTATTCTATTCGCAATCCCCGTAGCTTCGCTGAGTCGGTCGATAACTGAAGTTTCAGAGCCTGCGAGCGCATCGTGCAACTCTGCCGCAGACGCACATAGTCTCTCAGCGTTGGCGAGCCTGTTTCTTTCATCGGATAAAGACCCCGTCTCACCGTCTACCAACCCAGCAGATTGTATTTCTGTTTGCTGAAAGGTGTATAGATCGACAAGCCGTGCGCGATCTCGCTCATCAGCTTTCAGTGTGTTGCGTTCTTTTATTAGAGCTTGAAGTTCACAAAAAAGATCGCTGGCCTGCTGACGCAGACTATACGCTCTCTCTCCTATCGAGGCATCCAGTATATCAATGTGAATCGGAACCTGCAGAAGGGATTGGTGCTCATGTTGACCGTGCACATCAACCAATCGAGAGCTGATTTCCTTCAGGGTGGATGTGGTCGCCGGGCGGCCATTTATTCGGGCTTGGGAGCGGCCGCTGCGAGATATTTCCCGGCTGAGGATAATTACGTCATCCTCGGCATCGAATCCATGTTGCGCCGCCGCATTCCCCGCAGCCGGACTGTTTGATATATCGAAAACGGCTTCCACAATACATTTCTGAGCGCCGGTGCGGATCATATCCACGCTCATGCGTTCTCCTAGTGCAGCGCCAAGTGAATCCACTATTATGGATTTGCCTGCGCCGGTTTCCCCCGTGAGCACGCTGAACCCGTCAACAAACTCAATAGTAAGTTCGTCGATTAAGGCGAAATCTCGAATATGTAGTTCGACGAGCAACGAACGTACTCCCAGGCGCAGCCGCCCAAAGTGCAAATCAGGTGTTGTAGCGTTCCCCCCAGCGCATTCGCGTCTGGAGTTTATCGTAAAAGCTGTGCGGATTGAATTGAATCAGCTTGGCCGCGAATTCCGCCTTGCCGACCTCAACCACATCTTCGCAGCCCAACCGCTCCCCCAATTGACCATCAAGAGTCAGCATCAGCTCGGATTCGCTTTGGGAGCATTCCCCGATTATTTGAATCTTCTCCGTATCAGGCACGACCATCGACCGCACATTCAAAGTGTGCGGGCAAACCGGAGTGACAATCAACACGCTGACATCCTGGTGAACCACCGGCCCGCCCGCCGATAACGAATATGCGGTGCTGCCGGTCGGGCTGGATATGATAATACCATCCGCCGCATAGGTTACAATAAATCGCTCATTGACGTAGGTCCGCAAGGAGGCCATCCTGGCGAATGGGCCTTTGGAGACAACTACGTCATTTAACGCATAGTATGTTGCAATCGGCTTGTCTTTACGCACCACAGACGCGCACAATACGACGCGCTCACTTATGTGATAGTCTCCCGACAGAACCTTTGAAAGCGACTCCTCCATCACATCCGGCTCAATCTCTGTTATAAAACCATAGTGACCGAAGTTGACGCCCAACATAGGCGTGCTATGTGGGGCGGCGAGTCTGCTCCAGCGCAGCATCGTCCCATCTCCGCCTAGAACGACCAGCAAATCCGACCGGGCAATTACATCGTCATCAACTGAAATATCCGGTCGGCCGATAGTTGCAGCTACCTCCGGGATCGTAACAGGCGTCACGTGACGTTCTTCAAGCCAAACTACAAACCGCTTGACCAGGCCAACAGCATCCGTCTTGAGCGGGTTCGGCGCAAGCCCGACGGTTTTCACCTGATCCCTCGCAGATGCATAGCATAGATCCTTTCGCAGAGATCGTTCTCGCGGCGCTTTTATCTCTCAAAACGCGCTAGATTACGTTTGGCATCAGCATTTCCAGGCTCTATCTCCAGAGCCTTTTTATACTGTTCTTTTGCTTGCTCGAGCTGGTTCTTCTTTTCCAATTCGACGCCAAGGTTGTTGTATGCAGCCACTGATTTTGGGTTCAGACCAATGGCTTTGTTGTATTGAGCAATTGCATCATCGACCCTCTCGAGCATAGAATACGCCAGCCCCAACCCAAGAAAGGCATCGGATGATCTGGGATTGATATTGATGGCGGTCTCGAAAGCAGAGGCAGCCCTGGCATAGTCTTCGTTCTGATATAGCAAGTTCCCCAGATTAACCGCTGCTGCGAATTGTTTGGTGTCCAGCTTAAGCGCGGCATCCCACGCTTTGATTGACTCGGCGTTCTTGCCTTCGATCATACAGGCAGTGGCTAAATTCAGCCACGCGGGCAGTAAATTGCTTCTCTTCTGAGTGGCCAACTCCAGATTCGCGATTCCATCCGCAGGCTTACCCGACTTAAACTGCGCCCAGCCAAGCCCGGCGATAGCCTCGGCATCCTCCGGTTTGATTTTGATTGCCGCTTGGAATTCAGGCACGGCTTTCCCAAAGCTGCCTATCCTTGAATACAGCACCGCAGTGTTGTAACGTGCCGCAAAATCATCGGGCCGGGCCGCACCCGCCGCGAGATAATGCTCCAGAGCTTTATCGTTATTCCCAGAAGCCGCCTGTATCTCAGCAAGCGCCAAATGTGCATCGGCGTTTTTAGCATCCTTAGCAACCGCATCCTCAAAAGCTTTCGTAGCGCCGTTGGTATCCCCTGTAGACCGCAGTAAAAAGCCGAGATTGTAGGCATATTCGGTATTTTTGGGGTCAAGCTCAACAGCTTTACGAATCTTGCTTAACGCCTCGGTTTTTCTGTTTTTCTTCTGCAGAGCAAGTCCCAGATTGTTCTGCAGAGCCGCATCAGGTGCACCGGCTGCCTCGGCTTTGCGATACTCTTCGATAGACTTGTCAAATTGATTGGTGTTAAAATACGCAATGCCCAGATTATAATGAGCAGGCTGCCAATTTTTGCGCAGTGTGAGTGCCTGCTGAAGCTCGGGTATGGCTTTTTCGCTTTGGTTAAGCCCAATATACGCCATTCCAAGGTTGAGGTGCAATTCGTCGCTGTTGGACTTCAAAGCCCGTGCTTCTTGGAGTTGTGCCAAAGCGCCGGAGTAGTCTTGTTTTTGCAGTAAAAGAAATCCAAGCCAACGCCTGGCCGCAGGGTCACTCGGTTTCTCGTCAACAGCAGCACGGACCGACGTTATCGCCTCGTCAATTTTTCCCTGCTTATAAAGGGTTTCCCAGTCTTTTGCCGCCGCCAACGTCGAGGCGCAAATCAAAAGAGTCATCAGAAAGGCTACTAGACTTACAAACAGAGTGCGGCTAGTGGTTTTTTTGTTAACGCACATATCGGCCATCTCCTCGTTCAAAATTAGTGTAATATTTGCCTTGCTGCGCCCATTATACCAATAGCTCAACCTCAAAACAAGAATGCAGCGCAGACAAGCCGGGAATTATGCAGTAAAACAAAGCGCCCCCTCACCCAAAGGAAAGGAAACCTCCACCACTCCCCACCTCAGGGGAGAGGCTACATCCCCAATACCCTCTCCTGGGGGAGCGGGCACATCCCCAATACCTTCTCCAGGGGTAGAGGGCACATCCCCAATACCCTCTCCTGGGGGAGAGGGTTAGGGTGAGGGCGTAATAGTAAAAAATCGCAGCTTTAACAACACACTATTTCTTTGTGCGCAAGTTATATCAGACCAACGAAACCAATTCTATATTTTATCTCAGACGAGATTCTCAGGGTTCAATCCCTGCAAATAATCCGGCACGAACCGTCCATCTTTTCGGATCAATTCGTCGTCAAAATATATCTCCCCACCTCCGAACTCAGGGGTCTGAATCAGAACAAGGTCCCAGTGGATCTTTGATCTGTTACCATTGTCAGCTTCCTCATAGGCACGCCCAGGGGTAAAGTGCAGCGAGCCGGCGATCTTTTCGTCGAACAAAATGTCCCGAAGCACCTTGTGAATATGCGGGTTAAACCCCAGGCTGAACTCGCCGATGTAGCGTGCCCCTTCGTCGGTATCCAGAATCTCGTTGAGAGATTTCGTATCCGAGCTTGTCGCGTCGATGATTTTGCCATTTTCAAATACCAACCGCACATCGTCAAAAGATTTGCCCTGATAAACAGTGCCGGCGTTGAAGTGAATGACTCCATTTACGCTGTCTCGAACCGGGGCGGTAAAGACCTCCCCATCGGGTATATTGCGGTCCCCGTCGCACTGAATGGCCGGGATTCCCTTAATGGAAAATTCCAGATTGGTATCTGACGGGCCGACGATTCGCACTCGGTCTGATCGCTCCATCCTCTCTTTGAGCGGTTTTTCGGCCTCTGCCATTTTGGCGTAGTCCAGTGTGCAGACTTTGAAATAGAAATCTTCAAACTGTTCTGTGCTCATCCCCGCAAGCTGAGCCATCGACGAGCCGGGCCACCGCAACACCACCCATTTAGACTTGTCCACCCGTTGATCCAACACCGGTTTTTGCCAGTGCTGTTGATATATCTGGCGTCTATCGTCGGGCACATCGGATGTCTCGTTGATATTAAACCCGCCTCGAATGCCGATATATGCCTGCATCTCTTTCATAAACTCCAGGTCTCGCGTGCCATAAATCTTCGATTGCTCCTCTGTCGCGTTCATATAAAGCGCTCGAAGCACCTTTTGGCTGTAGGTCTGGGCAAACGGCAATCCCCCAGCTTCGGCAACTCGATTGATCAATAACGTAACCATCTCGTCCGGCACATCGTATGCCTCTATCAACACTCGCTCACCGGGCTGCACCTTAGTGGAATAGCTCACCAACAAATCCGCCAGCTTTTTCATTCTCGGATCGAACATTATCTATCATCTCCCATCGAAGTCAATTATTGTATTGTGCCCGACTACACGGCGCCGAATTCGGATAATTCGCGCAAATCTTCGACAGATCTTAATGCAATTCGCTTGCCGCGCGAAGTTATCAGCCCCTCAGCTTCAAATTTAGCAAGCAGCCGCGAAAGCGTCTCTCCGGTCATACCCAAATGAGATGCCAGAGTCTGCTTGGGCATACCTAATTCTACAACTACCCCATCGTGTGTATCTTCCGAAGTTGTCCTGGACAGTAAAAAAGCGGCGAATCTGGCTCCCGCATCTTTTAACGTCAGCGATTCGATGCTCGACACCAACCTGTGCGCCCACGTCGCCATAGACGCCATCAGCCGCAGGCTTACCTTTGGATGCTCCATTAATAGCCGCATAAATTCGTCTTTGGCAAGCAGTATAATATCCGTTGCTTGCACAGCCGCAGCCGAGGCAGGGTAGCCGGTTCCGTGGAAGAGCGCCGCCTCTCCGAAAGGGTCTCCATCTACCGCCAAATGAAGTACATGCTCCTTAGCATCCGGCGACTCTTTATAAATCTTTACCACGCCTTTTTCGACGATATAGAGGCCGCGACAGACGTCTCCCTCTTCGAAAATAACGCTGTTTTTTGGCTGATATATACGACGAGCTGTCGGACGTATCATCATCAGCGTCTCTTCATCGATATTCTCAAAAAAACGACACGACCGCAGCGCGGCCAGCACGCTTTTAGGCTCTTTGTCCCTCATACGTGTGATTGTACAGTTACTCTCACAAGCAGTCAACCAGCATCTTTTGCAGAAATATCTTTAGTTGCGTTTGGCCGCTTATACATATCGGTATGTTGGATATGCTGGCTTGGGAATATGTAAGACAGGGGGTTCGTATGCACACATTGTGGAAAACCGGAGGGTTGGTCACGTTTCTACTGATTCTCATTGTCGGCGTCAGCCACGCGTATGATGGCATGCCAAGCCCTGAGGATATGGGGCTGGGATATAACATTACTGCCGGAGCCGCTTTTTCAGTCACAGGGAACACGGATAATACTACAAGCCCGATACTCGGGGTCGCGTGGTATGGGCCTTTGGATCCCACCGGCGGCGACATGGCGGCGCTTGGCTTGTCGGCTGATTGGATCGGCATCAAACGCAACGACGGCGAAAAGATCAGCCTGATACCGATATTGTTAAATTATAAAAGATCAGGCTTAGTCGGTCAGTATCGAGTGTTTGTTAATCTCGGTCTGGGTATACAAGTAGCGACAGATGATATCCCGGAAATGCGGCTGGATGATGGCGCAAGTTTCGCCTGGACTGGCGGAATAGGCATCGACATCACAAACAATGTCTTCGCTGTGGCCAAATTCATTGGCGGCCAGCATCCGGGAGAGGATGGGTTAGCGTCGATAAGTCTGGGTTATCGGTTCTGAAAGCTTCTGACAGTCGCATACACGTAGAACATGCTCAGCCGACCGCTGGTCTACAGGCGGTCGGCCTTTGTTTGCATGGTTCTTGACTGCGGTAATGGTTGTGCCTAAGTCATAAGCAGAGTATAATCAAATCAACACCGTGCTGAACGGCAAACAGAATTACAGCGGAGGATGAATGGTGCAAACCTTGCGATATCACGGGCGATGTTGGTTTATGGCCGTGTTGGCCATTGTAGTTATGCTAATGATGGTAGTCGGGGGATGCGGCAATAAAGGCGCGGACAGTGGGATGCCTGTTGCAACCGGATCGCCGACCGCTCATACTTCCGCATCAGGGCCGGCTATTACCGACAAGGTTGCTTTTGATCAACTGACGCTGGAATCCACGCCAAAGGCTGTCAAAGATATAAATGGTCTGGTGTTTTTGCACTTCAAATATGCTGATTATGACGGCAAAGTATATGAGTGTGTGATGCCGCAGGCCATGTCTGAGGGCGAATACACTTTGTCGGAATGGAGCAGCACGTTCAAAGCGTATCGGCAGCCCAAAGTGCTTGCTCAAAAGAAAGTGGAGCGAAGGCACGAGGAGTTGGGGGACTTCCCGTTTATCTCTCCGAAACCGCAGCCGGAGCCGTCAGCCGAACAAGATTCAACACAACCGTCGCAAGCATCTCCGTCAGCGCTGCCCGAACTGCCGCCGGTGCCTACACCTGCCCCGGCGCAACAACCGGGTAATCTGCCGCCCGGCACTCTGCCAACCCCATAGATCGAATAAAATAACGAACTGCACAGGACGCGGAGAGTTCGCGTCCTTTTTTGGGTTGACGCTCGCCAGGCTTACATATAGAATAATCTTTCTATCAATCGAGGAGGGCTGCTTATGAAATCCCACACTAAATATCTGAAAATTCATACTACTAAGAGTCGCGAGATCATCAATATCACGCGCGAATGTGAATCGGCTTTAGCCGAAAGCGGGATTACCGAGGGGATGATGCTCGTTTCGGCTATGCATATTACGGCGGCAGTCTGGGTGAACGATAATGAGCCGGGGATATGGCAGGATGCAATGCAGATGCTGGAGGAATTGGCGCCTGAGGGACCTGATTATCGGCATCATCATACCGGGGAGGATAATGGCCACGCTCACCTCAAAAACATTTTAACCCATCATCAAGTGATTCTGCCGATCACGCAGGGTCAGTTTGACTTCGGGCCTTGGCAAACCGTTTTATATGTGGAGTTCGACGGCCGCCGCGACAAAAGGCTGATTATAAAAACTATCGGGGACTAAAACCGGCGTGGCTCGAAGGAGGACTACACATTAAAGTTTACGCATCCGTATCAGGTAGAATCTCCACTGCTTCTTCGGCTTTGACCCAGATTACCTCGTCGTTGTGACGCACATACAACAACCCGCATTCAGTGGAAATATCCAGTAATCTTGCGGTTCTTGTTTCATAGGCTACCGATCCGTCTCCTGAGCTGATGGGCAACCGATATGTGAGCTTGAGCTTTTCGTCGGCATCTAGCCGCGCTGCTATCACAGACAGGTCTATCAAACCATTCCTCCCGCCAATGCTTGCTGAATATTCAACAGTCTTTGCTGGTTTATATATTCGCTGGACTATATCCTTCCTGCACTATGGTAAAATATTGTCGCGAATAGCGCAAACGATGGGAATGGACAGCTATGGGAAGACTCATGCGCGACAAAGAGAGCCGAAAACCACGAAAACTAACGTTAAGCCCCACAAAAATCAACACCTACCTGTCGTGTCGGCTGGCGTTCAAATTCACTTATGTCGACCGCATAGGGAAGTTCTTCTATAAACCTAAATCGTTTCATACATTCGGCGCCACGCTGCATAGGGCGCTGGACGAGTTTCACAAACAGGGTGGGGCGGAGACTCAAAGCGCCGATGAACTGATCCGGACGATGCAGTCTATGTGGACATCGGCCGGGTATTCCTCCAAACAGGAAGAAGCGGAACACCTCGCGGCCGCCCAGCAGTTTCTCGACCAATACCACTCAGATCACGTCGTCGAGGGCGCCAAAACGATCTTTACGGAAAAACAGCTCAGGGTTGATATGGGCGAATTCGTGCTGATGGGGCGAATTGACAGAATCGATGAACACACCGATGGTCATATCGAGATCATCGACTACAAGAGCGGCAGGATCGATGTAACTGAAGACGAAGTCCGTGCGGACACTGCGATGGGCGTTTATTCTCTGCTGGCGCGTCGGCTCTTCCCCAACAAGAGGGTGACTATCACAATCTATGCCTTGCGATCAGGGAAGAAAGCAACCGCCGAGCACACAGCCGAAGAGCTAAGCGAACTCGAAGTCATGATTCGGCTTCTGGCTGCTGAGATCGCGCAAGTCGACGAAGACTCCGTGATCGAGCCACAGTGGAAGCCGGATCAATGCCCTTGGTGCGATTATCTAAGCCTGTGTGTTAAGCGCGGGGGATGGCGGAATATAGAAACCTCGACCGATCGAACTACTCTCGCCTGATTTCTTCGTCAGTAAGATAACATGCCGGGTCTTGCATCCACGGATCATCATAGACTGCCACCGCTCGAGCACGGAAGTTGCCATTGCATATATCGATCCACTTGCAGTTTGTCTGGGCGCACCGACCCTTAAGCAGCGGCTTGCGATTCTTCAACCCCGCCATAATTGGATCCGATAAGTCTGTCCACATCTCGGAAAATGGCCGGTCTTTTACGTTACCAAACGTATGCGATTGCCAAAACTGATCAGCGTGTACGTTACCCAGATTATCCACACAGCCAATAGCCACTCCGGAGGCGTTTCCGCCATTCATTTCCAGCAGTTTATAGACAGCTTTGGCCCTTTGTGGGTCTTCTTTAAGCAAGCGCATATAAAGATAGACGCCGTCGCAGTGGTTATCAACCATCAATATATCTTTCTCAAGCCCTCTGCGATGAAAATCCATCGAGCGATCCAAGATCAGTTCGTATGCTTCTCGGGTCTGCTCGGCGGTTAGGTCGTCGTTCACAATCTCGGCGCCTCTTCCCGTGTAGACAAGATGATAGAAGCAGGCGCGTGGAATTTCCATCTCCTCGATCAGGTCGAAGATGGCGGGCAGGTCATGAATATTATCCTTGGTCAGCGTCAAACGAATGCCAACCTTCTGTCCAATGCTCAAGCAGTTTTCAAAGCCTTTCAAAGCCGCATCAAATGCGCCTTTCACTCCCCTGAATCTGTCGTTGGTCTCCCCGACGCCATCGAGGCTGATCCCGACATAACCAAACCCCGTCTCTTTAATTTTCGATGCGGCTGATTTCGTTATCAATGTGCCGTTAGTCGAGATGACTGGCCTCATCCCTTGTTCTTTGGCGTATGCGCCAAGCTCATACATATCTTGCCGCATCAACGGTTCGCCGCCCGAGAAAAGCAGAACCGGCGCTTTGAATGCCGCAAGATCTCGGATCATTGCTTTTGCCTGCTCATTGGTCAGTTCGCCTTCGTAGTCTTCGTTACAAGATTGCGAATAGCAATGAACGCACTTGAGATTGCAACGCCGGGTCGAGTTCCAAACTACAATCGGTTTGCGTTGTTCAAATGGAGTCGCGTAGCGTAGAGTATCGCCCCAGGTCGAGCGATCACAGTAGAGTTTGGTTATGCTAATCATAAAGACTTTCCATTTCCGGAGTAGTGCCCAATCAAGCTATCGACAAGGCCTTCGATAGTATATTCAGACGCCGAAATGATGTTGATAAAACCTCTTGAGCCGGCGGATGCGGCGGTGATCGGCCCGATACACGCTGCAGTCATTTGCGAGGTATCAACATCATCAGCGAGTTCGAAAAAGCTATTTACAGTAGATGCGCTCGTAAATGTCACGATGTCCACATCTCGTGCCTGCAATCGCTCTCGCAGAGGCTCGGCGCTCGATTGATCGGTGATGGTCTGATATACGGGGGCTACCACTACCTCCGCTCCCAATCCCCGAAGCCCGCTCGGCAGTTCTTCTCGCGCTTCCGATGCCCTGGGGATCAGAATCTTCCTGGCCGAGATATTCTCAGGAAACTCTTCGATCACAGACTCCGCGACATATTTCGTCGGCACATAATCGACTTTCAGCCGCATTTTACGAACGGACTCAGCAGTTTTAGGTCCTATAGCTGCTATTTTGATATTGGTCAGCGACCTGACATCGTGCCCTCTGTCAAATAATCGCCTCACAAACCACTCAACGCCGTTTGCGCTCGTAAAGACTATCCAATCAAACGTATTCAGCTCTGCGATAGCCGAGTCCACCACGACAAAATCCGGCGGATCGATAAATTTGATGACGGGATACTCATCAACCTGCGCGCCCAAATTCATAAGTTGCACACTTAAAGAATCCCCGGAACTCTCAGCTCGAGTGACGATAATTCGCTTGCCGAACAATGGGCGGTTCTCGAACCACGAGATCGCCTCGCGCATCCGCACCACATCGCCGACGATAGTTACCGCAGGAGGTGTGATGCCGTTTTGCTCGGCCACTTCAACGATGTTGGCTAACGTACCAACTACTGTTTGTTGAATTGGATGAGTTCCCCATCGCACGAGGGCTACAGGGGTATCCTCAGCACGACCATTTTTCACCAACGCTTGCACGATCTCATCAAGGTGTTCAATCCCCATCAAAAACACCAGCGTATCCAAGCCGGTGGAGATTTTGTCCCATTTGATGTCGCTGTCAGGTTTGCCGGCAGCCTCGTGGCCAGTGATGATGCCCAGCGACGCCGATAGAGATCGGTGGGTTACGGGGATTCCGGCATACGCCGGCGCAGCAATTGCGGAGGTGATCCCGGGCACAACTTCAAAGTCGATACCCGCCTCCGCAAGAGCCTGGGCCTCTTCGCCCCCTCGTCCGAAAACAAACGGGTCCCCACCTTTTAAGCGAACGACCATTTGGCCCTCAAGAGCACGCTCGATGATGACCTTTATAATTTCTCCTTGCGGAAGGGTGTGATCGCGGGAGGCCTTTCCGACATATACGATCTCCGCATCAGGTCTCGCAGCCTTCAAAAGGATCGGATTCGCAAGTCGATCATTGACGATTACATCAGCTTGCGCGATCAGTTCAATTCCCCGAACCGTTATCAGCTTTGGATCCCCCGGCCCAGCCCCGACCAAATACACTTTCCCTTGTTTTTTCTCAACCATCGCTGCTTACGACCTCCGGCTCTCCGGCCGCATTTTTGATAACTACGGTGTCGTGTTTGCAGCAGGCGTCATCCATGTTCGGATAGTCCAGGTTGTAGTTTAATCCCCGGCTCTCTTTTCGAGACTGGGCCGAAAGTATTATTATCTCGGAAGTAAGCGCCATATTTCGCAATTCGAGCAGGGCAGGGGAGAGCTTGCCTTCCGCGAAAAGCTCCTCGGCCTGTTGTTTAATACCCGTGACGAGCACACGAGCCTTTTCGAGGCGCTCGTTTGTGCGCACAATGCCGACATATTTCCACATAGTCATTCGCAGTTGCTCAGTGAGTTTGGCTACTAGTTCTGCGGAAACCGGTTTGACATGGCGCTCGATCGGATACTCCTCGACCTCCGAATATTCGATATTATCAATCCGCTCCTCGACATCGATCACAGATCTCCGAGCAAACACCAGAGCTTCCAAAAGCTAGTTGCTTGCCAAACGGTTAGCCCCGTGAACCCCTGTGCAAGCGACTTCCCCGCACGCATACAACCCCGATATAGAAACCCGGCCGTCGGTGTCTGTAAGAACCCCTCCACAAGAGTAGTGCGCGGCGGGCACAATAGGTATCCAGTCTTTGGCTATATCCAGCCCGACTGATAGGCATTTTTCATATATATTAGGAAAATGCGCCTTGATGGTATCCACCCCAAGATGAGTCACGTCCAGATAAACTCGCTCTTCCCCGCTTTTCTTAAGCTCCGCGTCAATCGCACGCGCCACTACGTCTCTGGGAGCAAGGCAGCCCATTTCGTGGTAACGCTCCATAAACGTCTCACCGTTAGCCAGTCGCAGAATTCCGCCCTCTCCGCGCACAGCTTCTGAGATCAAAAAAGAGTGAGCATTCGGATGGTCGAGGGTGGTCGGATGGAACTGGATAAACTCCATATTGGCGATCTTGGCTCCGGCTCTGAAAGCCATCGCAACTCCGTCCCCCGTCGCGATTTCCGGGTTTGTTGTGTGCAGGTATACTCTGCTGGAGCCGCCCGTAGCCAGCATGACCACTTTGGCCCGAATACTCATTACATCCCCGGTCTCTGAATCGAGCACGTGCGCGCCGCGACATACTACGGTATCGCCAATTTGTTCGGTGATCAGATCAATTGCGTGGTCGTGTTCAAAGATACGAATGTTTGGATTGCTTTTCACCCTGGCCACCAGCGCACGCTCGATCTCCCGACCGGTGAGGTCGGCGGAGTGGACTATTCTTCTGGCAGAGTGGCCGCCCTCTCGGCCGAGATGAAGCTGCAGCGCATTATCGGAATCCTTCGAGTGGGTGAAACGCGCCCCGAATTCAACCAGTTCGCGCACCCTGTCAGGCCCCTCCGTCACAAGTATCTCGACCGAATCGTTACGGCACAAAAACGCGCCAGCGATATGCGTGTCCCTGATGTGTGACTCAAACGAATCGTGTTCGTCGAAGACCGCCGCGATTCCACCCTGGGCATAGTTCGTGTTGGATTCGGTATCACTTTTCTTGGTGATAAGTGCGACTCGGCTAAATTCGGATGTCCGCAAGGCAAAGCTAAGCCCTGCTATACCCGTACCCAAAGCCAGGACATCAACATCAATAATCACAACTAAGCAGCTCCTATATCTCCTGGGCCAGGGGAATATCGGGCGATTCTCAGCAATTCGCCCGCTGGCGAATCAAGCAATGCTTTGCCCAACTGGTCGCCGAGTTTTTCGGGATTCGCCGTATCGCCGGTCTCGCGTTTACGTATTATACTCTTACCATCGATATCCGCCACGAGCGCATCCAACACCAGCTTTGCACTCACCACTTCGGCAAGAGCGGCTATTGGAACCTGGCAGCCGCCGCCTAATCGCGCAAGCAAGGCTCGCTCTGCTGTGACGCAGCAGCGAGTATCAGACGAATCCAGTTTGCAGGCAATTTCACAGGCCGGGTCGTCGGTCCTACATTGAATAGCCAACGCTCCCTGGCCGGCCGCAGGCAGGCAAATGTCATAATCCAGAACTTGGGTAATCCGCGAATCGAGGCCGAGCCTTGTGAGTCCGGCGCAAGCGAGGATAATTGCATCATATTGCCCTTCATCAAGCTTTCTCAGGCGAGTATCCAGGTTACCTCGAAGATCGGCCATTTTGATATCGGGTCGTGCGGCAAGAAGTTGTGAGCGACGCCTTAAACTGCTGGTGCCGACCACTGCACCGGTAGGGAGTTTGTTTAGAGCGCCGTGCTTCGATATCAGAGCATCCGCCGGGCATGCGCGCTCGGGGTATGCGGCTATGTATAGACGATCATCCATTTCAGAGGGCAAATCTTTTGCGCTGTGCACGGCAAGATCGATCTTTCCGGTAAGAAGGGCAGCCTCGATCTCCTTCACAAACAGGCCCTTATCGCCAATCTTGGCCAGGGGTTTATCCAGTATTTTGTCCCCTGTGGTCTTGATGGTCTGGATTGAGCACTCCAATCCCGGATTTAGCGCCTTGATTTGTTCGACTATTGTCTGCGTCTGGCGAAGCGCAAGCGCGCTGCCTCTGCTGCCTACTCTGATGGTTCGCATTCTATTTTTATTATACAGGAACCGACGCATATAGGGAACAGCCCAAATGCGAGATATGGTAGTTTACGCACAAAAACCAGCGAAGGCAACCGCAGCCGGTTCGTTTTGCCTGGCTCACCCCCTCACCCCCGCCCTCTCCCTCAATGGAGAGGGAGTAGATCGTGCCTGCGTCAAAGGGGCAGAGGGTTAGGTCACGTGTCGAGGCTGTCCCATAAGCATAATCGAGGCGGCTTCTTCATTATGAACGACAAGTGGGGGATGATCGATTCTCGCGATTGTTTCGAAAACTTCTTTCTACGCCGCCATCTTCGCGAGATTGTGCGCAA
>JAAYKG010000233.1 GCA_012522555.1 Armatimonadota bacterium
TTGCGCACAATCTCGCGAAGATGGCGGCGTAGAAAGAAGTTTTCGAAACAATCGCGAGAATCGATCATCCCCCACTTGTCGTTCATAATGAAGAAGCCGCCTCGATTATGCTTATGGGACAGCCTCAGAAAACCGGAATTGGTTGAGGGCGAAAGCGGGTTCCGTACTCTATATTAGAACTCCACGGCTTTAAGGGCCTGCAGATACAGCCAGTGCCCAAAATCATTCGGGTGGTTGATATTATTACCGAGCAGGCTCTGTGGGTCTTTTCGAACAAGCGCACCAGACCATACGGAGAATACATCAGCATACGCGACTCGTTTTTTTTCGGCAACCCGCTTTGTGGCAGCGGCGTATTTGTCCATTTGATGCGAGCCGAAAGCCCAATCCGGATTTGGAGGGAGCGTTGACAGCAAAATAATCTCAGCCCCTGTGCGTGTGCGAATCAGGTTTATGATATGCCCTAGGTTCTCTTCAAACTTATCCAGCCCAACGCCAAAAGGAGGCACGTTATGGTCGTTCATGCCGAATGCCACCAGCACTAAATCTGGGCTGCGAGATAGCACCTTTTCTTCAATCCTTTCAAGCCCATTCAGCGTAGTGTCCCCGCCTGTCGCTCCCATTTCGACCGAAATTTGAGCTTTAGGAAATATTTTCATAAGCGCCTGAGCATACAGGTTCTGAAATCGGAGGCCTTCTCTACTGGTTTCACAGCCCGTGGATATACTGTCGCCGAATGCGATCAGCTTAAATGGGCCGCCCGCCTCCAATTTCTTGCGCGTTTTGCTGAGGAGCGCGGACTGGTTGGATTTTACCGCAAGGTTCTTCCCGGCGCGTGTTTCATAATCCACCCACACGAAGAATGGATGATTTGAGAACCCAGGAAATTTGCTGTGGTCGAAGTTGTTCTGCCCATACAACATGTTCTTGGCGAAATCCGGCATACGGGAGGCTGGGGATCGAGCGATTGTGCCGAGAGTGTAGTTAACCACATAATCCCGGCCCTGCTCATAGACAATGGTATCGTCGCCCAATTCATAGGTGCTTCTGATCGCTATACTGCCAGGCACAACATCGGCAAACATAAGATTACCGGGCAGGCGGCCCGCCAGAACGAGACTTTCTCCTGCAATTCTCATCGTGGTAATCTGCGTCGCGTCTGCCACAAGCGCACAGCAGACACTGGAAAGCATCACAATCATAAGAACAGCCCTCGCCATACTTCACCTCTATGATAGTATAACATGCCGCAGGAGGAACCGTCTGCGGATGAGCCGAAGCTAACAATATAAAACTATGGAGATGTATAATTGCGCAAATCAATCACTTTGATATCACTGCTGTTGGCTGCGAGTGTATGCGGAGGAGCGGAGGAAATGACCATACCATCAGACTTCCCCACTTTTACAGTTCCCGGTCAGGAAGCCCAAATGCGGGGCTTGCGGGAGATGTATTGGCTGCACAACGAACGCAACGGCCCACAAGCGACTTTGTGGGATCAATGGATGGTCTCCCCGAGCCTTTGGCCTGCGTTGGATTCCACGGGTTTTTCCCAGAACAGGAGAGAATCGTGGAACAGAGCTTTAAGCAATCGTCTCATCGACAGGGACGGCTATGTGTCCGTTCATCAGCATGCCTCAATCACTCACCCGCAGGGCTGGCCGTTTCCGTTTTGGGGACAGGGTCAGGGTGGGGCAGGCTGGCATTTCTCGTTTAAGGATACCGTCGGCGCGCCTTGGCGTACGGGTGCGCTGGCCAAGCAGGACGATTGGCGGATATCCGGCGCGGATGACATCGGAATTGACGAGGTCGGTTGGAATATCACCCTCACCAACCCCAACGCCACTCTGACCGCTCCTTCGCGTAAAATAAACACGCTGAATTCGCCGTTCCTGCAACTGCGATGGAAAGCATCCGGTTTGGGTAATGCACAGCCGTACATCGAGTGGACGACCGAGGAAAGCCCCAGATTCAGCCCGGATCGCCGCTTCTATTTCGATCCCATCGAAACGGAGAACATTGTTTATGCTCCCATCCCGATGTATAAACACCCAAAATGGGATGGAGAAATATCTCGCATGCGCATTGGTTTTCGCAATGCAAATCCTGACGCCAAAGTAAACATACAGGCGTTTTTTACACACTACGATACCCGCCACGACATCAACGGCCAGTGCTTTATTCGGGGATGCACCAAATACTTCGAATGGACCCGAGATATCAATTTCCTGCGCAGCAATATCAACCGCATGCGTGCCGCCATGCGGTTTACCATGAAAGAATTCGACACTCTGGATAGGAAGTATATTTACAACACGTGGGTTGGCCACGATGGCCGCAGCGGCATCAAATATGATGAGGAAGGCAAAAAGCACCTGCTTTTCGGGCATGGGGCAGGGGATAACTATTGGGATTTGATTCCGTTTGGAGCTAAAGATTTCTATGCTACGCTGCTCTACTACGAAGCGTTGAATTGTCTTGCCAGGATCGAACGCAGCATCAAGGAGAACCCCGCCTGGAACATCCCTATAAGCGAATCCGCATTCGACCCTGATATGCTCGTAAAGCATGCGGCTGAGGTTAAAGCGGTCGCAAACAAGCTGTTCTGGAACCCGAATACGGGCAGATTTATTCCAAGCGTCGATATGGATGGCAAGATCCACGACTACGGGCTGACCTTTATCAACACGGAGTCGATCTACTACGGTTTGGCATCTACACAGAACGCCCGCAGCATATACGAGTGGCTGGATGGCAAGCGTATTGTGGATGGAGACACCTCCACAGGCGCAGACATATACCATTGGCGATTTGCCCCCAGAGCTACCACTAAGCGAAATATAACCCACTACCAATGGTGCTGGAGCGCTCCTGAAACCATTCCGTGGGGCGGACAGGTCCAAGATGGTGGCGCGGTGTTGGGGTTCTCATATCACGACATAATGGCGCGTATCGCTGTTTTGGGGCCTGATAACGCGGCGGCGCGATTAGCCGAGATAATGAAATGGTTCGAGGAAGTGCAAGCAGCGGGTGGGTATCGCAGCTACTACGACGGCTCCCGCGAAGGTTCGATGCAGGGTGGAGGAACTGCAGGCGGGCTTGGCCTCGACAGAGAGTTTGTCGAGAGTGTGCTCGTGCCGCAGGTTATGATCGACGGATTTCTGGGCTTTACTCCGCTTTCAGACGGCTTCAGCCTCGACCCCAAGCTGCCCACAAGATGGCCGGAACTTACCATTGATCGTATTCGACTCCACGATTCCGTGTTGACGATCAGGGCTTCGAAAAATGTCATAGAAATCAGCAATGACACCCGCTCCGACACTCCCAGTATCATCCGACTGCCGAAGAGTGATTGGGAAGGAGTCTATCCCGAGGACAAATCCATGGTGCAGCAACTGCCCGGTGGATCATTCAAAGTGGAGTGGAGCAGGCATAATTCAGTTAGATTCGACTGCAAATAACAGCAATAAAATGGAGGCGGGTAGCATACCTACTCGCCTCGGTTTTACTGTTTCAGCCCCGCCCATTTGATCGCTTCTGATAGAATAGCTATGCGGATGGACGTTAGATAGCCCTGGCTATTTTACCGGCTTTAATACACTTGGCGCAGACTCGCATCTTTTTGGTGGAACCATTTACGGATGCGCGCACAGTCTGCAGATTAGGCAGCCAACGCCGCTTGGTTCGCGGAGCGCGGAGCGCCCAGGAACCGGAGTGGACGTGACGAATATTTTGACCAAACTGCGGGCCTTTGCCGCAGACATCACAAACGTTAGACATATCTGAAGGACCTCCATCCATAACGCATACATTTGTCGCTCGCGGCGAACACGGCAGCGTTCCATACAAGCGAAATGGAGGAGCATTCGCGCCGCGAGTCTTGAGCCAACAAAAACGCAATGCTTATCTTAGCATAATAACAAAACACATGCAAGCAAATCTTCGGCTAATAAAACTAGCCAAGTTGACGAGCGAGACTAACTGATCTATTATTACGAAGTCCAACGTCGCTTTCGCTCCGATAAATCGGTCAGATTAAAACCGAAACGACCGATCATATTCACCGAAATAGGCACTTAAACTCATCGCTGTGCTTCTGTCGTCCCATCTTATACCACACTCAGAGTTATACTATTAACTGAGTGTCCGCTGGACGAGGTACAGTCAAAATTGAGTGAACCTTGCAGCCAAATCAGGGGGCAGTTCCGCTACTATATGTACGCCTTCCGGCGCATACTCGATGCTGATTACCCTGCCGTGCTCATGACACAA
>JAAYKG010000038.1 GCA_012522555.1 Armatimonadota bacterium
CGCTGCCGTTCCAGAATCGGCCGTGGGAAGCCCCGACACAGATCTTCTTGCCGGAAAGGCCGACTGCGTTGCCCGCAACCAGTGGCTCAGCAGACTCACCAACATCAGGGGCTTTTGGCAGATATGACGATAAAACCTTACCGCCGCAGGTGAGTTTGATCGCTGTAATGGATGGAAAATCGCCGAGCGTAAGCCGGAACTGGTCGGAGATTTCATTCAGCCCGACCTCGTCCAAACCATTTACGACCTCAGACGAAAGATCTACCTCAGCGCTCGTGTCGGTGACTTTCAGTTTGTTGATCTTTGTTCCGCCAGGAATCCGCGAAGATATCCCAACCGCCATTTCTTCAACAAATGGGCCACCAACCAGAGCCTGAATCGCTGCCTGTGCAGCGGGTACGTTGTTTGGTACCGATCTATTGACCTGCACCAGTTTTCCGTCTGCAAAGAAACGGACAGACACTACATTGGCGTGGGCTGTCGTAGCCAAAAATACAATCAGGAGTACAGCAGTCAGCAATAAGAGAGCTTGCGTGGAGAACTTTCTCATTTTACCTCCCCCGTCTGCAAGATGCCCATGCGCCTAGTCGCATAAGCCGAAACAACGAAGTACAAAGAGGCTGTACACCGTTTGCACGGCTTTCAGGCATTCGTAGAGATTATAATACTAATGTAGTATGCCTTATATCCAGGCAAGCGTCAACCCAGTAATTTTGCCGGGTTGACCGGGCAGTGAGGGGTAAAAGTGAGAAAGCATCCGTTTTTATGAGTATTTGCGGTTGGAACGTCGTCCAATCTTTAGGCTGGCCAGGCTGATGACCCCAGTCAACAAAGCCAAAACAGACGCCGGCTCCGGCACTATCACGATGGAACCGACCGGCATAAATGCGCTTATAAACTCGGCGGCTCCCGATACCCCCACTGTTTGGGCTGTCCAACTGCTCGTATCCAGCGCGGTAACCGTGTTGCTCTGGGTGTTGGTTACCCACAAAAACTTGCCGTCCTCCGAAATTGCGCACTGATGTTTGGTGGAAGCATCCAACTGCTGATACATAAGGCTGTCCATCAGCGGCATGCCGTCTTCTCCCAAGGTTACTCGTATCGCTTGAATCAAACCGCCGTCGTCACCAACCAACCCAAGATAGTTAACCTCGCCAGACGAGAAATAGGCAATGTCGGTCGGCCTGAAATCGTCGAGTTGGAACGCCGGGCCCATCCTTGTCTGGGTGGCGCTATCCATAACCGATATGCTGCCGATATCGTCAGGGCCAGCTCCAGGCTGGTCTTCGGTGGATCGGTTCGCGACATACGTATATCCATTAGTTCCGGCGACGATTCCCGCCGGCAGATAACCCGTATCTTCGAGATTTTTTCCAAACCCCGAGGACGCGCCGATTGCCGTGGTCACCCATGTTTGATCCACGAATCCTTCGCGGAGATTTCTGTGGGCAAATACTGCTCCGTTTCCGCTTGGAGCCACATCCGCGAGCGATGTGGATGGCAAGTTGACAACCGAAACCTGCGCGCTCTGCCATCCATTGGAACTGGTAATATAGGCATAATTTGAGTGGGTTTGGTTGTAGTTGTCGACATAACGCCCGCCCATCACATAAACCCCGCCGTTAGCGCTCACTGCCAGTGAGGTGGGTTGTTTAAGGATCTCACCGTCCTGGGCGAGTGTAATCGGTGCGCCAATCCACTCTATCGTGGGGTTCAATACAGGATCAGTTATCTTGCCGACTCGCAGCACCGCTGAGGATTTTCCCGAGACGGATATAGTGTCGGCCACGAAGACATAGCCATTATAAGTGCCAACCCCCGTCATCATCGAACCGGAGAACTCAGCCACTTGATAACTCGTCATGCTGCCGGATGCGTGCTTTACCAGAAACAGCTTGTCGAAGCTGGAAGTAACAGCCCATTGAGCCGTCGGCTCTGCGAAAGCGGCTGTGCTAAAGACCACGACCAAAACGAATATCAGTGCTGTAAGATTTCTAATATGGTGCATAAAGGAACCTCATCGGAGGGTAGTCGACTTCATTCAACATACAAAAGTGCATAAACCGTGCCAATGATGCTGCTCCCACACGCTTGCACTATCCCGCTCTCGCTTCTACTCTGATTGCGGTATCTGTTATAATTGAAATGTGGCATTGGATATATTAAAAACTCTCAACGATCAGCAGCAGGCCGCAGTTACCCATACCGAGGGGCCTGTGCTTGTGTTCGCCGGTGCGGGCAGTGGCAAGACTCGGGTGCTCACGCATCGCATCGCGCATCTTATCCGCGACTTGCGCATCTCTCCATATAATATCCTGGCCGTCACATTTACGAACAAGGCCGCCAGGGAGATGAAAGAACGGATCGAGGGGCTGCTTGGTGAGGGCGCCAAGGGCTTGTGGGTTGGCACTTTTCACGGGACATGCGCAAGAATCCTTCGTGAGAGAGGGAACAGTATCGGCATCGACCGCAATTTCACCATATTTGACGATGCCGATCAAATGGCCCTGGTGCGCGAGAGTATGGATGCGGAAGATATCGACCAAAAGGTCTACAAGGCCCGCGACATCCTCAATCTC
>JAAYKG010000039.1 GCA_012522555.1 Armatimonadota bacterium
AGTTGGAGCGGGTATTGCTGTCGGCCAGAGATTTAAAGGGCGTTCCGGTCTGGCGGAAGATATCACCGTCACCGGTAGCGTCTATAACCGTTTTGGCCAGCACAGCCTGACGGCCTTCCTTGCTCTCAAAGATAACACCCTTTACCTGTCCGTTTTCCATTATGGGCTTGGTGCCCAGGCTGTGGTACAGGATTTTAATGCGGTCCCGCTCTTCCCAGAGCATTTTGTCCATTTCGATTTTCAGTTGATTGGGCTCATAATAGACGGCGCGCACCAGTCTGTGCGGTTCACTTTCGCTGACACTGCCGTGTATAGCCCGCCAAGCGGAAACCAAACCCGGATCGGTACAGCCTATCTCGTCAAGGCCGGGGCCAAGAACGGCGTTGGGGATGTTCTCCATGCGGGTGAACCATTCCTCCTGAATGCCGCGCACAAATGCCTTGTCGTACCAGGAGAGCTTCGGCACCATGATAACATAGCCGCCGGTCACGTCACCGCCCATGTAACCGTAGCGTTCCATGATGATAATATTTTTACCACCGGCTCGCGCAGCCGCAAGGGCCGCGCTGTGTCCGGCACTGCCGCCGCCGACAACGAGAATATCGCATTCGGCATAAATCGGCATCTCATTTACAGGTTCAATATATGTCCTCATAAGTTCCACCTTTCAATAGATCGGAAAAAGAAAAATCTAGCGATAGAGACTGAGGCCTGCCTTTAATTGACAGGCCTCAGAATAAACCACTGTGTCTGAAAGACCGCGGGCGCTCAGACGCCCCTATAATACCATTTATTTATCTTAGCTGGCAAGATATCTTTCGTAGCTGGCCTGATAGATGTCCATCATTTCCTGCAGGCCGATATCATAGCAACCTTGCACATAAGCATCCCACTGGCTCATAGGTGTGGAACCATCAACGAAGCCTGCCCAGGTTTCGCTCATATAGGTAATAAGGTCGCCGCTGAGGTTGGTGATTTGGGTTGTTTCTTCGCTTGTAAACTTGCAACTTACAGGCCAGTCATAAACCTTTTCACCGGAGGGTTCGGTCCAGCCCAGGAGTATGTCGATAACACGCTCGCCGCCTTCATAAGCGCTGCTGCGGAGGTTGTGGAGCATGCCGTGGTCGCAAAGGCCGTTTATGCCGTAGGTGGCGCTCATCCAGCTTGCCGATGTGCCGCTTTCATGGTTCAAAATGAAGTCGGTATAGCGGACTTCACCGTCTTCGGTATAATCCCAGCAGAGACCCTGCGGGCCGTAGCTGGCGTGGAAGGATCCGGTCTCGCTGTAGAACCAGTCGCACCAGGTTGCCGCAAGCGGGATGTTCTCGCACTTTGCGGAAACGGCCGTATTGCCGAAGCTGAACTTGTCAATCTTTGTGCCTATCTTGAGATACTCACCGGAATTCTCGCGGGGACGCACCAAAAAGTCCCAACGGGCGTTCGGGTTGGAGTTGTCGTTCTCGGATTCCTGAACAGCGGAGGGCGCCCAGAAGCAGTAGACACTGTCATCCCCGCCAAGTCTGTCCCCAAGCATGGTGCCGTCGGTAATGCTGGCCCAGTTGGGATTGATAAGACCGTCTGCAAACCAGCTGGAGAGCAGTTGCATGGCTTTGCGGTCATCCTCACCTGTGAGGGTGAATACCGCTTTACCATCCACTACGCGGGGCGACGGCATGTTTCTGCCGTTGCAGTAAAGATATGTTCCCATGCCGGCGGCAAAAATACCGTAGTCCTGCTCAACCTGCGCAGTGATATCCATCGGAAAATCGCTTATGCCCGCGCTCTTAACGGCAAGCAGAGCATCGTGAACTTCATCGTAAGTATCCATACCCTCGGCAGTCATACCCACCTGCTCCAGCAGGTCGCCCCGGATCATATAGCCCATTCTGGGCACAGGGTCATAGATTCTGCCGTAGAAGCAGGGAATGGTTTCCTTGTCGTAGAAGATTTTGTTAAGGACATCCTTATCGTAATCAAATTTTACAACCTGATAGGAGTAGTTGGGGATGTAGTCAATATAGTCATAAAGGTTTGCATAGTATTCGTCCTCTATGGCATCGGGAATACTGCCGGTATGAAAGCTAAAAGCCTGGCCCATCAAGTCGCAGAGGTCATCTGAGGCCAGAAGAACGGAATACTGTTCTTTACGGCTATTGGCCGGCGTAATGACCCATTCCACATTGACACCGGTCATTTCCTTGAGCATCTCGGGGTAGGGCATGGAGGAAAATCCCTCTTCCGGAATGAGTTCCGGCGTCCAGTTGGTTGTCCAGTAC
>JAAYKG010000234.1 GCA_012522555.1 Armatimonadota bacterium
CAAACATACTAAATATCCTCCAAGCGTATTGCACTCCAATTCTACCGGCTCAGCAACGGATATGCAATATCGGCATTCATTTTGTGGCGAGGTTTAGCCCATGCCTCCCTCTCCTGGGGGGTAGGGTAAGGGCGCGGGCTTTTGTCCCCTCTCCTGGGGGGTAGGGTTAGGGCGCGGGCGTTTGTCCCCTCTCCTGGGGGAGAGGGTTAGGGTGAGGGCGAAGACTACCTTCCGACCCATCTTCCGTATTTCACCACTCCAGCCCGAGGCTGATTTTGCCGATAATATTCATGTAGCGCTCTGCGGCGATGTGTTGCAGGGCAAATCTTGCTGCAAGGAGACCAACCAGAATGGACTGCGCGGAACTGTCTATTGCCGTTGAGAAACTTATTGGAGTGCCCAGACTGACACTTCGCGGCCATTTGGATGGGTGGCACGATCAAGCTATGGCGGGCGTATTCGCCGGATTCCAGGAGCAAGGGACCACCTCGCTTGTGCTGGACATTGCAGGTCTCAGCTTCAATGGGGTGAATGGCGCGACCTCGATGGTCAACGCCCTGAGAAAACTCGGCCCCGATATGGCCGTGCATGTGGTAGCCTCCGGATTGTCCGCTCGGCTTCTGCAAACTGCACAGCTTGGCTCGGCGGTGCGATTATATTCATCAACAAATGAGCTTGCTGAGTATATCTCGCCAAGCTCCCAGGACCTCACATCGAGATGGGCCCCAGAGAACTCCGACGATCAGGAGATGCCGCTGGCCGCTTGAAATCAAACTAAAATACCTGCTAAATATACTGGTTTTTACGGCCCTGAGCATGATTCTCGGGGCCGTTGGCTTGTACTGTGGAATTAGTAGTTAGCAGCCAATCGCCGGAGTTTGCTCATATATCGCACAGGGTGCTGTGAATGACACAGGCTGCCTCGGAGGGAGTTAAATGGGATTTCGCGATATGGACCTCAACGACGACGTGAGAGCCAGCCTCAGAAAGGACCGAGTGCTCTCTGCCTTTAGACTGGATGTGGAAGTGAGAAACGGGATCGTCTATCTAAAAGGAAAAATAAGCGCTCAAATGAAAGAGCACGCAATCGCCGTCGCCAGAGCCGTAAATTCGGTGGCTGTGGTGGTAGACCAAATGACAATCCAGTGATATTGCAAGTGGCGGCAGTCCAACGCGCTTTTGGATCATACTAAAGCGCCTTGCGCCCTCAGTGAATCCATAAGCATCGTATTGTCTATCTCCCGTACACTCACCCCGTGTTCAAGAGATATCGCGGCAGCGATTCCGGCGGCTTGGCCCATCGCCACACACGCAGGGATGATTCGAATGGCGCCATGTCCGGCTTGCGTGCTCGATACGCAGCGACCAGCCACCAACACATTCTCCAAACCCACAGGCAGCAGACAGCGATAGGGGATCTCATACCAATCACCCGGAGGCGGCACGTTCGGAGCCTGTCGCCCCTCAGCTTTGGTGTAACCATCTCCCTTGCCCGCATGAATATCCACCGGATACGCAAGCCTGCATATACAATCACCAAACTTACGCGCCTCGATCACGTCATCGGCGCAAAATACATAATCCCCGAAAATCCGCCTGGTTTCCCGTATTCCCACATGTTCAGCGCTGCGCAGCAGATATGATTTCTCAAAGCCCGGCACATATTTTTTGACGAACGACACAATCGACGCCATTTGCCTGCGGCTTTCGATCTCCGCTTTGGTCAGGTCTTCGGCGTTCGTTCCATCGATATTTCCGACGTGGGTGGTGTTGAATACCACTTCGCCTTTGTGCGGCCGACCGATAAAGAAAATCAACTCCCCTGCCGCTTGATACTCACCTTTTGATCGGGCCTCGGCGATCAAATCATAATATCCCGCTACCGAGACCACGCCTTCGGCCAGCTTTGCAGGCTCCGACTCCGCAGGCAGTTTTGGAAAGCGCATCTGGTCCGGGTGGTCACGCACATAGGTCATGACCTTCTCCAGCTCGACCCCTCCCATATCGAACATTAACGTGACCGCCTGCGGCACACCGTTTTCATCACCGCTCTCAAAGCCCGCTCCTAAAGCAGCCGCTGCATCTCCGTCTCCGCTGCAGTCCACCAGCCTGTCGCATACGAACTCCTCAACCCCACTTTTGGATCGGGTGACGACCGATATCTTTTTGCCCGGAAGATATTTCGCGGCATCGAACACAGTATGCAAACGCAACTGCGCCCCCGACTCCAGCAGTGACTCCTGCATCACAAAGCGCAGGGTTTCGGAATCAAATGAATTGCCGAGCAGCGAACCTTCGGCTGCCAGGCGATCCCGCAATTCTTTATAAAGTCCGCCGACCAGAGTTTCACCATCCGAAGCGCGATGTGACATAAACGGATTAACAAGAGCAGCCGTCGCCCATCCTCCGAGGTATCCGAATCTCTCAAGCAAAAGCGTCCTCTTGCCGGCTCTGGCGCTGCTAATTGCAGCAGCCCATCCCGCCGCGCCACCACCGATTACGATTATTTCATATCGCTGCATCTTCCACCTCCGTCGGAGTAAAGCTATTGTAGCCCAACTTTCGGAGTAAAGAAAGAGGCGGGCCACATAATGGCCCGCCTCAATTGGTTCGTTGATGCTGCCCAGCTTCGCCAGGCACCTACAGTTTTAGAGTCTGTCGTAATACATCGTCGGATCAGTTCCATACGCCGGGCTTCCGGGATCATTGACCAAACCGGTAGTCGGGTTGACGTAGGTGTTGTAGACAAACGGCTCAACATTGGCAGTAGCCCCTGCAGGAGCTGTAACCCCAGTCGTCGGTCCATCTTTCAGAGTAACGGTAGCAACGTGAGTGTCCATAAAAGCCATGTTGTACATGACGGTGTTTCTGACGCCGCTTTGATCGCCGAAGTGCCATCCTTTGTATTCGAAGAACGCGATCTGGTCACTCTCGTAGCCATAGTCACCCATCTTTTTCTTACCCGCGCCCCAGGCTGCGTCGATAGCAAATTTCATCCAATAGGAGACGACAGGGCTATTTGCGGGTGTGCCTCCTTGCGGGGCGGCATGCTCCGTGGAGTCAGATGGGCAGAACATGATGTCCTTGTTTTTTCCCATACTGTCGTAGAGAGCCTGCGGCCAGGTGTTTCTATTCGCCGTAGGCGGAATGTGGGTTCCGAGCCTGCAGCTGAATATCTGGTAGCGGCTTGCGCTCCAGGTCGTCGCTGGCGGCGTGGTCGCGAGGTTGGAACACGGAAGCATTCCATCGTAGTCGTCGGTGTACATCTTGAGCGCCTGCGCGCACTGCTTCAGGTTACTTTGGCAGCTCGATTTTCGGGCTGCTTCGCGAGCTTTGGCGAAAACTGGGAACAGAATAGCTGCCAAGATAGCGATGATAGCTATAACAACCAACAGCTCGATGAGTGTGAAACCACTCTTTCTTCTTGCTAGCATTGAGCTTCCTCCTTAATTACTTGCACCGATATTGCGATAGATTTTTGTTTGTGCTGAATCAGAAAAACACATGGATAAAAGCTTGGAACCACTTAGAGCACGATCACCTCCTTGCTGATATCCGTATTCGAACTAAACACAAGCTACGGCGTAATCGCGATAGCTCTCCAAAGGTCTTTAGGCCCTGTGTTGACCGCGTTGAACCACTGAGAAGTAGTGGTATCCCAGCAAGTGTTCGGCAGTTCCCCATTCGGTAAAAACGCGGCATCAAAGGCCTTAACGTGCCCGTCGGCGAAGAGAATGTTGGATCCCTTACCGTGCTGCTTGGCATTGACCGGAGTGCCGGAGTCGAACCCAGCATCAGTCGGAGTCAGGAATGGCGAGTTCGGTCGGACGCTGGCACTATTGGAGACTTGAAGCGGCCTCAAAACAGAGTTGACTTTCCTGTCTACTTCGCGGACGAGGAACGTGCTTGCGGCTGTTCTGACGGCGGCCTCAGGCTGTGCGACCATGTTGATGTTCATAACATAGTTGACTCGAGCTAGCCCCTCAGCAGTCCGGCCTCCCGAGCCATCACTTACTTCCGAGGCAGCCTTGCATGTCCAGGCGGATGCAGTTTCTTTGGAGGCTTGTTCCATGTAAGGATTCAGTGCCTCGACCCAGTTAACTCCGCTCCAGAACCGCTCCGGTTTGCCTGAAGAGTCTATTCGGCGCGGGTCAGTAAGTATTACGCCCGGCTGATTGCCGAGCATTGCGGTGGTGTTTTGATATGGATAGCAATCGTTGAACTCACCTAAATACATCTTGAACGCGCTGCCCAACTGCTTCAGATTGGATTGGCAGTCGGAGTTCATAGCGGCCTTCCTTACCTGTGCAAAGACTGGAAACAGGATCGCCGCCAGGATGGCTATGATCGCGATAACGACCAATAGCTCGATAAGGGTAAAACCTTTGCGATCTTTCATTTGCTCTCTCCTCATTTCATGCTGCATAGGCTGACCGCACGTTAATAACGAAAATGATGCTTTTTGTGAGCCATAATCGCCGCGCCCTCTCCTTTTGCACGACGATGGCCACCTGCTTGTCCAAATGCGGAGTCTGCCTGTTAGGCTCCTATGCTAGCACATCAAAGCAGGCAAGTCAACGAAACGCAGGTTGCCAGACTCCCTGTTTGTAGACCATCCCTTGCAGGAATATGTTCCAAAACTATGGAAATATTCAGCAAAAAATTGCAAATAATAAAAACATGCCCGGGCTGCGGGACATGACTATCTGACTTCTTATATTCCGATTGATTGAAAGAGTAGCCCGGCGCGTGATACCATTATAATATGAATCCTACTGAATCGGCTATTAGGGCCATCAAAGATAGAGTTGCGACTGTGATGGGCGAGCTGGAGGAAGCCGCGGCGTATCCCGGCAGGAAAGCGAACCGTGAGCGGATGCGCAAAGCCGCGCTTGAACTGCATCAGTGCGCCGATGAAATACAAAACGTGCTTATGAGGATTCGACCAGGCGCAGGCTAGCGTTGCCGCCGAACATATTAAGGAGACACAATTGGATATATTGAAAGCAATCGCTGAGGATGTGCGAGCAATGCTCGACGAGACCAATCGAGTACGAGAGCAAGCCTTGCAGGCTTCCAGAGAGGTGATTCGATTGTCCGCCAATTCGATTCGCGCCAGCCATAGAGAAGATTTTGATGAAGCCTGCGAATTGAAATCTCAGGCGCGAGCCAAGGTCGAAGAAACCAAAGCGTTACTTGCGGATAAACTGGAGATATACTACACCGGCTATGTCCAGGATGCGCAGAAAGAATACGCCGAGTCCGAGTTGACACACGCGATAATCCGCGAAAAACCTTTCCCGACCAACACCGAACTGGGTGTCGAACCCGCGGCGTATTTGAACGGGCTGGCCGAGGCTATCGGCGAAAGCCGCAGACATGTGCTCGATGTTATGCGCCTGGGGGATATGGAGCGCGCGGAAAGAATATTGACAATAATGGACGATGTCTATTATACGCTGATCACTTTCGACTACCCGGACGCGGTGACACAGGGGCTTAGGCGGCAGACGGATATGGTGCGAGGAGTGCTTGAGCGCACACGGGGAGACCTGACGCTGCTGCAGGAACAGCGCAGGCTCGAAGTCCAGCAGCGCAATCTGCAAGAAGCCATCGAATCAGCCGTCCAAAAATTGGGGAGCTGAAATAGCCCTATACCAATGCGCGATATAATCGAAAAACTGAGATCCGCAACCCTGGCAACGGCGTACGAGGGACGATTATATCTTGTCGGCGGCATTGTGCGCGACCGGCTTATGGGCCTGCCCACCGACGAGGACATTGATATCGTCCTTGAAGGTGATGCGGCTGAGCTGGCCGGATTTTTATATGCAAGCGGGTTGTCCCAAAATCCGCCGACCATCTATTCTCGATTTGGAACGGCTATGCTTGCAGTTGATGGGGCGCGGGTGGAACTGGTGGGGGCGCGTAAGGAATCGTATGATCCATCCAGCCGGAAGCCCGCCACCAAACCCGGCAGCCTGCTGGATGATGTGCTGCGGCGGGATTTTACGATCAATACGCTCCTTGAGAATCTGCACTCAGGAGAGATACTCGACCTCACCGGCAAAGCTCATAATGATATTACCGATAAAATAATCCGCACGCCCCTCGACCCGATGATTACATTCGACGACGACCCGCTGCGCATGCTTCGCGCGATCAGGTTCGCCACTCGGTTTGGTTTTGCAATCAACAAGCAGACCTATGTCGCCATACGCGAGCGTGCACATCGACTGAGCATCATCAGCGCCGAGAGAATGCGCGGGGAGTTCGAAAAGATTTTAATGACGCAAAACGCTGTTGATGGGATGGAGATGCTGCGTAAGACTGGGCTGATGTCGATCTTTGCGCCGGAGATTGCAGCTTTGTACGGCGTCGAGCAGAACATTCACCATCGCTGCGACGTCTGGAACCATACATTAGCTGCGCTTGAATCGATTCCTGTAGAATGCGGGTTGATGCTGCGTTTGACGGCTCTACTTCACGATGTGGGTAAAGTTGCAACAAAAAGCGTGGATGAGGCCGGCGGGGTGCATTTCTACGGCCACGAGAAAGTTGGAGCAGAACTGGCGGAGCGGTTTCTGAAACGTCTCACCTTTTCCAACCAACTCGCTGAAGAAGTCGCGTTTCTGATATCCATGCACCTGCGGGTCGGCAGTTACAGCCAGGAATGGACGGACACAGCGATGCGGAGGCTGATCCGGGATGCCGGAGAACACCTCAACGATCTGATACTTTTGGCGGAAGCCGATGGCGCGGCAGCAAAAAACGACCCAAAGGGTGGGGATCTGTCCAAGTTCCGCGAGCATCTGGCGCAGGTGAGGCTTGAGCTGCACGGCAAAGAGATCAAAAGCCCGCTTGATGGCCGAGAAATTATGGAAGTTCTGGGCTTGGACCCTGGGCCAAAGGTCGGGGAGGCGCAGGGGTTTCTGGAGGAGCAGGTCGTGAAAGGCAGGCTGCGAGCCGGAGATAAAGCCGGCGCCAGGAAACTGCTTCTGGAACCGGACTAATCTTTAGTAAAGTGTGCGATAGTGTCGATAAATTCAGCGCTTTTGAGGTCGTGCTCGAGCTGGTATCTGATATGCCGCCTGAGTATTCTTGCCATATCGCCGCGCGCGCCTTTTGGAAATTGCATATCCTTTAAGCGAGGAGGCTGCGCGATTTTGAGTGCGGATATATAGGTAGCCACGGCGGCTCTCGCCTGGACTGAATCCGCCGGAGGTCTCCCACAAGCGCTGCAGACGATACCCCCCATTGCAGGGCTGAATGAAATAACCTCGCGAGTCGGCTTGCGACCGCACTTCAGACACTGATCTATATGCGGCTCATATCCGAGTATGGACAGCAGTTGAATCTCAAAATAACGCGCGGCAATCTCCGGGTCGATTCCGCCTTCGAGGATATATAGAGCGGACAATAAAGAGTCGAAGACATCCGCATTCGGCTGGCGCAAATCCACAAACGCATTTACAAGTTCCAGCAAATAGACCCCGTAAGCCACGCTTGTGATCTCGTTCCGAATGTGCGGAAAGGATTCTTTTATTTCAGCCTGCGTAAGCACATAAAGGTCACGGCCGGACGCCAACATCAGCTTCGAGTATGTCAACGGCTCGCTTGCGCCCCCCAGCTTGCTGCCCGGCCTGCGGGAGCCTTTCGCAGCCGCAGATAATTTGCCACATTCGCGAGTGAATACGGTGATGATGCGGTCTGTCTCGCCAAGCTCGATTCTGCGCAGCACAATTCCGCTCGCACAGATGTTTCTCATAGGCACCGCGCACCATACCCGCTATTCATAATCAGCTACTGTCTCCTCCGTCCAGCGCTTTCGAGGTAATCTTCCGGCACATATCCTTCGACAATCGCAGCCGCATTGCTGGCGCCGATTCTGCTTGCTCCCGCATCCAGCATCTCCATCGCCAGTTCAGTGGTTCGGATTCCCCCTGCCGCCTTGACCCCCATGTCAGAGCCTACCACCTGTCGAATCAATCGGATATCCTCGACTGTTGCCCCGCCGGGCGCAGTGCCGGTGGAGGTTTTGACGAAATCCGCGCCCGCATCGCGGATGATCTCGCAGGCTGTTTTTTTCTCGTCGTCAGTCAAATAATAGCACTCGATGATAAACTTCAGCACAGTTCGTTTCGCGTCCTGGGTCATACCCGTCATACGTGCAGTATCCACCAGTTCGCGGACTTCGCCTTCCACAATGTTTCGTTCGCCCGATCTCAGCGCGCCGATGTTTATCACGACGTCAAGCTCTTTTGCGCCGTGTGTGATCGCGGTTCGCGCCTCAAAAACCTTGACTGCTCTCCCGCTGGCGCCGAACGGGAATCCTATGACCGTCGCAGGTTTGACGTCGGAATCCTGCAGTTCGCGCCGCACAATCGGCAGCCAAAATGGCATCACCATCACCGTCGCGAAATGATAGCTCTTCGCTTCCTCACACAGACGGATAATATTCTCGTGCGTGGCTGAAGGTTTCAGCAACGCCGAGTCCATCAGCTTTGCAAACTGCTCCTTAGTATACATCCCTGATCACTCCCGACGGGCCATTCCCGTCCTCAATTCCTTTACGAACTGACCTGCGCGACACACAAGCTCCTGTGAACCTGCGTGTTCCGCTATTATATTTACAAGTGCGCTGCCGACAACTGCACCGTCGGCGAACCGGGTGACAAACTCCACATGCTCCGGTTTAGATATACCAAAACCGACAACCACCGGCAAATCAGTCGCAGATTTGATGTTTTCTATCAGTTCCTGCAGCTCAACAGGCACATCGCTTCGCGCACCAGTCACGCCCATGCGTGATACGCAATAAATAAACCCGCTACCCATATTCGCCGCGACTTTGATTCTATCCTTCGTGCTTGTCGGCGCAAGCAGCATTATGCCTGCCAGGCCCGTATCATCGCAAATCGATTTCCATTCCCCGGCTTCTTCAGGAGGCAGATCGACTATTATGACCCCGTCGACTCCACCACGCACCGCATCCTCCGCGAATCGCTGCATTCCATATTTTTGCAGCGGGTTGAAATAGGTCATCAGCACTATCGGCGCATCCGCTGATTCCGCCTGCAGACGCTCGCGAATCTTCTTCACGTTGTCGAGCACACCTCGAACCGTAGCTCCCGCCTGCAGCGCGCGTTGACTTGCCGCCTGGATACTTGGCCCATCCGCCAGAGGATCCGAATACGGAACCCCCAACTCTATTATGTCAGCCCCCGCACTGATAATCTCTTCGACTATATCCGCGGTCGTCGCAAAATCCGGATCCCCCGAAGTCAAAAAACACAACAGCGCTTTATCCGAACGCTCCTTTAGCTTGGCAAAACATTTGTCTATCCGATTCACGACATCACCTCAAGACATTCCGAAGCAGTATGAACGTCCTTGTCGCCGCGGCCGGACAAGCATATAACCAGCAATTTGTTCTTACCCAGAGTTGGTGCAAACTTCATCGCATACGCTATCGCGTGCGCAGATTCCAGCGCTGGGATGATTCCTTCTGTGCAGGAAAGATACTGGAACGCCTCCAACGCCTCACAATCGGTGATGCTCACATAACTCGCTCGGCCGATGTCCTGGAAATAACTATGCTCGGGGCCGACTCCCGGATAATCCAGCCCGGCCGATATGGAATGTGTCAGCTGCACCTGTCCGTCATCATCTTGCAGCAGCATACTCATCGACCCATGCAGCACCCCCGGGCTGCCCGTTGTCAGGGTGGCGCAGTGCCTGTCGGTGTCTGTTCCCTCTCCGGCGGCTTCGACTCCTATCAGCTTTACGGATTCATCCTTAACAAACGTGCCGAAAAGCCCCATCGCATTGCTGCCGCCTCCGATGCACGCCATCGCATAGTCCGGCAAGCGGCATTCCTTTTCCATAATCTGCTCACGCGCCTCTCTTCCAATCACAGACTGAAAATCTCGCACCATCATCGGATAGGGGTGGGGGCCGACTACGGAGCCGATTATATAATGGGTGTCTGCCACATTAGTCACCCAGTCGCGAATAGCCTCACTGGTTGCATCTTTGAGAGTCTGCGTACCGGCACTGACAGGGATCACCTCCGCGCCCAGCAGCCTCATTCTAAACACATTTAACTCCTGGCGCCGCATATCCTCGACGCCCATAAAAATTTGACACGCAATACCAAAAAGCGCACAGGCGGTGGCGGTCGCCACTCCGTGCTGGCCTGCTCCGGTCTCCGCGATGACCCTGGATTTTCCCATCCGCTTCGCAAGAAGAATCTGCCCCATAACATTGTTGAGCTTGTGTGCACCGGTATGGCAGAGGTCCTCTCGCTTAAGGTAAATCTTCGCGCCGCCGAGTTGTTCAGTCATCCTCTCGGCAAAATAAAGCGGGGTGGGGCGGCCGACATATTCGCTCAAATAATAGTCTAACTCTTGGGCGAAATCTTTATCATGCTTATACTTATTATAGGTTTCTGTCAGCTCATCAAGCGCGGGGATCAGTATCTCCGGCACATAACGACCTCCGAACATTCCAAAATGGCCCAGCTTATCAGGCACGATGGTTTGCACTATAGACATTTTCAACAAGCTCCTTCACTTTAATTATATCTTTTACGCCCGGCTGTTTCTCGACCCCGCTTGCTGCATCGATCGCATACGGCTGCACCAGGTCTATGGCCCTGGCAGCATTTTCAGGGTTCAAGCCGCCTGATACGATGACGGGTTTGCCGAATTCCTTCGCTCTAACCGCAAGCTCCCAATCGAATGTTTCTCCGGTTCCGCCGGGCATCCCGGGCCTGTAAGTATCCAGCAGATAATATGACGCGTGTTTGAATTGTGCGAGGTTCTCCAGGCTCCATTCATTTTTGATTCGCACTGCTCGTATCACACGACGCTCGCCGAGTTTTTGCGCGAACTCCTCACTTTGGCCGCCGTGTAGTTGGGCATAGTCGAGTTCGCAGTGGTTCATAATCGAAATCACCTCGTCGGACTCCTCAGTAAACACCCCCACTGTCTTAGCATCACCTCCCACAATTCGAATGATATGTTTGACGGTATCCACATCCGCGCGTCGTGGGCTATCGGCGAACACAAATCCAAGCATATTTACGCCGAGATTTACACAATCTATGGCATCTGCAATGCTCGTGATACCGCATATTTTTATCAGAGTCATGTTGAATCACTCAACTCTTTCAGCTTCCCCTCAATGTCCCGCTCCCGCATCAGCGATTCGCCGATCAATACAGCGTCCACCCCTATCGCGCCAAGCTCGATCATATCCTGCCGGCCGAATATTCCACTCTCACTGATCTTTATAGCACGCCCAATCATCGGGATCAGAGCCTTAGTCGTATCAAGGGACACCTCGAAAGTTTGCAGGTTTCGATTATTGATGCCGATTATGGGCGCGCAAACATCGATGGCGGTCTGCATCTCGGTTTCGTTATGAACTTCAACCAGGCAATCCATACCAATCTCAGTCGCGCGATTCATAAGCCTTTCCAACATATCTTTATCGAGCGCAGCCACGATAAGCAAAATGGCGTCCGCCCCGGCCACCCTCGACTCGTAGACTTGATATTCGTCGATAATAAAATCTTTGCGCAGCACCGGCAGCGAAACAGTCGACTTCACCAATCGCAGATACGCAAGCGACCCCTGGAAAAACTTTTCATCGGTAAGAACCGATATCGCAGCAGTCCCACCGGATTCATACGATCGTGCGATGGCTTGCGGGTCGAAATCGTGTCGTATCACCCCTTTGGACGGGGACGCTTTCTTGATCTCCGCTATAACAGCCGGCAGTCCGGCGTTGTTTTGGGTGAGCCGTTTTGTGAAATCAAGCGGCGCAGGCGCGTCCCAAACCCGCGATTTCAGCTCGCGAACAGGCGTCGCGGAGGCTCTCTCGGAGACCTCTATCCGCTTTGCCTCGATTATTCTGTCGAGTATCAATCCGCCAACTCCTGTGTAATTGATCTGAACGATTCGAGAGCCGCCATAGCCGCGCCTGAGTCAATAGATTCGCTTGCCATCTCGATTCCGCTTTTCAGATTATCAACTTTATCCGCCACTACCAGCGCCGCTGCCGCATTCAACAACACGATGTCCCTGCACGGGCCTTTTTCTCCGTCGAGCACCGACAGCAAAGTGCGCACATTGTCCATGACACCGCCGTCTCCGGCAGCCAGGCTCTCCGCAGAAGTGGTCTGCAAGCCTGCATCGGATGGATGCAGCGAATAGGTGCGCACCTCTCCGTCTTTGATTTCGCTTATCCTTGTCTCCCCGACTGTTGAAATCTCGTCCAACCCATCCATCCCGTGCACGACCATCGCGCGTCGGCTTCCAAGCGCGTTCAACACTTTCGCCAGCGGCTCGGTTAATGCAGGGGAGAACACCCCCACAATTTGTCGCTGGGCGGCAGCAGGATTAGTTAGCGGGCCAAGCAGATTGAACACTGTACGAATGCCGATTTCTTTTCGAGGGACAATCGCGTGCCTCATCGCTGGGTGCATAATCGGCGCGAACATAAATCCCAGCCCGGATTTGTCGATGCACATCGCCACCCGATCAGCATCCATATCCAGCCGCACCCCCAAACCTTCCAGAACGTCCGCACTGCCACAACTGCTCGAAGCCGCTCGATTGCCATGCTTAGCGACCGTAACCCCAGCCCCGACGATCACAAATGTCGCTGTAGTTGAGATGTTAAACGTGCCCAGCCGGTCCCCGCCTGTGCCACAGGTATCTAAAAGGTCATCGGCTTCAGGCTTGACTTTGATTGCTTTATCCCGCATGACCTGCACAAAGCCGGTTATTTCATCGACAGTCTCTCCGCGCATACGCAGCGCCGTCACAAATGATGCCACCTGGCTCTGAGTGGCTTCGCCGTCCATAATCTCGGTCATAGCCGTGATCGCTTCGGCTCTCGACAGGTGATCACCATCGACAATTTTTCGTATAGCCTCACGGATCATATCGGCTACTCCAGTCCTTCCTCTGCGTCCGTCAATGCCTTAATCATGCCCATTGCCTTGTTCACGGTCTCGTAATATTCCTTGGTGGGGTCCGAGTCCGCCACGATCCCGGCTCCGGCCTGAACATAGGCAGTTCCACCTTTCATAAGGATCGTGCGAATTGTGATGCACGCGTCCATGTTGCCGGAGTAGCTGAAATATCCGATTGCGCCCGCATAGATGCCGCGGCGTGTTGGTTCGACCTCATCTATGATCTCCATAGCTCGCACTTTGGGAGCGCCGGTGACCGTGCCCGCCGGGAAAGTCGCACGCAGCACATCGAATTCGTCCTGATCGTCCCTCAATTGTCCGGTAATGTTCGACACAATATGCATAACGTGTGAATAGCGCTCGATAACCATCAGTTCGTCGACTTTGACGCTGCCATCCACGCAGACTTTTCCGAGATCGTGCTCCCCCAAATCAACCAGCATCATGTGCTCGGCTATTTCCTTTTTGTCTGCAACCAGTTCTTTTTCCAGCGCGAGATCCTCTGCTGAGTCTTTTCCTCTTTTCCTGGTTCCCGCAATAGGTCGCACCGTGACTTTGCCGTTGTGCTCAGTCACCAAAATCTCCGGTGAGGATCCAATCAGCGTCACGTCCTGATAGGACAGGAAATACATATATGGTGACGGGTTCAAACTCCTCAGAGCGCGATATACATCAAACGGCTCCGCTGTGACCTCGGTGATGAAACGCTGCGACGGGACGACCTGCACCACATCCCCGGCTTCTATATATTCTTTACACTTGAGCACGGCTTGCTCGAACTCCGGTTTTGTGAAGTTGGAGTCGATCTCAAGTGGGGCCGCCTTGCGTCTGCCGAAATTCATCTGTATAGGTTTTTGTAACTTTGCGGCCAATTCTTCTACTCGCTCAATCGCCTGTTGATATGCTTCCTGCGGATCGCCATCTATCTTCGCGTTGCACACAATCCGAATACGATGACGCACGTGGTCGAAAATCAGCAGCGTATCGGTGAAGATCAAGGTGCAGTCCGGCTGGTGCAGGTCATCGTCCCCGGAATCCGGCAGATCGTCGAACTGCCTGGAGAGGTCATAACTCAAAAATCCAACCGCACCTCCGCAAAATGGGGGAAGATCCGGGTCGGCAACATAGTTCAACCCGGCTAGCTCGTCTTTTAACAAGTGCAGCACGTCTTGGTCCGGCCCTAGTGTAACATACCGGGTGTCGCCGTATCGTGTAATCTCAACCTCACGATTTTTGCTCTTAATGACGAGATTGGTGCCACTCCCCAAAAAAGAGTATCGCCCCAACCGCTCCCCGCCTTCGACGCTTTCCAGCAGGAAACAATAATCGTCCCCTGCGATTTTCTTGAAAGCGGAGACCGGGGTTTCCGTATCGGCCAGAATTTCCTTGTAAACCGGGGTCATGTTTCCGGTTTTTGCTCTTTTGATGAATTCGTCTCGATTAGGGTAGAACGTGCTCATGATGTTTACCTCGTCGATGTCTGGGTTGACCTTTCTATCCGAAATAGTCGATTTTCATTGCTTCCTTTACTTCAGCAAGAGTCTGTGCGCCGACAGAGATCGCCCGCTGGGTTCCGGCTTGGAGGATGTCATCCACCTCATCGAGATGCGATTCATAGTAAGTTCGCTTTTCTCTGATCGGTTCGAGCATCTCATTCAGCGCCGCCGCCAGGCGTTTTTTACACTCCACGCAGCCGATCTCGCCTTTCTTGCAGATCTTTTCGAGTTCCGGCGCGAAGCTCTTATTGAACTCCTTTTGATAGGCAAAGACAGTGCAGACCTTCGGATGTCCAGGGTCGTCCTTGCGAATTCTGGCCGGGTCGGTGACAGCGGTCTTGACCTTTCGCAGCACCTCATCCGCCGGCTCAGATAGATAAATCGCGATACCTATGCTTTTGGACATCTTGGTGTTTCCATCAAGATCCTTCAGAAGCGGCTGGATCATCGCGTCCGGCTCCACCAGCACCTCGCCATACAGCGAATTGAACCTGCGGGCAATCTGCCGGGTGAGTTCCAGGTGTGGCGCCTGATCCTTTCCGACCGGCACCAGATGAGCTTTACAAAACGTTATATCAGCCGCCTGGCTCACAGGATATCCCAAAAATCCATAGTTCATATCGTTGTAGCCTTTTTGAGCGGCCTCGGTTTTGATCGTCGGGTTATGGCGAAGCACATTCACCGGCACGAACATCGAATAAAATATGGTCAGTTCAGCGATCTGCGGGACCATAGACTGCACAAAAATAGTCGCGACGCTGGGGTCTATGCCGACCGCCAGATAATCCATAGCCACTTCGTGCAAGTCTCCGGCTAGCTGATCGGGGTTATCCCAATTGGTCGTCAACGCCTGCACATCGGCGATGATTATGAAAGTATCATATTCGTGTTGCAGCGCTACTCTCGACTGAAGCGACCCCACATAATGGCCGAGATGTAACTTGCCCGTGGGCCTGTCCCCCGTGAGGATTGTCTTTTTCAATGCTGTATTCTCCTGTTATATATAATGAAAAAAAGAAGCCGAAGACACACTTGTCCTCGGCTTCTGCTGCCAGCACACCCGAAAAGCCTTGGACCTCTCCTTATGAAGCAGTCCGCGGCTTTTGCGATTTTATATTAGCCTCTACCTGACGAAACGGCGGCTGCCCCAACCAAATTGGAGTATCGCCAGCCCCACTTATTGTTACCACCATGGATTATCAGGTAAGATTCAGCTTTCATATCTTCTTAAGTATACATTCGCAATTCTTGCTTGTCAACAGGTAAATTTTACAGACTCGCGTTTATGCATAAACTCTTCTACTGTGGGAGAATCTTAAGGTGAGGGCGAAATATACCCTCCCGCACTATCTTCCAGATTTCAGCAATCTGCCGATTAACCCTCGCTTGAGTTCGATAGCGGAGAAATTGCACACTTCAGCGCAGCAGTAGCACCTTATGCATCTTTCCAGATTGATCGCTGCTGGCTTGCCGGCAGTTATTGCATTAACCGGACACACTGTCACACAATCTCCACATCCGGTGCATTGCCTTTGGCGTATTATCGGAATGGCAATCAGTTGTCGTCTGAGCAGTCTGCGTATCGGGAATGGGATTTTCTTCCATTCGCTGCGCCCGGAAGATAGCTTGAACCCCTCAACCCGCACATCGTCTATGCACTCGCCCCGGATTTCGATGTCGTTCAAATCCCCGCAGCCCAGACCCTGTTTCGAGGCAAGCCGGGTAGTTTCGATCGACAGTGGATCAATGCCGACCACTGCGCACGCGACAGCATCCAACGCGACCGGATCGCCGGACGCCAAAATCAATCCGATAGGTTTAGGGTTCCCATTGTTCGGCCCATCGCCATCCATTCCCACCACCGCATCCATAACATGGACTCCAGGCCGAACCAGCGCAAAAAGATCAACGAGCATCTGCGCAAAAACCGTGCGATCCTCCGCTGCTTGCACGTGGAAAAACCCCTTGCGAACTCCAGGTATGCAGCCGAATATGTTCTTTATCGCTCCCGTAAATCCGGTCAGCCCGTGTGTCTTTAGTTTAGGGATATTGACCACCACATCAGCGCCGGACACTGCGTCGGCGATCTCGAAACTCTTATATATATGCCCGCGCTCGCTGACGATCGTATTCGAAGCCGACTCAAATCTCACCAACTGTGCGTCGATGGATCGTGCGACCTGGGCGATTCCAGTAATTTCACAAAGCCGCGCATACTTCTCCTCGCTTCGGCCTGCAAACGGCGGGCTATCTCCAACAGAGACCCTGCTTCCCGACTCTGCAGCTATCTCCCCGATCGCCCTGACGATCTCCGGGTGAGTCGTTACGGAATCCTGCGGTTTGCGGGCGGAAAGCAGGTTCGGCTTCAGCAGTACACGGCGATTTACCAGCGAATCGCGAAGCTCCGCCAGATCAATTGCCTGATCGACCGCCGACCTGACATCACCAGGTGCATAGCTTTCACATTTGACTATCGAAACAATACTCATAACCAAATCGTACGCATTGCACGATTGTTTTGCAATCTCAACCGCGTATCAGCATACATCCAGCCCCGCTAACTGCTCGGCCATCCACTTCCGCCTGTTGGTGCCGAATCTTGCGGCTCCGTATGGAATCTGTTGTTTCACTACCTCTGGGTCATCGGATGTCCACGTCCACAGGATCAGCCCTGCATCTCGCACGGCATCCGCATATTCCTGTGTCATCGTGTGATATTCCAGATTCAACCCATCGAGGCCGGCTTCCAGGGCCGTCCGGATGAGGTCTTTATCGTATGGGATTCGCTGCTTTGTTTCCGGGTTTCTGGCGCAAGAGCGGATCAGCAATGTCTCCATATCCGGCATCATTTTTTTTGATTCCGTGACCACATCTAAGCCGAAGCTGATAGGGATAACCTGCGATTTCTTGCCGCTTGC
>JAAYKG010000235.1 GCA_012522555.1 Armatimonadota bacterium
CCCAAAATTCACAGGTGAAGCCGCCACCAAAGCTATCGAATCCGGTCGGAAGCTGAACATAGCCGGTTGTGCCATTAAACTCGACAGATTTGTTGGAGTCGCCGGAAAGAGCGCCCAAAGAATTAAGGGTGTAGCCGCCGTTGTATGTCGCCGCCAGATTGCTATATGCTCCATCCATGACGCGTGTGCGGTAGTAGAGTTGGCCTTCGGGCAAGCTCGAAGTCGTGTGCGAATTCGATGCGGAAGCCATCAAATCCGTATCGACAAGTTTATTGTTGAATCCGTTGTCGGTCGCTACCTGCACGTGATAGCGGCTCTGTGCATTCGAGTCCGCGTCGGAATAGTTCCAACCCAAAGCCGGGGTTTTAGTCGTACACCAGCCGTTGCCAGAATATGAGCTGTTTGTGCAGCTCGGAGCGGTATTGAGCACTTTATATGCGCGGTGATTATTGCCATATCGGCGATCATCGTCGTTGTCGCAGTGCTGAGAGTTGTTGTTATAAACGTGCATCGCGCTGTAGTAGGTCTGCGGGTAGTTGCCGGTGATCACATAGTCTTTATACCAGCAGTTGTTGGCGGCATCCCAGGTCATCGCGGTGTCGCTATATATGTTCCAATTACTGTTGGCGGTCCCCAACCAACCCTTCGCGGACATGCCTGCATCGGCGTTGTGTATTCGCAGCCAATCTACATACACAACCTGCCCATTGGCCGCGCCGGTTCCGACAGGATCCAGCCGCACCTGCGTGACGGTTCCCGTCTAAGAAGACGGGAGCTTAAGCGTACATACGTGCCACTGGTTGTCCGGATGGATATTCCTGTCTACGTGTTGGTCGCCGTGCCAACCGCCGGCGCTGCCCTGCCAGAAGAGCTGCGAATCCGATCCGCCATTAGCCTTCATACGGATGCTCATGTATTTACAATTGCTTGTGTTAATGGCAAGGCCGCCTGAGCTATGGCAGTGTGGGTCGTTGCCTGTAACCGCTATTTTAAGTTGACTGCCGCCCTCTTGCGTGAGGGTGCAATTGTTTACGCTGGTCCAGCCCTGGAGAGTGTTATGGTCAAAATCCCAGCCATAAGAGCTGCCAATTCCCCAAGTGTCTGCGCCATAGATGGAGAATCTGACAGTTTCACCTTTCTTTTTGTGGCCACTATCCCAACCGTCGTTTGCCCCTGGGGCTTTTCGGCTAACGCTCACCGCCGTGCGCATGGAAGAATTGCTTTCGACTTTATCGCCAAACCACGACGTCCCATTTCTGATCATCTGGAAATCTTCATTTGAGCTTCCAGTTTGGGTCGGGCGCATGTTGAAATACACAGTCATGGTGCCGCCTGGCGCGGTGCCGGGAGCGCTGTTTACCTTGTTTGCCGCATACCAGCCAGGCCCCTCAACAACTCCGGCGGAGTGATAAAAGCTGTCATTTGAGTTGTTCCAAGACCACCAGGCGGAAGCCGGGTTACTCATTTGATACATCCACTGGTAGACATTTCCCATATACATGCTCGAAACCACGGATCTGCCGGCAAGAACCGCGTCGAGTTCGGGGTAAAACTGAGCCCAGTCAGCGACCGTGTCCATGCTGCCGCCCCCGTCCGAACCGACCTCCATCCAGTCGTTCCAATCGTAAGAGGCCCTGGCATTGATCGTATGATTAAGGACTGTCGAGCCTGCCTGGCTAACAGGCACATTACCCGAATATGATCCTTCAGCGTAAGACCAGTGGTCTGCGCTTGTATCACCATTTGTTCTCCTGTCAAATTGATGCCTGTAGGTGAAGTACATATCACGTCGTACTCCGGCATCGTATGTGCTCCAACGTGCGCGGTCAGTCCCATTGCTCCCCCAGCCGACCCAGATCGTCCCACACGAGGTTTTACCTGCATAAGCAGCCCAACCGCCCTCTGACGTAGTCCTCGTGCAACTGCTCCACGACCCACCGGCGTTGGCTATTGAGGCCGACAGCGCTAACAAACAGATAATTGATAGAAGAAACAAATATTTCCCATCTCGGTTTTTCATAAAGCACCTCCGCTTCTCTCTAAAACAAATCGATCTCAAAATCGGCTATCCACCAAATGTTACTGATCGGATGCCGCGTTTTCTTGCTTGGGCATAACATAAAAACCCATTATTACCGGTTCAGTCAGCCCTCCGTCAGGCTTTTGTATCGAGAAAGCTATTAAAGCCTGGCCTGAAGGAAAGTCTTTATCCTGCGTGAATCGACCCGAATACACAAAATCCCCTTTGGTTTTATCTCCATCTTTGATTTCGTCCCCAGAATCTCGCAGAATTGCCGCCTTGTCACTCAAAAGCGCAGCTTGAACCACCATATCCATCTTCGCTGCGGCCGGGTCTTTTTTCGGCGCTCCCTCGACGCTGTTGCCGATTCCTGCTCCTCCGCCATGAGTATATTCTGCATGAACGATTGTGGGAGGCACCGACGGATCAGTTATGGGCATATCGGCAGCAGAAAGATTATTGGGCGTGCTCAAGGGCTGCTGCGGGAATACGCCGCTGAGCGTCGCAATGGCAGATCTAAAAGTATGGCCGGCGGGGAGAATGCTGGGTCTATCGGCAACTTTTTTAATTCTTTTGTCCGATTTTTTTTCGGGGTTGCCCGATTTTTCAGACTCTTCGTCCGGCTTAACCAGACTTTCCATAGACGCGTGAAGCACGAAAGACGTGCCCTCATTAGTGGTGTAGCTCTCAAACCAGCAGTCGGTGACAATCGGGCCTTCTTCAGGCTCCGCCGCGGTGGTAAAGTGCCAACTGCGTATCGGGTTACAGTCCTCCCCCTCCTTGCCTTTGAGACCTGGGCGGAGGGTGACCTCGTAGGTCTTGCGGCCTATAAACAACTCATCAGGCACAAATGTCAGTCGCCTGCCATTTACAGTGACCTTACCTGCCGCAACCTGATCGTCATGGGTCTTCACAACAACGCTGCCGTCAGTGATGGTGGCAGGATCCACTTCATTGGTAAACACCATTGTTACCGGTGCGTTGGTCGGGACGTCCATATCGTTAAATCGAGGATAACGAGCAAAGACCTGAAGCGGTGAGCCGCCTCGGTCGACCCCGGATTTCGTGGAATATCGCCAGGTGTAAGGTTTCGCCAAAGAGACGCCGGCAGCGCTTTTTACTGTTCCGGGAATAGATATTTCATAAGGCGTCCCCGCCGTCATGCGAAACAGGATCACGCAAGATGTTTCCTCGGGAAACACAACCGAGCCATCTTGATGGTCCTTTAGAGGTTTACCATTTATAAGGATAGTCTGCGGGTTTATAGAGGATTTTTCAACTCTGCCATTGAACTTGACGACGACGTTTGCGCCGGCTGCGACACCAGTCTGACCGTGCGCAGGCTCGACTGAAACCACTTCAAAGGAGCCGAATGCAACAACAGAGGATAGGACAGTTATCAAAAGACAAATAACTGCACAGGCAAGAGTCTGCGACCACAGCGACTTCATTTTTGTACATCACCCCAAACTGCGGGCCTGGCACTACTATACTACAGATATACTGCAAACAGCACCGCTTAACCCCTAACACTGAAACATAGGTAAGCTGATTAAGTGCGTACCCACTCGTAAGCACACACTCAACCAACTTTAGTATGCCGGGTTTGAGCCCGCAAGTCAACCTGGTATTTTTACTGGAACTCAAACACCATTGCCGATTTAGGGTAATTCGACTATTCAGAATCCCCGGTTTTATACCAATTCGACTGCATAATCAGGTAATCGCTGTTATCGCTAAGCCCGTCCGCGGTTATGTCGCCGGCAGATCCGTATCCCCACGCTGAACGCAAGACGGCATAGTCCAACGCATTAACCGCGTTGTCTCCTTTCGGGAACCCCGGCGTCGCCAGGTCTCCTCCCAACAACTCCTTCGATCCTGTAAAGTTAGCGGTAGATTGTCCGCTTGCCGGGGTGACCGCGATCTTTCTGCGCAGATGCCAGGAAGTCTTAGCGCTAATCGATTTTATCCCGTCCGGGATGTCGGTCAGCGAATAGAAGGCCTTACCTGTGACAAATCGAGGGGTGAGAACACAGCTGAGTTTCACATCGACACCGTTTTCAGGGTAAGTCAGCACTATGGTCACCGGCCTTGTGGTGACATCCGATGAGCAACCCTGCATAGCGATCAGACCGCTGATTTCGTTCTTGTTTACCACGAAGTTTTTGACTACGTCGCTGAAGTTTGCCGCATTATCCGTAGCCCTGATTGTTACGGAATGCTCACCATTTGCCCACGATGCGTCGATCTCGAACTGCGCATAATAGACGCCGTCCTGTAGTACGAGTGCGGCAAACGAACCATCATCGATCCGATATTCAACCTTTTGCACCCCGGAATCTTCATCTTCGGCGAGCGCCTCTATCGTCACCGTGCCTTTCAGGAAATGATAGTCCGGCGCGCCACCCACATCCGAAGCCGCCAGCTCAACCGACAAGCTGGGAGCGTCAACATCAGTCAAAAGTTCATAAGGCCCGAATCGAACCGAACCGTTGCCTGCACCAGCCGCATTATATGACCGCACATATAGATAGTATGTGCCGGCGTTGTTCGGCAAGACGCTCAGTGTGCCGGACGCCCAATTGGATCCCTCGTTTTCGGCGATGGAATCTGAGCCGTTAGCGCTCCATTTATACATGAATTTAGTAATCTTGCCGCTGCCGCTTTGGCCAAAAGCGCCCGAAGTTACTGTCGGCCAGGAGTCCATCGGGTAAGTCCCTGCTGCAGGAACATTGATATTGACTCCTGCTTGCGGCAGATCGGCAAGGGTATAAATAGATGTCGATGCCACGAAACTCGTCGCATTCTGCCAGGAGCCTCTTTGCGAACCAGAGTTGTCGCGGGCGGCGATATCGTAAGTATATTGAGTATTGGAGCTGAGACCACTGTCGAGCTTGGAGGTGTCGGTCCCCCACCCATAAATCGCTGTCCCGTTCCTGCGGACTTGGACGCCGACATTGCCGGCGCGGTAATGGTTTGTACCATTCTCGGTCAAGTCATACGCCTCGGCTGCGCCATCGGCGATATTGATTCCCCGATCAAGAGGAATACTCCAGCCAAGGTTAACACTTGACGACGACGATGCTGACACATTGGAGAAAGTTGGCGCTTGTGGACTGAGATTGTCCACGAACACGTCGAAATATGTGGCTGTGCCGCCGCCGGAAAACACCCAGCCGCCGGTTTTCCCGCTATTTTGGAAGCTGGTTCTTCCGGATCTGCTTACCGAGAAGAAATGGAACCGTCTGTGGCCGGTGACACCGGACTGGGAATGCGACCAACTGGTCCCGCTGGAAGTTACGTCTGTATAATTTGTGTCCCCGGAAAGGCCATAGCCCCACTCATAGTGCATTTGCTTCCACAATGGCACAGGGCCACTTTGAGCCGCAGTGCCCGAAGCGGTTATCGTCGTATTATTCGTGAACACCTTGGCCCCTACGGCAGGATTAGCCAGACCCGCATAGTTCGTAACATTGATTCGTGGATACCAGGCATCTTGCTCGTATCCAAGGCCGTAGGTGGTCACCCCATTGACCGTGAACATATTGACGCTAGGCTCATTCCAACGGTTATCACCACCATTGCGCAGGCTCATAGTGCCTGAGAAGCCGCCGGTCCCGTTGTGAATCTTGAAGAGCACACGGTTCCAGCCCGCGCCCATACCTATACTGCCGGTTACGTCCTGATCCCGTGTGAGGCCTCTGGCAGAGTTATTATCATTGATCAGGGTTCCGTTAACCCACACTCGGTTGCCATCATCAGAGCCCATATTGAACTTCGGTCCAGCTCCGGCAGGGGCGTATATCCAAGCGAATGCGTAGGCATCGGCGTTGTCCGCCCCATACGCTGCGGCATTGCCCTTGAAGTCCAGGATATTGGCGTTATTGCAGTCACCTGTGCTCACCCGGCCGGGCTTTTTGCCGTTCATCCCAAGTCCTGCGATAATTGTGTTGCCGTGTGTAGTATCGACCGCAGGATAGAGATACATGCCTGCCTCTCCCCAAGGGAAGCTGCGATTAGCCGTATCACTGACACTGGAAGAGCCATAAGCCCCTAAACACGTCCAGTCATTGATATACTGCCATCGCGCTCCATATTGGTGGACGGGACCGATACTCGTCATTCTGTAGCCACAATTGGCATTGCACCCACCGACTGTCGCTCCTTGGCTTTCGTGTGCATTCACATAGCACCCATTGTAATCAGCCAAATTGCCGACGGCCGAGTTCTGAATGTTTTGGTAGCCTGTCACAGGACATTCCTCAAGCCAATAAGACCAGCTTCCGATGGCGCCGCTTGTTGTCCGATTATGTATCAGCACCCGCGATGTACCGTGGTTCCCAGTGAAGAAATCTGTGACTACGTGGCCTCGCCCGGACCAGGTAAAGCCTGGGTTCCAGGTCGCTTTGTAGCCGCGATCAACATTGCAATCAACCAAATGGTCGTAAATATACAACTCGACCCCGTCGCCGACAGCCCAGCCGTTGTGGGTGGGATTTCCCGTCCAGTCGTGGCTATAATTCGCGGAAGGGGTGCCGGTCTCTATCGGTGGATCCACGATCCCGCCTCCACCACTGCCTGTGACCGTGATAGCCTTGCTTACAGTCGGCCCAAACCACGCGTAGCCATCTCGCACCATTCGCCAATTTGTTGTGTAGGTTCCGGGAGTCCCCGGAGCAGTAAGTGTATATGTGAATGAACAGGTATCTCCTGGCCTGACTCCGCCGGAGGGATCAACCCGGCCGAAGCTTGCAAACGGATCACTATCGCCGACCGCTCCCAATTTGAACCCACGAGAAGCATACCAACTGACCCCTCTGTTGCGAAGAGTCACGGTGACATTTGCGGTTTGACCGGCTTGCATAGTCGAGGGGATATTGTCCGAAACATATTCGCAAGAATATTTATCCCAGGTCGGCGTGTTACCGAAATAGGTGCAGATGCCCTTGTAGATCCCCCATTGGGTCACCGATCTGAAGAAATCATCAGTCAGATATGCCGCATCACGAGAGCAGTTATCGTGAAACGCAAGCTCAACCAAAACAGCTGGACGGTTGGGGATTCTGATCTCTCCAAAGCCGCCTGCGGAGTCTTTGACTCCGCGGTTTGCCCAGCCGCTTTCGCCCGGATAGGTGGTGCGGATTGCATCCACAACAGCGCTCTGAACAGCATTGGCCAAATTCAAGCTATTGCCGACATGCGCCTGTTTTTCCATGGCGGTGTCTCGATAGGTCTCGGTGCCATTAGCAGCGCCCCCGCCACCCGCGTTTGTGTGCAATGCGAGGTAGATATCCGAGCCGTTATAATCCGCCCAAAGTGGACGCGCCCGGATGTCGTCGCTGCTGCGGTCTACCGCCGTGTCAGCGCCATAATTGCCGGTATAGCTTGCCCAAACGCTGCCGGGTGCGCCGACTTTGTGCAGCCAGGCTTGAGCGCACATCTTCCACCACGGTAGTCCCGTATCGGAGTTGCAGCAATCGCTCTCGTTGAGTTGTCGAGCCGTGGTAACTGTTGCCCCATCCTGAGCGAGATACTGGTTCAAAAACTGCACTAACCGTATGCTGTTGGTATCCTCGAGCGCAGCTTCGCCCAGATCGCACATAATCCCTCTCTGCCAGTACCATCCTCCTCCATTCCAGAACCTGCCGTGCGAGGGTCCCAGGCATATCTTCTTTCCGCTTAACCCCACCCCCATCGTTCGATAGAGCGGAGCCGCCGGCCTGCCTACAGAGGCTGTAGGAGGCAAATAGCCGGACAAATTGTAGCCACCACTGGTGAGCTTGATGGTTGTTATCTGCGGAAAATCGCCGAGTGTTGAGCGGAATTGGTCAAAAATGCTCGAAAGCCTCGCTTCGTCGAGGTTATAGGTTACCTCAGATGAAAGATCGATTTCTGCCGTGTTCTGGGAAAACGTGAGCTTGTTTATGGAAACACCCGCGGGTATTGCCGTTACAAAACCAGCCGCGGATTCGATTTCATTAGGTCCGGCGACCAGCAGTCGCACTGCAGCCTCAGTTGGAGCTTGATTATTCGGGACAATTCTGGTCACCGGGGTGAGGTGTCCGTTCAGATAAAACCTTGGAGATACACTGCTATTCGCGCTGCTGGATGTCCACAGTGCGACCATTAGGAACAGTATGGGTATAATCACTACGTTACGCTTCACTATATGACCTACTCCCCTGCCTCAAGCACATCAGTCTGGATATCATAGACAAGTAACTTATTCTTGTCACGATGCTACCTGGCAGTTCTATACTATCGTAGCATGCACGTTTTTGAATCGTATGTCAAGCCTGTGTGGCAAAAAATAGGGCAATCGCAGATGGAAAACTGCCCCCTCACCTGGGACGGCAGAGTTAGCATACGTATCCCCTCTCCCGGGGCGAGGTTTAGTATGCGCGTCGAGGCTGTCCCATAAGCATAATCGAGGCGGCTTCTTCATTATGAACGACAAGTGGGGGATGATCGATTCTCGCGATTGTTTCGAAAACTTCTTTCTACGCCGCCATCTTCGCGA
>JAAYKG010000236.1 GCA_012522555.1 Armatimonadota bacterium
ACAGACGATTGATCGTGCGCAATACGAGATCCTCGTTGCCGGGGATGGGAGTGGCGCTGATTATGACGATGTCGCCAGGCTCTATTTTTATGTGCTTGTGCTCATCCATCGCCATGCGGGAAAGCGCGGACAATGGCTCACCCTGACTACCGGTAGTGATAATCACAGTCTCGCAGCGGTCGGTTTTGGATAGCTCATCGGTTCTGAGACGCGCATTGGCCGGTATATTCAGATACCCCAGCTCTTCAGCAATCCGGCTGTTGTTCTCCATACTTCGCCCAACCACCGCAACCTTGCGGTCGTATTTGGCGGATACATTGTATATTTGCTGTGTGCGGTGGATATTTGAAGCGAATGCGGCCACGATAATTCGGCCTGTTGCAGTCGCAAATATTTTGTCGAAAGTCTCCCCGACCAGACTTTCACTTGGGGTGAAGCCGCGTTTTTCGACATTCGTGGTGTCGCACAGTAATAGCAACACTCCTTCGTCGCCGGCCTGCGCTAACCGACTCACATTGACTAAGTTGCCATCAACCGGAGATTGGTCGAATTTGAAATCCGCAGTATGCACAATGTCGCCAACAGGGGTACGGATTATGAGGCAAGATGCGTCGGGGATGCTGTGCGAAACGCGAACCCATTCCACCGAAAAATCACCCAACTCGACGACCGAGCCACACTCGACTGTGTTGAGACGTGCGTAGTCGATCAGCTTGTGCTCGGTCAATTTATTCTCGACAAAACCCAGAGTAAGAGGAGTCCCGTAAACCGGCACATCCAAACGCCTCAATACATAAGGAAGCGCTCCAATGTGGTCTTCATGGCCGTGAGTGAGGACGATACCCACGAGACTATCCGCGTTATCCTCGAGGTAGGTGATGTCCGGAATGACAATGTCGACGCCAAGCATTTCCTCCTCAGGAAACATCAAACCCGCGTCGACGACCAATATCTGGTCGTCATACCGAAACGCGGTCATATTTTTACCGATCTCCAGCACCCCTCCGAGAGGGATTACTTGAAGTGTTTTGTCTTGCATCATACCTGAATAACACCCTCTCGTGGGCAGGAATCGTCGGGAGTGAAGACGACTTTCACTTGCCGCTCTCCACTCCCTCTGGTTTTACTTAGCTTTTATAAGCCCGCGTTCGATCGCCAATTCTGCGATCTGGACAGCATTGAGTGCCGCCCCCTTGCGGATGTTGTCTGCAACCACCCATAAATCGAGTGTATTGGGGTTGCACGAATCCTGCCTTATGCGGCCGACGTAGGTAGGATCTTTACCCTCGGCAAACAGCGGCATAGGATATTTCCCTCCGGCCGGATCGTCGATAACTTCAATCCCCGGCCATGCAGCCAGAGCTTCTCTAGCCTCGTCTGCCGACACAGGCCGCTCGAGTTCTACATTGATAGTCTCGGAGTGCGCACGAAACACCGGCACCCTCACGCAAGTGGCCGACACAGGTAAACAAGGGATGTCGAAGATCTTGCGTGTCTCTTTTATCATCTTGATCTCTTCGCCATAGTAGCCTTCATACTCATCCTTGAGACCACTGATCTGCGGGATCAAATTGCACAGGATTTGATATGGGTATTGCTCACAATCAATCTCGTTGCCGGCGACATAGTCCTGAATCTGCCGCTCGAGTTCTTTCATGGCGGCGCTGCCTGTCCCTGAAACCGATTGATACGTCGAAACCACCACCCTTTTCAGCCCACCGAGTCTATGCAACGGAGCCAGGGCATGCACCATCTGGGTGGTGCTGCAGTTAGGATTAGCAATGAAGCCCTGATGTTTGGCCATCTCATCGCCGTTGACCTCAGGGACGATCAACGGCACGCGATCGTCCATTCGATAGTCATCCCCATTGTCGATCACAAAAGCCCCGCGCGACACCGCTTCCCAGCCAAACAAATGACTCGCGCCTTTAACACCCTCGGTTCCGGCGAAGAACGCGACATCGATGTCGTCGAAAGCCTCCGCAGAAGTCTCTTTGACCGCATAAGTGACTCCATCGATGATCTGGTCGCGAGACGATCTCGCGAGAATAGTAAGCTCTGATGCGGGGAAGTTCCTCTGTTTGAGGACCCGCACCATCTCTTCACCAACTGCGCCGGCGCCTACTACGCCAACCTTGAATCCGGACATTTTCTTTCCTCCATAGCCATCACGGGCATCCCACACTTCCTCGCAAAGAAGCTCGGCCCGGTTGGTTATTACGCCTCTCATTCAATTGAGAGGACAGCTTAATGCAATAATTGATCCAGACCATACACAAAGCCGGCAGCTTGAGAAGCATATCTTATAGCCATCAGCACCCCCGGCATAAAACTCGTGCGATCGATGCTGTCGTGCCGAATCGTAAGCATTTGGCCCGGTCCGCCGAACAGCGCCTCCTGATGAGCTACCAGACCCGGTAATCTGACGCTGTGAATGTTGATTCCATCAATTTTTTCTCCACGAGCAGGATCATCACCGCCCGCTGGCTCATCAGCCTTAACACCAGCGGCTCGTCGCGACTCATCGATCATAGCCGCTGTCTTAATGGCAGTGCCGGACGGCGCGTCGATTTTCTTGTCGTGATGAAGCTCAATAATCTCAACATTCGGCATATATCTCGCCGCTTCCGCCGCAAATCTCATCATCAAAACAGCCCCGATAGCAAAGTTTGGAATCACCATAGCACAGACGCCTTTGCTCTCAGAAAGTTTCGTCAACTCGGCCAATTCTTCATCAGTCAAGCCCGTCGTTCCGATTATGGGAGCAATCCCGCGCTCGATAGCGCCCCTCGCATTCGCCATAACGAAAGGCTTGGCAAAGTCCACTACTATGTTCGGCTTGGAATGGTTCAACATCGACTCGAAATCCGCCTCTACAGCCACTCCAATGTCATCGGCCGGAATCACGTCGCAGGCTCCGACAAGCTCCATATCCTGTGCGGACGAAACCGCCTTCACAACCTCGCGGCCCATTTTACCGCACGCCCCCTGCACAGCCACTCTAATCATCACGCATCCCTCTTATCGAACAGTCCTTTGAGCACATCCGGGTTTTTGGAAAACGGCCCAATGAGCGCGGCCGCAAATCCAGCCTCACCAAATACTCGACCAGCCACCTCGGCAACATCATCCCTGGTAACTCTCATGATGGAAGCCAGTATCTCCTCCATACGAATATTTCTGCCGAAATACAGCTCGCTTTTCGCAAGACGACTCATCCGATTGGACATACTCTCTTGACCCAGCACCAACGCTCCACGAATCTGATTTTTGGCTCTGTCCAACTCCTCCTCAGTGACACTGTTTCGCCCCAGAGTTTCACACTCCCGCAGAGTCAGTTCCACTACATCTCGCAGATTGTCCACACTCGCCCCACCATAGATCGCGAAGATCCCCGCTTCCTGATAGGCTACCGAATAAGAGCCGATTGAGTACGCAAGCCCTCGGTTTTCGCGTATTTCCTGGAATAATCTCGAACTCATCCCGCCGCCAAGGATGCAGTCTATCGCAGCAAGGGTATATTTCTCTTTACAATTCTGGTTAAAGCCTTCGGCGCCCAGGCAGAAATGAACCAGCTCAGTGGCCTTATCAACTACGCGAACATCCAGATGCGGAGTCACCTTGACCACTTCTCTGGGGGCACGCTTGCCCTTAAGCAAGCCAAAATGTGCGCCAACGGTGTCCACAAAAGCTGTATGATCCAAATTACCCGCGCCCACTATCACAAGGCCATCGGGGAGATACAACTCTTTCACGTAAGTCTTCAAAGCTTTTCGGCTCAGGTTGCTTACAACAGCCTCATCACCAATCACTGAATTGCCTAGATTGTGACTTTTCCAAAGGGTCTGCGTGAGGATGTCATGAACTTCGTCTTCTGGAGTGTCCTTATGCCGCTTTATCTCTTCTAAAACGACGTTTATCTCCCTAGATATTTCTACAGGGTCGAAACGAGAGTTGAGAACCATGTCCGACACGATGTCCATCGCATCCGCAAGGTGTTCACCTAAAACCCTGGCATAATAGCAAGTGAACTCTTTGTCGGTAAACGCGTTTAAGTGCCCACCCAACGAATCCATTTCGTCGGCAATTTGGCGGGCGGTTCGTGTTTTGGTGCCTTTGAAGAGCATATGCTCTACAAAGTGGCTAATCCCTCGCCTGGATTGCTCTTCATCCCGAGCACCAGCGACGGCCCAGACGCCAACCGACACGGAATCGACATAGGGAATCCTCTCGCTGAGAATGCGCACACCATTTGGGAGTATAGTTTTATTAATGGAAGATTGACACGCCAATCTTGTGATTACCTTTCAAATGCAGCGTTTCAATGTGCCACAAACCCCCCTGTCCCGAAATGAACAACGGGAGCGAGGAGGGTTCGTGTGATAGCTTTTTAGTTTATCGCTTCGGGCGGAATCTGACGCCCGGCCCTTCGTCGCCGCCATCATCGCCGCGTCGCGGACCTCTTGGCGCGCCTCCTCTGGGTGGCCTGCCGCCTCCGCCTCGCCCGCCTGAATCTCTCTTTGGCGCCTGCGGAGGAGCAACGTAGTCCTCATCGCCTTCGATCAGCCCACGCCGGGTAAGGCGAATCTTGCCGTCATCACCGATTTCAATGACCTTAACCGTCAGCTCATCACCCACATTACAAACGTCTTCCGTGCGATTGACGCGTTCTTTTGCAAGTTGAGAGATATGCACGAGTCCGTCACGGTTCGGCAAAATCTCCACGAATGCACCAAATGCCTCGACTCGGCTGACTTTGCCTGTAAACACATCGCCGACTTTCACTTCTCGAGTAATGTCTTCGATGATCTTTTTGGCCATCTCGCCGCCAGCCGCATCGACCGAGGTGATATACACATGACCATCCTGCTCGATATCAAGCTTCGCGCCGGTGTCGGCCTCGATTTTTTTGATAACTTTGCCACCAGGCCCGATGATCTCTCCAATTTTCTCGGGGTTTATCTCGACAACGAACACACGCGGCGCGTGCTCGCTCAGCGACTCCCGCGGCTGCGGGATAACTTCCTCAAACGCATCAAGGATTTGGCTTCGCGCCGCCTTGGCTGCTTCCAGTGCGCCCTTGACTACTTCTCGGCTCAGTCCGTGTAATTTTGTATCGACTTGAATCGCCGTCACGCCGTCTCTGGTTCCCGCGACCTTGAAATCCATATCCCCGAAGAAATCTTCGAGAGCCTGGATATCGGTGAGAAGTATGTTCTTCTCCTCATCAGAAACCAGGCCGATCGAAATACCTGCTACCGGAGCCTTTATTTGAACACCTGCATCCATCAACGCAAGGGTGCAGCCGCAAGTGCTTGCCATCGAAGTCGAGCCGTTGGATTCCAGACACTCGGTTGTCATCAGCAGAGTATATGGAAAATCTTCGGTCTGAGGAATAACGGGCCGAAGCGCCTTCTCCGCCAGCGCTCCGTGTCCGACCTCTCGCCGTCCGGCTCCCCTTATTGGTCGCACTTCTCCGGTGGCGTAAGGCGGGAAATTGTAGAAATGCATAAACCGCTTCTCGTAGTCCTCTTCGAGGTTATCCACCTTCTGAGAGTCATCCAGAGAGCCTAACGTGAGAGTGGTCAGCACCTGGGTTTGCCCTCTGGCAAACAGCCCTGATCCATGAACCCTCGGCAAAAGTCCCACATCCACAGCCAGCGGCCTGATCTGGTCCAGCGCTCTTCCGTCGGCGCGTGCCTGTTCGTCGAGGATCATCTTGCGAACGTGTTTTTTCAGGAGTATATCGATAATCTCGTCAAGCTCACCGATTCTCTCCGGATAATCTCCGGCCAATCGCTCGATCAGTTCGTCTTTCAGATCGAACAGCGCTTTTTCGCTCGCGCTAAGGTCCGGGTTGCGGATGGCTCGGGCAATTTCGTCCCCCAGCCTGGTTCCAATCTCTTCGACAAAATCAGCATCCGGCAGCACAAGCGCCGGCTCGGTCTTCGGTTTGCCGATCAATTCGACCAGTTCGAGTTGCAGGTCGATAAGCTTTGCTATCGCATCGAGGGCGACATCCGTTGCCTCAACGAGCGCATCTTCACCAACTTCGGACGCCTCAGCTTCGATTTCTAAAACTTTATCTTTAAGTCCCGCCACCGTAAGCTCCAGATCCGCCTCTTTGATCTGATCGAGGGAGGGGTTGACCACATATTCTCCGTCAATTCGGCATACGCGAACACAGCCGATAGGGCCTGCCCACGGGATATCGGAAATCGCCAGCGCCGACGAGGCAGCGAGCACCGCCATCATATCCGCCGGTACGTCAGGCTCCACGGAGAGGGGCATAGCGATAACTTGCACATCGTTGCGCATGCCATCGGGGAAGAGTGGTCTGATCGGCCGGTCAATTACTCTTGAGGTCAAAATAGCCTGTTCGGAAGGCCTGCCGCCTCTTTTTACAAATCCACCCGGAATCTTGCCGACCGCGTATTTTCTTTCCTCATAATCACACGTAAGAGGGAAGAAACTCATTCCTTCCCTCGGTTTGGCGCTCATACATGCCGTGGCCATTACCACAGTATCGCCGCACGTAACAAGCACAGCGCCATTGGCCTGCCCGGCAATCCGTCCCTGTTCGAGAACGATGGTCTTGCCGCCAAGCTCCATTTCGATTTTTTGAATTGTCATTCTAGAAACGCTTTCTCCTATCTTCTCAGACCAAGCCTCGCCACGATCTCACGATACCGATTGATGTCCTTGTTACTGAGATAGGCAAGTAAGCGTCTGCGCTGACCTACCATCATAAGAAGGCCCCGTCGGGAATGATGGTCCTTCTTGTGTTCTTTGAGATGCTCCGTAAGCTGATTTATACGGGCGCTCAGCAAAGCCACCTGGACCTCCGGCGAACCGGTATCGCCTTCATGCTGCTTATGTTGTTCAATGATTTCGTTTTTTCTGTCTCTAACGAGCGCCAAAGTGATCGCACCTCCAAAAGCCGCTCTAGTCTTTTTAGCTTAGAAAGTCTACCACAGACAATAACAACCTGTCAATCTGAGC
>JAAYKG010000040.1 GCA_012522555.1 Armatimonadota bacterium
CCGACATAGCCAAGGCCACCGGTAACAAGAATCGCCATCTGATACGCCTCCCACCGAGACGCAGACGCGCCCCCAGTCTGAACTCAAACTCGTCACATTATACTCTCATAAACAGGCATTGACAAGGCGAGCGGATTGCAGCGCTTACTACCCCTCATTCAGGCCCACATATCGCACCCCTTGTCTGGGTTTGGCCATCATTTTGGCCACGGTATCCCTCCAAAGCAGGTAATGGTCAGTTCCTTTGTGGGCTGTCGCATCCTCTACGGTTTCGTATGCTTCGTAGAGAAGAAAGACCGTAGGATCATCAGCAGATTGCAGTACGTCGAAGCGCAAGTTGCCAGGCTCCTCGCGTGACGCGTGGGAGTTTTGCAAAGACGCTTCGATGAAAGCATCAACGTAATTAGGTTTTACGATCACCTGTACCAGAGTCACTTGCATTGTTGTTCTCCTGTGTTAAAGCGGCGCATACTTGAAGGGTAAGCCAAGGTAGCTATCGCCCTCTACATTAATTATAGCAGCCGGGTAAAGAGAGTCCGGCCGGCCGACTTCCGCTTGCGTGGCCTTGCGAGGGGCGTTTCAGGAAAAGTTGTCGGCTGTCGACGAACATTGTCCGCCGCAAGTCACGTAAAGAAAACTGAGCACTTACTCTTCGCCGGGTTCCTTGACACGGTTGAGGCTTTGCCATATAATCTTCTCGGTTCTGCAAAAGGATCAGGGCTGCGCTCGTGTGGCCCTTGTGACAGCCGCTGTTGATGTCTGCATTCCTCGCTTCGGCGGGCGCTGTTCCTGTGTTTTGGGACAGTATCTGGTGGGCTGAAAGGCGGCATTTTGTTTGCCTTATTAGTTTTTGAAAGGGGAAATTGACAGGATGCACTGTGAGCGAATGAGAAGCGGCAAGCGTGCCGGCTATCTGCTCGCACTTGCGATGACGGGTCTGCTTGGCCTGCTGCCGACTGTCGCATCTGCAAGCGAAGCGATTACGCTTCCGCGTTTCGAGGAACTGCCGATTATGTGGCCGTCGGTGGTGGGGGTATTTATCTGCGCCCTGATCGGCCTGGCATTCGGGCTGAAGTGGTTCGTGGCGATCAATAAGGAAGATCCCGGCACCAAGGGAATGGTCGCTGTAGCCAAGGCGGTGCAGGAAGGCGCGACCGCCTACCTGAAGCGCCAGGTGACAACGATGATCTGGTTTGTGATCATCATTGCCATCGGGCTGATCTTTATGTATAAGAACGTGGATGGATTCCAGGGCACCGACCGGATCTTCCAGGCGATTCCGATTTATGTCGGCGTCAGCATCGCGTTCGTGTTGGGTGTTGCGGCTTCATATTTGGCCGGTCTCGTCGGAATGATGATGGCTGTGCGCGCAAATGTTCGCGTTGCCAATGCCGCTCTGACCAGCTTCAAGCACTCACTTTACGTGGCGTTCAGGGCAGGCGGGGTCTCGGGTATGGCGACAGTCGGCCTTGGCCTGCTGGGCGCTTGCCTGGTGTTCTGGCTGTTCGGACATGAGTCGATGAAAGTTCTCATCGGGTTCGGTTTTGGTGGGTGTCTTGCCGCTTTGTTTATGAGGATCGGTGGCGGCATCTACACTAAGGCCGCAGACGTGGGGGCTGACCTGGTCGGAAAGGTCGAGCAGAGCATCCCTGAAGACGACCCGCGCAATGCCGCGACTATCGCTGACAACGTTGGCGACAACGTCGGCGACTGCGCCGGTATGGCTGCGGACGTTTTTGAGAGCTACGAAGTAACGCTGGTCGCTGCAATCATCCTCGGCGCGGCTGCTTCAGAGCACCTTGGACTCGGCGCCATCGGCCTCGCGCTGGTTGTTTATCCCCTGTTAATTAGAGCTATTGGCGTTATCGCTTCGATCATCGGTATTTATGCCGTCAAGGGTAGCGACGACATGGATATGAACCCGATGAAGCCAATCAACTTCGGTTATTGGGTTTCGGCGCTCATTTCGACCATCGGCTTCTATATTCTTTCCTACTGGATCTTCGAGAAGCAAGTAACGGGCATAGGTTTTGAGTGGTGGAGATTCGCCACAGCCAACTTGATGGGTATTATCCTTGCTCTCGTTATTGAGAGACTCACCGAACACTTTACGGCTGTCGACAAGAAGCCGGTGACCGAAGCGGCAAAGGCCTCCAAAACAGGCCCGGCTACGGTTATTCTGTCCGGCTTCGGCGCGGGATTGGAATCCAGCGTATGGTCGGTTGTCGCTATCTGTGGCGCTATACTCGGAGCGATGGTTCTGTTTAAGGGCGACGCAGCGATGGCCGCTTATGGCATCGCACTCTCCGGCCTCGGCCTGTTGGCTACCACCGGCTTTATGCTGGCGATGGATACCTATGGGCCTATCGCAGACAACGCCAACGGTATATTCGAGATGTCCGGCGCTTTGAAGGACGCAGGCGAAGACAGCAACGCTCATAAGATCGTCGCCAAGCTCGACGCCGTTGGAAACACCACTAAGGCTCTCACCAAGGGACTCGCCATTGCGACCGCGGTTATCGCTGCTACTGCGCTGTTCAGGTCGTTTATGGCCGACGCCAGGCTGCTCGAAACCGGAATCCGACTCGACTGGACAGTCGTTTTCATCGGCCTTATGATCGGTGGCGCGGTTCCGTTCCTGTTCTGTTCATTTGCGATTAACGCGGTCACCCGCGCTGCATTTGAGTTGGTTGAGGAAGTCCGACGACAGTTCCGCGAGATCGTAGGAATTATGGACTATGATCCGCGCTCCGGATCCGATAAGGGCAAGCCGGACTATCAGAAGTGCGTCAACATCTCGACAGCGGCTGCTCAAAAAGAGCTTATGAGCCCGGCTGTTCTGGCCATTGCAGCGCCTATTATGGTAGCTTTCGGCCTGGGATTCGGCGGCCATGCGACAACTATCAATGGGGAGAAATTCATCCTCGACGGGGCAGCCGCTCTTGGTGGATTCCTTGCGGGTTCGATTTTGTCCGGCCAGTTGATGGCGGTTCTTCTTTCCAACGCAGGTGGACTTTGGGACAACGCAAAGAAGAAGATCGAGGACGGTATGTTCGGCGGCAAGGGCACGCAGGAGCATAAGGCTACCGTAGTCGGAGACACCGTTGGTGATCCGTTCAAGGACACCGCCGGCCCCGCTCTAAACCCGCTGATTAAGGTTATGAACCTGGTCGCGGTCCTGATTGCTCCGATCGCTATTCACCCGATGCCTATAGCGGCGCGCACCGCAATCGTCGTAGTGACGGTGCTCGCTCTCGTCGGCGCCACTATGTGGAGCAAGCGTGGTGGACTGGCGGTGGAGGATCAGTTTACGAGCACGCCGACAGACAAAGACGCGGCTAAAACGACGGTCTCCGTCTGAGATTGTCTCAGAAATTGACCATAATAAAGAGGCAGGGAACACTCTCCCTGCCTCTTACGTATTTGGACGAAGATGAACGAACAGACAAACACAATACAACCGATTGATCGTGGGGCGCAAAGCCCACGTCGAGGGCTTCTCCTAAGAGCGCTGATTCGCGCGTATGTGCGCGTGCGGATATGGATGATTCAGCTTCGCGCCCCCGGTTTGCGCTTTGGATGCAGGCCCAGGGTCGACTTCTCACGCGTACGTTTCAACACGTGGCCGGGAGAAATCATATTCGGCAACGACTGCGGAGTGTATGATGGGCAGATAGAAGGCGTGCTGCACGTCGGGGACAACGTCAACTTGATTAGCCCGTGCAGAATCGGAGGCAGCAGCCTGTATAAAGTCACCATCGGCAGCGGGACGTGGGTTGCACCGAATGCCTATATCGTCCCGACCACCCACGCATACAAAAGGCGCGACCTGACTATCAGCCAGCAAGGAACAAAAGGCGGGGATATCATTATCGGCGAGGACTGCTGGATCGGCATCAACGTAGTCATTTCCCCCGGAGTTACCATCGGCAAAGGGGCCGTCATCGGCGCTAACAGCGTCGTCACCAAAGACATTCCGGAGTATGCCATCGCTGTGGGAGCCCCTGCTAAGGTCATTGGCTGCCGAGAATAATATTCTTCAATTTTCCACATTTGATGTGAATCAAAGACACCCCTTGTGAAAGCCGATAAAATTACACTGTAGGCTATACCCATACCACAGGAGGCGATGATGACAAAAACAGTCAGGCAGATCATTAAGATAGATGAAGAGCTTTGCGACGGATGCGGATTGTGTGTAACCGGTTGTGCGGAAGGAGCTTTGCAGGTAATCGACGGCAAGGCGAAGCTGGTTTCCGAGACATATTGCGACGGATTGGGAGCGTGTCTGGGGGAATGCCCAAGGGGAGCGATCTCTATCGAGACCCGGGTGGCGGAAGATTTTGATGAGGAGGCCGCGATGGAACACGTGGCTGCCCAGAAAAAGAAAGAAGAAGTGCGGGCGCAGTTTGCTGCGGCGAGAACCGGGTTCGTATGCCCATCCGCGAAGATGATCGATCGCACCAGGGAAACGACTCAATCAACGCCGGTAAAGCCGGCCGGTACACCCAGCGAGCTTAGACAGTGGCCAGTCAAGCTGTATCTGGTGAATCCCAACGCGAGCTATTTCGAGGATTCGGACTTACTCTTGGCTGCGGACTGTGTGCCGTTCGCATATGGCGGGATACATCAGGATTTTATGCGCGGCAAGACTATTGTCACCGGCTGTCCCAAATTTGACGATGTGCGGATGTATGCGGAGAAGTTGGAGGCTATAATCAGCGCCAATACAATCCGAAGCGTCACGGTGTTGCAAATGGAGGTACCGTGCTGTTCGGGGATGCTGCGGCTGATTCAACATGCGATTGAAGCCAGCGGCAAATCCATCCCGATCGAAGTGGTCACCATCAGCCTGGCAGGTGACGTCAAGAGCACGAATTCCGTGGCGATATAATTTTTCGGATTTTTTCGCTGCAGCGTTTGAGCATTGGCGGGCAGGGGTATAGTAGTTTCAGACTCGCCCAAGTCATCCTGCCTGAGGGCCCGCAGTGCGGTTCTGCGGGTCCTCAGCGCGTACATCAGTTATTCGACCCAATCGTGACCATCCGCATAATCTCATCCGGGAGTAAATCCGGAGTAATCAACCTCGCATCCGGGTCGGCCAGCACAATCGCCCGCTCTATAGCATTTTCCAGCTCGCGCACATTGCCGGGCCAGCCATATTTTGTGAACAATTCCAGCGTCTCCGGACTGGCGAATTCGATTTTTTTGCCGTTGTCCGGGGCATACATTCCCACAAATCGTTCGACAAGAGCGGGGATATCGTCGAGTCTGTCCCGCAGAGGGGGCATATTTACGGTAACAACCTGAAGTCGATAAAACAAATCTTCGCGGAACTTGCCCTCTTTGACGAGTTTTTCCAGGTCCTGGTTAGTCGCCGTCACCAGCCGCACATCGACTCGAATGGTTTCGTCTCCTCCCACCCTTTCAAACTCTCTCTCCTGAATAACCCTCAGCAGCATCATCTGAACAGTCGGCGGGATGTCTCCGATCTCGTCGAGAAACAAAGTCCCCTGGTTTGCAAGCTCAAATCTGCCCTTTTTGCGCCCGATCGCGCCGGTAAATGAGCCTTTTTCATGGCCGAAAAGCTCGCTTTGAAGCAGTTGTTCGGACAGCGCAACGCAGGCCACCGGCACAAACGGCTTGGCCGAACGAACCGAGGTAAAGTGCAAAGCCCGTGCGATTCCCTCTTTGCCTGTCCCGCTTTCACCGCGAATCAGCACAGTCGCTCGGCTGTCTTTGATACGATCGACCATTCTGAAAACATCCAACATTGCTTCGCTGGAACCGACCATATCAAATTCCGCCGCCGGGCCTTTTGTGACGGAAGCGCTTGGAGGCTTGGACTCTTCCATCCCTCTGCGGGCTATTGCGTTTTTGACGACTTGTTTTATGTCATCGAGGTCGAATGGGTTGGTGATGTAATCCAAAGCTCCGAGTTTCATCGCATCGACCGCGCTTTGGATCGTCCCGTGCGCTGTGATCATAATCACGCTGAGGCTGGGGTTAATCTCTTTAGCAGCTTCCAGCAGTTCTATGCCGTTGATATCGGGCATTATCAGATCACTGATAAGGACATCAATGGAATTGTCTGTTGTCAGTATGTCCTGGGCTTTTCTACCATTCTCAGCCACCCGGACGGAGTGTCCTTCCTTGGAAAGAACGGCTTCCAATACCCTTCGAATATTGGGTTCGTCATCTACAACAAGTATATTTGCGGTCTTTTTACGCATATAGGAATCATACCACACCTAAGCCGGAACTTGAAGTAAACCGGGGCGCCTCGACCCCCC
>JAAYKG010000237.1 GCA_012522555.1 Armatimonadota bacterium
ATCAGCTGCGAAGTGCAGTAGTCCTTGAAAACTGGAGCGGTTTTTCTCTTATTTGCCATACATATAGTATATTACAAATCCAGGATTTTGACCATGAAAAAGAGGCCCTTTTGAGACAGCCTCAGTAGATTGTGCCTGCGTCGGGGGGGAGACGATTAGGCACACGCGTCCCCTCTCCTGGGGGATGTTAAGGTTAGGCTAAAAGTCCCCTCTCCTGGGGGAGAGGGTTAGGGTGAGGGCGAAATGGAGAACAATTGTTGACCTTGCGCTAGAGATAGGTCTACAATTGAGTGAAAATCAAGCACATACAAAAGCCAGGAGAGTGATGATGGCTAAAATCAAAATTGACCCGACAAAAGCAGGCTTCGACCCCAAAGGACTGGAACGCGCCGAGAACATCTTAAATGAAGGCGTCGATCGGAAGCTCTACCCGGGCGGGAGCGCGTGGGTTTGGAGAAAAGGGGCCAATGCCCTGGTTTGTTCGGCCGGAACAACTGATTATTCCGGCAAAGCCAAAATCGATGAGGACACGCTCTTCGACATGGCGTCGCTGACAAAGGCGATGTCGTGTGGGCCGTCGATCTTGCTGCTTGCCCAGGAGGGCTGCTTTGACCTGTCAATTCGATCGGTCACAAGCTTTTTTCCACAGCGTAAAATCGATCACCTTGCCGAAGTCACCCTCCACCACCTGCTGACGCATACTTCCGGCTTGCCGGCGTGGAAGGACATGTATTCCAACGGACAAACGAGAAGCCAACTGCTCGACGAGCTGTTCGAGATACCGCTGGCCAACAAAATCGGCTCGACGCATGAATATTCCTGTATGGGATATATAATGTTATCCGCAGTGTTGGAATCAGTGGCCGGAGAGCGCATCGACACGTTCGCCAAGCGAAGATTATTCGATCCCCTGGGTATGGAGAGTACCGGATACAATCCCGCGCAAAAACCGGGGCTTAAAATCGCGGCGACCGACAATTGCCCATATCGCAAGCACCTTCTGGTTGGAGAGGTGCATGACGGCAACGCGTATGCCATGGAGGGAGTCTCCGGAAATGCCGGGCTGTTTTCGACGGCTCGCGACACCGCACGTTTCTGCGAGCAAGCGTTGATGAGCCGATTAACCGGCAGCGCTTTTCCGCTTAATCCTCCTGTTTTACACAAAATGTTTACTAATGCGATATCGGAATCAGTGGGAGGTCACAGTTGGGGGTGGTGTATTTGGCCGAATGATGGCCTGGCGGCTGGAGATTTCGTGACAAAATCTGCCATTGGCCATACAGGTTTTACCGGAACATGTGTCGTAATAGACCCTACTCACGAGGCTTTTGCGATATTACTTACAAATCGGGTTTGCAACGACGATGATGGCCTGGCGTTTCGTCATTTGCGCAGACGGTTCTTCAATGCTGTATTCGGTTCTATTGTATGCTGAACGATGCTTTTTCTTGTGACTTTTTGTATCACTCTTGACATAGACGTCAGATTCACTTATACTTGTTCAGCTATGCCGCTAATAAGGCAATTAAATCCGTGAGGTATTCCCGGAATGGACGTGCAAAACATGCTAAAAACCGATGACACCGGCGCATCAAAGCCTAGAGTATTGGTGATAGATGACGAAGAGAACGTCTGTGAACTAATTACCCTTTACTTTGAGAAGGCCGGATATGACGTCGTATGCGCAGGGGACGGTAACGACGGCATGGAGATGGTGCGGTCGCAAAAACCGGACCTTGTCATCCTCGACCTGATGCTTCCCGGTATGGACGGGCTGGATGTGTGCAAAGATATCCGTAAATTCAGCAACGTTCCGTTGATTATGCTTACCGCGCGCGTTGACGAGGTGGACCGGGTGCTGGGGCTGGAAATCGGCGCGGATGATTATGTCACCAAACCGTTCTCGCCGAGGGAATTGCTGGCCAGGGTCAAGGCCGTTCTACGACGCGCCGCATATGTTCCCAGCCCGGATGAGCAGCAGATTCTCAACCTGCCGGGCTTGGCAGTCAGCCGAATTTCTCGTGAAGTCCTCGTTGGGGACATCAGAATCGATCTCACTCCTAAGGAGTTTGATCTTCTGTGGTATCTGGCTTCCAATCGAAATCGAGTCTTTACCCGCGAACAACTCCTCGAGCAGGTGTGGGCTTATCAGGAGTTTTACGGCGACGAGAGAACCGTCGACCAGCACATCAAGCGTCTGCGACGAAAGATCGAGACTGCCGGCAGCCCGTGCCGAATCACAACGATCTGGGGCGTCGGTTACAAGTTTGAAATACGAGAGGCTGCAGGACTGTAATTCGTTCATAGCGGCGAAAGATTCTATTGATGGTCGGGATTATCGTCCCGACCTGTTTTTATATGTGTATAACATATATAAAAAGGCCACGGGATAATATCCGCGGCCTTTTTCATTGCTTTCTCAGCCTCTACGACAAAACTTATTCACCAGGAGGCGGAGGAGGTGGCGGTGGCGTGGTGGGCGCCGGTTTGGCCTGCTGCGGCCTTACCACTGGCTTGGCCTGAGCAGGAGCTGGCTCTTGGAGCTTATTGTCCACTTTGGACTTGGATTGAAGCTCTCCGAACCATTTCTGCATCTCCATCGGAACCTGCCGCTCAAGAATCATCTCTTTAAGCTCTTCCTTTTCGGCCGGGCTTGCATCCTTGCCAATCGCATCTACCCTAATCAGATGGAAGCCGTAGAATGTCTTGACGGGTTCGCTGACTTTGCCAACGGGGAGCACAAATGCTGCGCTCTCAAATTCGGAAACCATTCGGCCTTTGGTGAACCAGCCAAGATCGCCGCCCTGCTTGACGCCGTCCTTGACATTGCCCGGGTCTTCGGAGTATTCATCAGCAAGCTTTGCGAAATCGCCACCGTCCGCGAGCTTGGCTGATATCTCGTCGATCTTCGTCTTAGCCGCCGCTTCCTTCTTCTCCTGATCCGTCTCATCTTCCGGGAACTTGATCAGGATATGTCGAGCTTTGATATATTCGGCATACTCGGCGTCGGTGACTTTGACGCTTTTTCGCACAGTTTTCTCCGCGAGCGCAGAGGTTTTGATGCTCGACGCGAATCTATCTTTCGTCACTTTGAACTGCCGCAGTAGATCTTCCAGCGAAGCTACACCCATGCGTTTGATGGCCTCGTCCCGCTTCTCTTTAAGCTCTTCTTCCGTCATCGTGACGCCTTCTTTTTTGGCGGCTTGGATGATCATTTTCTGATTGATCAATTCGCCCAACATCTGCGGAGCTGTCCAATACCAAAGGGCACGCAGAAGCTCTCCCTTTGTTATGTCTGCACCGTCTACAGTGGCGACAACGGCGCTATGCGGCGCCAACCAAAGCTTGTCAAGCTCTGCTTGTTGATTAAACGGAGCCTTCTTAGCAGGCTCGGCCGCCGCTGCAGCAAAGACGGTCATCGCTGACACCAGGCAGATCAGCATTGCCAGAACCGCCGTCAGCGTTCTGTTTCGCATAAATGAATACTCCTTTCGAGTCTTTGATTGCCCTAGAATCTTACTATAATCCGGGCTTGACGGTCAACCGCGCACCGACGAGGTATTTGACTCACCCAAGCCAGTTATATTATGCTCAAAACCTCGAGCTAGTTCCCGAAATTATATGAGTCCACAACCTCACGAGTCGGCAAAGAAACTTGTGCGCCAAACCGGGTTACCACAATTGC
>JAAYKG010000238.1 GCA_012522555.1 Armatimonadota bacterium
CCCCAAATTGACACCTTCACACTCGACAATCCCTTTATCCCTGGCTCGCCGAATTATCCTCTCACCGGCTACGTCTTCTATTATCCCCGGAATGGTGTTCAATATCTCAAATATCATAGATCCATGACCCCTACCCGCTAGTTCAATAAACCGGGGACCGGGTGGATTATCATAACTCCGCGATCAAAATCGACCTCGGCGACGACATCTTTTAGAGCAGGTATACACAACTCGGTGCTCGTCACATATACATCGTTAGCTCCGCCGGAAATAACATCCACAATTTTGCCGCACTCACGTCCGTCGGTGGTCTGGACTATCAAGCCGATCAGATCAAAGATATAGAACTCCCCGCTGGGAAGCTCTTTGAGATCCTCAGGCCCGATAACAAACTCCGCCCCCCTGAGCGCCTCCGCGTCGTCTCTAGCGTCGACCCCCTCAATTTTCAGCGCCAATCCATCTTTATGCAGCCTGCAGGCTTGCAGCTTCAGTTTCAAGGCTTTTCCGGACAGCGTCTTCGCCCTAAGTTCGCCGCCGGTCTTGAATCGATCAGGAAAATCAGTAAGAACGAGGACTTTCACCTCGCCACGAGTGCCCAGCGGCGCAACGATCTTGCCTATTACTATATCCTGATCACTGCGATTCATCCAGGCGCCCACCATCCCTGATCTCGATTATTATATCGTCCTTCACGACGATCTCACAGGCTTTGAGCAACGAAAAGTCGTCCCCGACATCGACCTCAACTGTGCATTCCAAAACACCAACACCATGTTCCGCTCCGAGTTCGAGAGCGGATATTCCGTCGGCTTCGTGTTTCAGAGCAGCTTTCGCCTGCTTGTTGCGATGGGCCTGCTCATCGAGCCTCGGTCGAACCTCATCATCGCCTCGTGATTCGATATTGACAGCAAGCTGCCTGCCGACTGCATCCAGCTTTGCGATCGCAGCCCGAATCTGGGCCAGCCTGCTGTCACGAAAAGACTCCGTAACAACTACCTTCACGTGAACAGGCCGCTTTATCACTATTCCCATCAGGCTACGGCTGAATCTTGACGAAAACGTTCTTACGATCTTTCATCGCAGCAGCTTTCGCGACTGTTCGCAGCGCATTGGCCACGCGTCCCTGCTTTCCGATGACTTTCCCCAGATCGTCCTCCGCCACACTAACCGTGAATGTTATGGCATCGCCTTCATCAATCTCCTCGACAGTCACTGCGTCGGGGTCGTCCACCAGCGCCTTCACCAAAATCTCAATCAGATTCTTCAATTTAATATCCTGTTTTATTCGGCGGCAGTTTCCGCAGCAGCCTCTTCGACAGCAGCAGCAGGCGCTTCCTCAACTATAGCGGGTGCTTCCGCCTTTGCTTTGCTCTTTTTCTTTGCTTCGGCTTTAGCCTCTGCTCGAGCCTTGGAAGCGTCGCTCTGTCCACCCAACAGTCCCGCTCTCTTGAGCAATCCTCTGGCGGTATCGGACGGCTGAGCGCCCTTGTCTATCCAGCTCTGCGCCTTTTCCTCGTCCAGTTTCAACACCGGCGGCTGGGCGGTCGGATCATAGTATCCTATGTTTTCGATAAAACGCCCGTCGCGCGAGCATCGGCGATCGGCTACTACAATCCTGTAAAATGGACGCTTCTTGGCTCCCATTCGTCTGAGTCTAATTCTTACCACGTTTTCTCCTCCTAAGGGCAATCTACCAGCATCAACCCGTTCTCATAGATCGCGGCGAACGCCAGCAGCGAATAGCTATCCGAAAAACGGCATGTTCGGCATTCGTTTGCGCCGTTTTCCCGAGTCTGCCGCGCCGGTCATAGCGCGAATCATTTTGCGCATCTCATCGAACTGCTTCATCAGCCTGTTCACATCTTGAACGCTGGTCCCGCTGCCGAAGGCGATGCGCTTTCTTCGGCTTGCGTTTAACACGGATGGATCGCTGCGCTCATCGTTAGTCATTGAGCGCAGAATCGCTTCCACCCGGTTGAATTCTTTTTCATCAATTTTAGCATCTTTTAGCTGTGAACTCATCCCCGGGATCATCTCCAACAGCTTATCAAGCGGCCCCATCTTACGCATCTGCTGAAGCTGCGTGAGATAATCGTTCAAGTCAAATCGATTCTCTCGCAGTTTCTTTTCAAGCTCAATGGCTTCGCTCTCATCGAATGCTTCCTGAGCCTTTTCAATCAGACTAAGCACATCACCCATGCCCAGGATTCTCGACGCCATTCGATCCGGATGAAACGGCTCGATGCCGTCCATTTTCTCGGATGTGCCGATGAATTTGATCGGCTTGCCAGTCACTGCTCTGATGGATAGCGCCGCTCCTCCACGAGCATCGCCGTCCATTTTAGTCATCAAAATCCCATCAAGCTCCAGCGCCTCATTGAATTGGCTGGCCACGTTGACCGCATCCTGGCCGGTCATAGCGTCCACAACCAGCAGGACTTCCGTAACATTTATCTCTGCCCGCAGGCGTCGCAGTTCCGACATCATCTCTTCGTCGATATGCAAACGCCCCGCCACGTCGATCAATATCGGATCGTTACCGTTTGAACGCGCATAATTCAGCGCGGCCTTCGCAACAGCTACAGCATCCTGTCTGTCGCCGATATCGAATACGTCTACGCCAATTTGAGAGCCGAGGGTCTTGAGCTGCAGTATCGCCGCCGGCCGATAGACGTCTCCGGCTACCAGCAGCGGCTTGCGGCCCTGCCCTTTGAACATATTGGCAAGCTTTGCTACCTGAGTAGTTTTGCCTGCTCCGTGAAGCCCCGCTACCATTATAACAGTCGGCGGCTTATCGGCTATTTTTAATTTTGCCTGCTCGCCGCCAAGGAGTCGAATCATCTCCTCGTTGACGATCTTGATAACCTGCTGCGCCGGGTTCAAGCCCTTTAGCACGTCCTGTCCGATGGCGCGCTCCTTGATAGCCGCCACAAAATCTTTTACGACCTTGTAGTTGACGTCGGCTTCCAGCAAAACGAGCCTTACCTCGCGAAGCGCCTCATTGACATCGCTTTCGGTGAGGCCGCCTTTGCCGCGCAGCTTCTTGAACACCGTTTGCAGTTTTTCCGAAAGGCTCTCAAACATTGTACACCACTACACGAAACAGGGAACCCCAGGAACTAAGGGCAGAGCCAACGAGGTCTATCCTCAGTCACTTCGGTTCCCTACAATTGAATAGTATACCGACCGCGACCAGTCTTGTCAATCAGATTTGCCCTCTCGAGCTGCGGTTTTGCCAGGCGACCAATCTTATGGTACCATATACTATAAAAGTTTCCGTCTTAGTTCTTATATTTGATAACTTGCGAAAAGGACACAAGCCAATGCGCAAACAAATCTTATTAAAGACGATTATCGCAGCAACTGTTATAGCCTGCCTTGCACTGCCTGCCTATGCCGTTATGCTGGTGAGCAGATCTCAAGAAGTCGCCATCGGCAAACAGGTCGAGGAGTCGATGATAAAAGAATACGGCGGCTTGAGCAAGGATCAAGCGCTTAACGAACGCATCGCGAGGGTCGGCAAACAAGTTTCATCGTTCTCCCCTCGCAACGACGTGACCTATACTTTCAAAGTTGTTAATTCCGATGAAGTAAACGCATTTGCGGCTCCTGGCGGGCCGATTGTGATCACAAAACGCCTGGCCGGCATGCTCAAAACTGATGGGGAACTGGCGTTCGTTTTGGCGCATGAGACCGGCCATATCGCAGCTCAACACGGTCGAAAAGCGATAAATCAGGCTCTTATAGCCCAAAATGTCGCCGCTTTGCTGCTGAGAAACTCCGGAGATGCAGCACGGATAGGCGCAAACGTGATGTATACGCTATACACCCGTGGATATAGCCGAGATAACGAATACGAGGCCGATAATTATGGATACCAGTTGATGACCAAAGCTGGTTATAACGCCGAAGACGGCATAAAAGCGCTGGCAAAACTGGGAATGAAACGGGCCACAGGAGTCAACAAATATCTATCCACCCACCCGGACATTCCAGACCGCATAGACCGCATCGCAAAGATGGGAAATATATCAGAAGACCGCAAGAAAACACTCATCGAACAAGCGCAAGCGGAAAAATAGTGGTTGGCAGGGTCTCTTATGCAGTAGATTTTACTTGTATAATAGACTTGTGTTACTACGAACTGCTATCGCTTGTTTATTGTTTTTGCCAGCGGTTGCCCGACTTGCTGCCGGTGATGAGAGTTACCGCATACGTATTCGCAATCAATCCGAAGGGCTTGTTCAGATTAGCCTGGATAAAGGGGTAAACTGGAGCGCTGCAGGTCGGGTGAAACACCCCGCAAATGCCAGGATAGTCGGCTTCATGGCCTCTTCGTATGCTCCACACGGAACCGTGGCCGCCACCGCCACCCACGGCATTAGAATCAAAACCGGCCAGTATTCACTGGGAGTCGGCAAGGCTCAAAAGACTATGCTTTTCAGCATCGAACCGCTTCAATTCGCGAGCAAACCCAGCGGATTCGGCGGCCACACTTCCCGCTCATCGGGAATCTATACCGATATCTACGCGGGGCACTCTATTTTCAGAAATCAATCGCCATATGTCGGCAGCCCCGTCTACCTTGAAAAACAGCATCGATTGGCGCCTCTCCCAGAGGATTATACCCCGGCGGTCGGCGATGTCTTCGTCATTATAGTTAATCGGCCGGGCGATCAGATCTCGTCCGTCGAATTCCAGAACAAGAAACAAGGCAGTGTGGTTGCGAAATATGCCAATGGGAAGCAGGAGACCATAGCCTGCGTAATAAAGCCGGTGCTGGGGATCGGGCGTTATGACGGGACCACATATACGGGAGTCGGAGCGGTCAATACCAATCACAGCGGCGTCCTTACAATATCCAACGCGCCGGTTTGCGAGCCTGCTATCCAAGAAGGAGGAACCCAGGAGACCCGAGGCGGCTTTATGATCCAGCCCGCTTTTCATGCCGCACAGCAAGGAGAGCAAAGCCCGCAGGTTATGATCGTAGGGCCGGCGTCTCTTGCTTCTCAAACACCGCAAATCGAGGGCACAGCGCCTCTGTTCGCAGGAAGTATAAATCTGACTCGTTATGAAAACAGCCCGCAGCACTCATTTCGAGCTGAAATACGGGTTGATGACGGAGATTGGCAGGCCATGCCAGGGATTGTGGGCAGGTTCGATGATGCGTTCTCCCCCGCTCGTCTGAGTTCGTTTTTGAATCGAAAGATAACCGCTGGGGTCACCGCTATCAGGCTGCTGTTTCCTGAATATGACGCAGCGCTGCTCGCAAACGACCTCAAACAGGAGGCATCGGATTATGCTAAACGCGTCTCCGGCATCCGGAAAATAACGGGCACAACATCAATCAGACC
>JAAYKG010000004.1 GCA_012522555.1 Armatimonadota bacterium
CTGGCGCTGAACGAAGAGACCGATGAGTTATATGCGGGCACCGGCAACATTGGCTCGGTGTATGTAAGCAAGTGCTGCGACATAAAGGGCAGTTATGAGTCTGCGGTTCATGATGCGAAGATGATATCGAAGTGGGGCCGAATAAAGTGGGTGGCGGACGCGCCTGATGGCTCGACAGTGGAACTGCGAACCCGCACGTGTAATGTCGAGGATCCCGACTCGACCTGGACTGATTGGTCTGCGCCGTATACCACCGCCAGCGGAGAGTCCATAAAAAGCGAGGCAGGGAGATATATTCAGTATCAAGTGAGCTTGTCAACCACAAAACCCGACATCATGCCGCGGATATCGTCGGTTGCGATTACATATCTGACGCCGAATCAGCCGCCGACAGTGAAACTGACAACCCCGGTGGGTGGCGAAGTGTGGGCGGGCAGCCAGACAATCAAATGGATCGGTACCGACCCTGATAATGACAAACTCAGCTATGATGTGATGTCATCAAACGATGGGGGGAAAACCTGGAAGACGCTTGTCGGATCTATGAGCGGGACAAATCTGGAAATGAAGCCCGCCGACGAGATAAAGGCCAAGATCACCTCGGAACTTGAAAAAGCTGATGATATCCCAGCAGATCTAAAGGCCAAATTAACCAAAGACGCGAAAAACCAGGCCAAGCCAAAATTGGATACGCCATCCAAACCGCCGACTCCATCCTCAACGAGCACTTCTTACACGTGGAATACCTCGACGGTGGAGGATGGAACATATATTGTGAAAGTCATCGCCAGCGATAAGAACAGCAACGCCGATGATCCACTAACGGACACAATCATATCCGAGCCGTTTACTGTTTGCAACAAGGCTCCTGAGCTAAAGATGGGCCGAAAGAGCGTGACCGTTAAAGGGGCGTCCACTGCGACTATAACGGGCACAGCGTCTAGTGAGCGAGTCGAAATTGCCGGGGTGCAGTATCGAGTCGATGGCGGCGAATGGGCCGCAGCGGCGGCAGACAGCGGGTTGTTCGGTTCGCCGACTGAGAACTTCACCATCACGACATCGGAGTTGAGCGCAGGCACGCACAAAGTCGAAGTGCAAGCTATCGACGCGGCAGGCAATGCCGCGAGTGCGACGGTAGAGGTTAAAGTCAGCTAATCGACGAGCAGCACAATGATTCGCACGGCCGGGGTATATGCCTCGGCCGATTTTTATACAAGGAAAGCGTGGGGCTGGTATTGAAGCTTTCGTATTATCTGCTGATCGTTTAAGGAGAGTTGTTGGATGATTGACTCGCATGTGCATTTGAGGTGGCCGAGTGATATCGAGAACCTGAACAAGCTGCGTGAGGCGATAGGTGCGCAGCGGATTTGTGTGGTATCAGTCATAGGCAAAAACGATATCAACGACAATCCCGGACTGTATGCGGCAAAGTCCGCCCATCCCGAGACGACGTATATATTCACTGCGTTGGATCACAGCGTTCATTTCAGCGGCGGCAAAATCTGTGCGCCGTCAATGGAAAAACAAATCGATGAGCTTCTGGCTGTGGGCGCGGATGGATTGAAGCTCATCGAAGCCAAGCCTACTCACAGAAAGTTGGTGGATATCCCCATAGATAGCGATCGCTATGCGGCTATGTTTGAGCGCGTGCAGGATGCCGGGCTGCCGGTAACGTGGCATGTGGCTGACCCGGAGGAGTTTTGGTATCCCGAGCTGACTCCGTCGTGGGCGAGCGGCAGAGGATGGGGTTATGACAGCACCTGGCCTGCCAAGGAAAGCTTTTATGAAGAGGTAGACTCTGTGCTGCGACGATACCCTGACTTGAAGGTGGTCTTCGCGCACTTCTACTTTTTGTCTGCTGATCTCGGTCGCGCGGGGGCGCTGCTGGACGAATTTGGTGGAGTTCATCTGGATTTGGCCCCAGGAATCGAGATGATGTATAACATGTCGAAAGACCCCGCCACTGCTCGAGAATTTTTCATCAAATATTCCGACCGCATAGTCTTTGGGACGGATATCGAGGCTGCTTCTTCAGAAAAAGAGGCAAAAATCAGGGCCAGTGTGGTGACACGATGGCTGGAGACTGACGACGATTATAGAGTTGATCCGGAGGCCGATTACACACTTGGGCCGCCTGAGGACGGCATCATCCGTGGGATGAAGCTGCCCAATGAGAGTCTGGATAATATCTACACGAACAATTTTGAGCGATTGGCGGGAGCAAAACCAAAGACGTTGAATGTAGAGTATGCTCTGGAGCTATCGCTCAGGCAACTGGATGCTATTCGTGCTCTGGGCGGAGAGCCGGAGCCTGCCGTAGAGGCTATAGACATGCTGAAGGCCGGCATATAAAAGAATAACACACGACACTATAACCCGGGCGATTGATATTTAGAGTTGTTGGGGTATGTAATATCCGGCGGTCCGATTACTCTTATCGGAGGTACAAATCGTGGAGCGTATCTTCAGAGCTAGCCCGACGACGAAGCCCGGCGGAGGACTCAAGGACAGGCCTCTGTGCGAGTTGTGCGGGAGATCGGTGAAGGTCTCCAGTGACGATTACCAACGCGGCGAGATTCTTTGCACCCACTGCGCCGGTGAAGAAAGGGTCGCGGATACATCCGAAGAAGAGGCCTACTGGAGTCCTGAACGAGTTACCTGACCAGCAAGACTCAAGCAGGCTTTGTCACGGCATAGACAGCTAAATGCTCAGTGTTGCGGATTCCGCGCTCGCTTGCCAATTTGCGCTGGATTTCCCTGACGAACACTGCATCCTTGGCTGCGTCAAAATCCGACACGGTTTGGGAGGATAGCAAAAATCTCGCAAACGAATCGATGTCGGGACAATAGTTGACGCCGAAATACTCGACGAAAAAGACAAGTTCAAGGCCGGCGGCTGTTACCGCATCCGGAATCGCGAATCGCACCGGGCGGGCCGGCGGCCAATTTATTCCACGCCCAAATATCTCCTGAGTTTCGATATAATGCAGTTCGCCGCTGGTGACTCCGATCAAGACCCCGCCTGCCGATAAAACACGAGCTAAATCCTCGAACGACGCTGCCTCCCCGCACACGCAGATCAGATCATATTCACCGTCTATGGTCGCCAGCGATGCTCCGTTGATGCATTCCGGCTCACCGCAATCATCATCAAGACAATCTACATACAAGGCATTGCCGGTGACATCGGCATACCGGCAGGCCAATTCGACAAATAAAGACTGCGGATCGTCGCTCTCCCACTCGACAGCGCATCCGGAGCGCTGTTTCGTCCAGCGATCTATCATAGCTTTCCACTGGTCCGGTTTTTGCACAACAAACTCCGCGAACAAGATGAGGTATTATACCAAACATTGGATATGCAGGATTCAAACTCGCTCCCTTGACACGGCTTTATGGGCATTGTAGACTTCGAGCATGAGTGATCAAAAAGAAGAAGTAATCGGGCGTGTCTGGGTTGCAGCTATTCTCGCACTGCTGGTTTTGCTTATTGTGGGGATATTGTTGTATTTGAAGATGGGTGCCCCTCTGGTCGAACAGCCTCGTCGACCGGCAACAGACAGGGTCTCCGAATCCATTCATCATGGCTCTGCGTCTTGTGAGGATGTGGGTATATCATTATTGGATGGATGGAGAGTATGAATTAAAGAAAGGCTGTAGCGCTTCAAGGCCTCGAATAATATTCGGGGCCTTTTGTCCTGGTTATCCGTTATATTTCATTGCTAGCGATCATTATGTGACAGTATTGCACTGTGCTGGTCTGCCATCCAATCTCTATGACAACGGTTTGTTTGCTCTCCTGACGGGGAATGTACTCGGTGTAGATCACATTCTAATGTCGGGAGGCAAAAAATGCGACCCGTAACCTTGCTGATGTTAGCAGCAGTTTTCGCATTGGCTGGGACCGCGGCGCTGGCACAGACTTGCCCGCCCGCTCAGGCAGCAAGTGGATCACCGTGTCCGGCGCCTGCGGCGGTTTGTCCGTCACCGTGCCCGGCCCCGTTGACCTGTCCGCCTGCTCCTTGTCCGGGCGAGTGCGCCGCTATACCCGCGGCCGTTGGCGCCGGTCCAGTTCCGGCGTTCTGCGAATTGACCTGCGAGACCGGCTTTGACGCCGCGTTCGTGCGTGCGATGTATCAACAGCACGTCAATATCATCGGTCTTGCCACTCTGGAGATACAACAGTCGACTGATGCAAGCTTGAGAGACCTGTCCGGAAAGATCCGCTATGAGCGGACCAAGATGAATGAAAAACTTGTTAAGCACGGCAGAGCATTGGGCGTTTGCGACCTGAATCTTGCGTGTGACAACTGCCTGTTCGATCAGGTCAATACGCTCGTCGGCCAAGACTTTAACATCAAGTATGCTGTGTTGATGATCGGCATGCTGCAACAGTCTATGGATGCCGCGAAGATCGGAATGGAGCGCGCGAGCATAGCCGACCTTCGCAACACTGAAAAAATCGAATACAGAGCGTCGCAAAACGAGATTATGGCGCTGCAAAACTGGCTGGCCAGGCAGGGCATAAGTTGTCCCGCAGTGCAGGCCGTACCGTGTCCGGCTCCAGCGGCCGGTCCCGTATGTCCGGCACCGGTTCCGGTATGTCCTCCTGCGCCTTGCCCCAGTGTTTGTCCATAATAAACAAGTAATGCGCAAAGCGCCTTGGGATATTTGACCCCAGGGCGCTTTTATTTGCCGTATACTAACTCGCAGATTTAGATGAGCGCCATTTTTATGACCTCATCGGCGTGCTTGACGAAGTTGAAAGTCATCTCCAGCCGAACATCCTCTGGAATATCCTCGAGGTCTTTTTCGTTCTCCTTGGGCAAAATAACTGTGCGTATCCCCGCTCTGTGTGCGGCGAGCACTTTTTCTTTCACCCCTCCGACCGGCAGCACCCGTCCGCGCAGTGTTATCTCCCCCGTCATTGCGATATCTTTTCTTATCGGCCGCCGCGTAACAGCAGAGGCAATCGCAGTGGCAATTGTGATCCCCGCAGAAGGCCCATCCTTGGGAACCGCACCTTCGGGCACGTGAATATGCAAATCAGCGCGAGAGTAGAACTCCTCGTCAATGTCAAGCATATTCGCGCGGGATCGAACATAGGTGAGGGCGGCCTTTCCAGATTCTTGCATAATATCGCCGAGCTGCCCAGTGAGCGTGAGGTTGCCTTTTTCCCCTCTCATCATCACTACCTCGATGGAGACGATATCCCCGCCAAACTCGGTATAAACCAATCCGGTTGCCACGGCTATCTCGTCTTTTTCCCCTGCCCTGCCGTAGCGATGCTTGGGATGACCAAGATACGTCCGAATATCACGCTCTCTGACCGTGATCTTCTCAGAGGAACCCTTTGCGACCTCTCTGGCGACCTTGCGACAGATACTCGCAATTTCTCGCTCCAGCCCACGCACTCCGGCCTCACGGGTGTACTCCCTAATCAGCTTTCTTACAGCCGAGTCATGCAGCACAAGTTGAGAACTGTTTAAGCCGTTTTCTCTGATCTGTTTAGGAATCAGGAAATCTTTGGCGATCCGCAGTTTTTCTTCTTCGATGTAACCCGAGAAACGTATAATCTCCATTCGGTCCCGCAGAGCAGGTGGGATTGTGTCGAGCACGTTTGCGGTTGTAATAAACATCACATCGCGCAAATTGAACGGCACATCCAGATAATGGTCGCCGAACGAATCGTTTTGTTCCGGATCGAGGGCCTCCAACAGAGCCGCAGACGGGTCTCCGCGGAAGTCCGCGCCTATTTTGTCTATCTCATCCAACATGAACACAGGGTTTCGGGTATCGACCTGCTTGATGCCCTGGATGATTCTACCGGGCATAGCGCCTATATAAGTGCGACGATGGCCTCTAATCTCGGCCTCGTCGCGAACACCACCCAGCGACATTCTATAGAACTTTCGTCCCAAAGCTCTGGCAATCGATTTGCCGATTGATGTTTTTCCTACTCCAGGCGGCCCCACGAAGCACAAAATCGGGCCTTTGATCTCGCTGGCAAGCTTTCTCACAGCCAAAAACTCTACTATGCGCTCCTTGACCTTCTCCAGACCAAAATGATCCTCATCGAGCACCTCAGCCGCTTTGTCGACCTCAAGGGACTCCTCGGTCTGTTTGCTCCAGGGCAAGGATATCAGCCAATCGAGATAATTGCGAATAACCGAGCCTTCCGGGGAGCCGAACATCATTTTATCCAGACGATCGAGTTCTTTGAGTGACTTGTCTTCGATCAGCTCGGGCATATTTGCCTCGGCTATTTTTGCGCGATATTCTTCGACTTCCGATGAGCGGCCATCTCGCTCACCCAATTCATGCTGGATAGCTTTGAGCTGCTCGCGAAGAATATATTCCCTTTGTGTGTCCCCCATCTCTTTTTCCACGCGGCTGCGGATATTTCGCTGGATAGCGAGGACTTCGATTTCTCGCTCAAGAATCAAGTTCAGTTTTTCGAGCCTGTCCTCAACTCCTATAGCCTCCAGCAACTCCTGTTTGACTTCCGTGCGAATCGGAAGATGCGGCGCGATCATATCGGCCAATCTGCCGGGTTCTTCGATGTTGGAGACGGTAATGAGCAGTTCCGGGGGAATCGGATTGCCGTTTTGCCCCGCTTGATTCTGAACAAGCTCATCAAACAGAGATACTACGCTGCGCATCAACGCCTCTATACGCAGACCCGATGGCGGCCGAACCTCTGGGAGCCGTTTTACGTGAGCCTTAAAAAAAGGATCGGACTGCGCAAAGCGCGTGATTTTGGCGCGCTGCAAGCCCTCCAGGGTGACTCTTACAGTGCCGTCCGGCACTCTCAATACCTGCACGATTTCGGCTACTGTCCCAACTTTATATATTTCGTCGGCGGATGGATCCTCCAGGTCAACATCACATTGAGTTGCTAACAGGACATACCTGTGATTTTCCAGCGCGAAATCAAGAGCGCGTATAGATTTTTCGCGCCCGAGAAACAAAGGGAAAAAGATGTGCGGAAAATAAACCGAATCTCTAATCGGTAGAACCGGCAGCACCCGCGGAAGTCTTCGACGAACGCCGTCCGCCTCGAGGCTCTGCAATCGATCCGGTAGCATATTGCTGATATTGGACATACTATGATGCTTGCTTGACCTCGCTCAGGGTGACGAGCGTCGGCTCCTTCTTCGATAAAATGGTCTCTTCAGTTATGATGCATTTTTTGACGTCCTTTGAGGAGGGAATCTCATACATAATGTTGAGCATAACCTCTTCAATTATCGCACGCAAAGCTCTGGCGCCCATTCCTCGACCCAGCGCCTCGCCGGCAATAGCGCAAAGAGCTTCGTCGGTGAAGGAAAGATCGACACCATCATATTCAAAGAACTTATGGTATTGTTTGACCAGAGCGTTTTTGGGCTGTGTCAGAATCTGCACAAGCGCATCCTGGTCGAGCGCGTTGAGGGTCGCTACGACGGGCAGGCGTCCGACGAACTCGGGGATAAGGCCGAATTTCAACAAATCTTCCGGGAGAACCTGCGCAAGAGTTTCTCCAACATTGCTGTCTCGTTTGCTCTTTATGTCCGCGCGAAAGCCCATACTGTTATCCGACACCCTGCGCCTGATCAAATCATCCAAGCCTTCAAACGCGCCGCCGCATATGAAAAGAATATTTGAGGTATCGATCTGAACATACTCTTGCTGCGGATGCTTACGCCCACCCTGCGGGGGCACGCTGGCAACGGTGCCTTCGAGAATCTTCAGCAGCGCCTGCTGCACACCCTCGCCCGATACATCCCTGGTAATGGAAGGGTTATCGCTTTTTCGCGTGATTTTGTCGATTTCGTCGATATAGATGATGCCGCGCTGGGCATTTTTGACGGTGCTTTGCAGACTATCGCCGGTATCGGAGACCTGCAGCAGCTTGAGCAGGATGTTTTCCACATCCTCCCCGACATATCCCGCTTCCGTGATAGACGTGGCATCGGCTATCGCAAATGGGACTTTTAGAATCTTCGCCAACGTCTGCGCAAGCAGTGTTTTTCCGGAGCCGGTGGGGCCGATGAGCAAAATATTGGACTTTTGCAGCTCAACATCACCCATCGGGACGTTAATGCGCTTATAATGGTTGTAAACCGCAACAGACAGCGCACGCTTCGCTTTTTCCTGGCCGACGACATATTGACTGAGGATTCGGTAGATCTCTTTGGGTTTAGGGATGGAACCGAGGGCGGAGAAATCAGTGGTCTGCTGCCCGGTTTCTCCACGAATAATTTCGTTACACAGCTCCACGCAGTCCAGGCAGATGCCGCCGTGGACTCCGACGAGCAATTTTTTCACCTGATCTCGCGCTTTACCACACAAAGAGCAGCGTTCGCCGGTTCGTTCGTATCCAATTCGTGCCAAATCTTACCTCCGGTCCAAGGGTCGCCGGTCACCAGTGCGCCTACAGGACTATGTCGGTGACCGACGATCGGCTACTGTCAACTTTTTTGCGGCTCTGTCAGAATCTTATCGATCAGGCCGTATTGCATACATTCGTCGGGGGACATATAGAAATCCCGATCGATGTCCTTTTCGATCTTCTCTCTGGGCTGATTGGAGTGTTTCGCAAGAAGGTCAATCAACAGAGATTTATAACGCAGCACTTCTTTTGCCACGATATCGATGTCCGATGGTGTGCCTCTGAAGCCGGCACTGCCCTGATGGATCATAATCCTCGAGTTCGGCAGAGCGCTTCTTTTGCCTTTAGCCCCCGCCGCCAACAGCACCGCCCCCATACTCATAGCATGGCCGACGCACGTCGTCGCAACGTCGGGTTTGATGATTTGCATAGTGTCGTAGATCGCCAACCCGGCAATCACCGATCCGCCCGGGCTATTGATATAAATATCTATATCCCGGTCAGGGTCTTCTTTCCACAAAAAGAGCAGTTGCGCAATGACCAGGTTGGCAATGTCATCATCTATCGGCGTGCCTATAAAGATGATCCGATCCTTGAGCAATCGGGAGTATATATCATACGCTCGCTCGCCTCGCGAGCTTTGTTCCACTACCATGGGAATGAGAGACATAGTGTCCTGAGACTCCTTTCTCAAAAGGAAGTGACTCGATCTCTGCCTCTAAACGGCTTCGAAACAGCCACTACCCCACATTTTTAATATTGGATGCGCCGACCAAAAAATCGAGTGCTTTCTTATGCAGTAATTGATATTGTATATCTTTTTGTCTGCCTGTGCTGTCGATATAAGCTTTTGCTGATTCTATCGGAAGATGATTCGCTTCAGCAATCTTGGCGATTTCCGATTCCACATCGGCTTCCTCGACCTTGATATTTTCTTTTTCTACAACCTCATAAATCGCCAGATTAAGCTTCAAGGCCTTATCGGCTGTTTCAGCGTATTGCTCACGAAGCTGCTCGACTGTCTTGTTCTGATATTGCAGATACGCCTCAAGGGTAATACCCTGATCGCTTAACCTTTTCATCAGTTGATTTAGTCGTTCATCGACATTTTCTTTAACCATCACGTCGGGATAATCAATCGTTGACCCAGCGATAACTTTGTCGAGAATCTGATCCTGGACTTGTGTATCTGCTGATTCGATCGCCTGTTCTTCCAGCACCGATCGCACTTTGGCTTGCAGTTTCTCAACCGTATCCACGATTTCATCAGCGGCAGGAGGCTCAGGAAGATCGGCAGGGGGAGCAAAATACTCTGCAACCCACTCATCGGTAAGCTCCGGCAATGTGCCTTTGTGCAGCTCAACGAGCTTCACCCGCATAGATTTCTCTTTACCCTTCAGGTCTTCTTTCGGATAATCCTCCGGATATGTGACTGCAATAAGTTTTTCATCACCAACATTCATGCCGGTCAGAGCTTCATTAAACTCGGGCAGCGCCTCACCAATCACCGCAACATCTTTTTTTGGTTCGGCATCCGGCTCCTCTTCGTCAAAAAGTTCGAGCACCGCAGTGTCTTCCAGTTGTGCAGGCCGATCAGTGATTTGTTCGAATTTCATCTGCCTCTGCCGCATTTTCAGTATTTCAGCATCAACATCATCATTCGTGATCACATCGACATTTCGCTCGACTTCCAAGCCGACGTATTGCCCCAGTTCGACTTTGGGTGCGAGCGGCACTTTGGCGATAAAGACCAGCGGCTTTCCGATCTCACATTCTTCCAGGTCGATCTCGGCCAGCGCCCAAGGCTCGACTTTGGTCTCGGTTAATGCTTCGGAATATGCCGGTTGAATCAGTTCATCGAGGGCGCGTTCTATTGCTGCCTCATCTCCGACTACCTTTTCCAACACGACCCTTGGGGTTTTTCCCGGCCGAAACCCATCAACCTTGACCGTTTTAGCTAGTTGTTTGTAAGCGTCGTCGATTGCTGACCTGAATACATCGGCCTCGATCTCAATTCGCAGATCAACCTCACACGGTTTGGTCTGCTCCTGCGTAACCTGCATATTAGTACCCTCAAAAAAAAAGGATACAGGACGCTATCCTATACCCTATCTACGTAAAACTGGAGCGGGGGACGGGACTCGAACCCGCGACATCCACCTTGGCAAGGTGGCGTTCTACCACTGAACCACCCCCGCATAACCAATAACCCCTAAGACCGTGGTGGGCGAGGCGAGAGTTGAACTCGCACGCCTTGCGGCACTAGCTCCTAAGGCTAGCGTGTCTGCCATTCCACCACTCGCCCATCAAGGGTAGGTGGTGGACGATCAGGGACTCGAACCCTGGACCAATGGATTAAGAGTCCACTGCTCTACCAACTGAGCTAATCGTCCACGCAATCTGTTGTCACATTATACAGACCCAGACTGCCGACCGTCAAGTAAATACGGATAATTCCTTACCTGATTAACGACAATAAAATTATAACAACGCGGGCTTTGCGTGTCAACCCATTTCAGCGCAGTCGACTCATCAAACCAAAGCGGCCTCTTCTCCCGGGGTGAGGGCGTCAACCAGGCTGACTCGGGCATTCGATTTTTAGTTATTCGCAAAATATTTCCGGGCGGAAAATAGATTCCGCCCGGAATTTCGGTTAATTCAGCTTTTTGACTGTTATCGCATTCATAACAGGAGCAGTGCCAGTTACGTCTAGTGCGCCGGTCGCTGATACGAAGTCGGCAGCGGTGAACCCATGAGCAGTGAATTTAATCTTCACTGGTTTGCCAGATCCGTCGTCCACATAGAACGTATCATCATCGACCAACAGCACCTTACCCCAAAGGGTAAACTTAGCGCCGCTCGAGGCTATCGCGATGATCGGATCCCAGGCTGCCTTGTTGCTGAGGCCGTAGGCTGCGATCGGCTCCGGTGCGCCAAGCGTGATGCCAGCGACAGCAGGCTCAACGGAGACGTTGCCCGCGGCATCCTTGAACCGGACAAAGACGGACTTGACGCCATTACCATCGCTGAGAATCCATGACTTTTGTGTAATGTAGACCTCCCACGCAGCCCAATCGCCAGACTCATTGCGTATCTGCATCTGAACCGCATCGCCACAGATCAAAGTGAGTGTGACAGAGTCGCTTTCGGTGTAAGCTTCTCCGTTGTTGATGAGGATCGACCCCACAGGAGCCGTGGTGTCGAGTATGATATCTCGTATCAGGCTCGCTGACGGGTTGCCGGCAGGGTCACGGAACTGCACATAGACAGTCTTGAAACCATCACCACTGCTCAACATCCACGCCTTACTCGCCGAAAAACTCTCCCAGGCGCTCCACGAACCGTTCTCATTTTTGAAGCGCATGCTGATTGCGTCCGGGGAGCTGAGGTTTAGAGTGACCGCCGCGGTGTTTGCGTATAGCGCACCATTATTGATATTTATCGTGCCGGTTGGCGGAGTCATATCCAAAATGATGTCGGCGATCGTAGACGGCGACACGTTGCCTGCTGCGTCTCTATACTGAACATAGACAGTCTTTACTCCGTCGCCGCCGCTCAACGTCCAAGCTCTGCTTGTGGCGTAGCCCTCCCAAGCGCTCCAAGCGCCGTTCTCGTTTTTGAAACGCATCGTTACTGCGTCGGAGGACGACAAGGTCAATGCGACCCATACGTTATTAGCGAGAACTGCGCCGCCGTTTATCAGTATGGTTCCGGTGGGAGGAGTCGTGTCCAGTATCGTGCTCGTCCTCCCGCTGCCGTCTGGAGTATCGGTCATATTGCCAATCGTATCCTCGACAACCACATCGAAGAAGTAGGTATCTTCTCCATTTGCCAGATAATAGAATACACCCTCGGCGTCAGTCGAGATTTGGTCGGTCGCGGCCCAAGTCCCGCCTACGCCCTTTTTGACCCATAAAGTAACATCCTTGACGCCAACGCCGCCTTCGGCAATTGCGTAGCTCACCGGGATGTAACTGATATTGACAGCCGCAGGAGAAGTCACGCTGGTGATAGTCACAGGGTTTGTGACCAGCGCAATGCTCCCGCTGATGCTGACGACCGAAACGTTACCGGCCGCGTCTTTATACTCAACATAGACGGTTTTGGCCCCGTCGCCGGAGCTTAGAGTCCACGCCCGGGAAGCAGCGAAAGTCTCCCAGCCGATCCAAGACCCAGACTCGTTGCGCAGACGCATCTGAACGGCGTCGCCGCACGAAAGAGTCAGGTTCACTGAGGTGTTGTTGGTATATCCAGCGCCGCCGTTGATGGCTATTGTCCCTACGGGAGGAGTCGTGTCGAGAGTGATGGCGCTGCCGGCTGCAAATATGTTGCCTGCGACATCTTTGAACTCGACATTGACGCTCTTTAACCCGTCGCCGATGCTTAAAGCCCACGACTTGCCGGACGAATAACTCCCCCACTCGCTCCACTCACCCAACTCGTTTCGGAACCGCACCTGAACCGCATCAGCCGATGACAGCGCCAATGTGACCGAGGTGGTATTGGTATAAGCGGCCCCTCCGTTGATGGTAATCGTGCCTGTCGGAGGAACTGTGTCCAGAATTATCGTATCGCTGATCGTGCCGCTTGAGACGTTGCCGGCGGCATCCCTTAGCTGGGCGTAGACAGTCTTGGTTCCATCGGCGCTGCTGAGAAGCCATGTGACTTCTGCGGAGCATTCCAGCCACTCTCCCCACGCGTCGGATTCGTTTCGGAACCGCACATCGACAGCATCAGATGAATACACAATCATTGTAACGGATCTGGTGTTGGTGTAAGCCGCGCCGTCGTTGATTGCAAATGTTCCGGTCGGGGCGGTTATGTCGCGATCGGTGCTGGTGCGGCCGTCGCCCTCCGGATCATCAGTCTTGTTGCCCGCGTTGTCCTCGACGACGATGTCGAAGAAGTAGGTCTTCTCGGCATCGGCAGTGAACGCGAACGAACCGGCCTCATCAGTAGAAACCTGGTTCGTCGCGAACCAGTCCCCATCTGAGCCGATCTTAGCCCATAACCTCACATTACCAATGCCACTGCCGAGGTCGGATACCTCATAATTGATCTGGATCGTACCACTGTTAGTGGCAATCGGAGATGTAAGACCATCAATAGTCGGATCGACAGTGTCCAGGATGATATCGGCGCTGATTGACGCCACATTCACCTTATCTGTCGCGTTTTTGAACTCTACATAGACGGTCTTTTCGCCGTCATCAGAATCGAGAGTCCAAGGCTTCGAGGTCGCATAGCTCCCCCACTCGCTCCATTCGCCCAACGCGTTTCGGAACCGCATCTGTACTGCGGTTGTCGAGGAAAGAGTCAGCGTCACCGATTTGCTGTTGGTATAGTCAGCTCCGCCGTTGATGGTTATTGTGCCCGTTGGAGGAGCGGTATTTACCACAGTGGATGCGCTTCCGGAACCGGAAGGAGCCGCGCTTAGGTTGCCGGCGTTATCCTCGGCCACTATGCCAAAGAAGTAGGTGTCGTCTTCGTCGGCCGTATAAACCAGCGATCCGCTCGCTGCAGTTGAGGTCTTAGTGGTGGCCGCCCACGTGCCGTTCGCTCCTTTTTTGGCCCACAACGTCACCTTCTTAATGCCGCTGAGAGCATCTGAAGCGGCATAACTTATGGTGATGCTGGCGCGATCAGATATGGCGGGAACTGACACGCTGTCAATCAGCGGGATGGCGGTATCCAGGATGATAGTATCGCTGATTGTACCGACTGACACATTGCTGGCAGCGTCTTTGTACTCCACCGAGATCGTCTTAGCTCCGTCACCGGCGCTCAGGGTCCAAGCCTTGCTTGCTGCATAGCTCTGCCAGGCGCTCCAATCATCGGATTCGTTGCGGAATCGCATCTGAGTCGCGTTGGAAGACGACAAAGTTAGCGTCACAGCAGCGCTCTTCGTGTAAGCGGCCCCACCATTGATTGATATCGTGCCTGTGGGAGCTATAGTATAAAGGCTTATCGACGCAGATACTGCGGCCGACCAGTTACCGACTTTGTCCATAAACTTCGCGTAAACCGTCTTGTTTCCGTCCCCGGAAGACAAAGTGAATGTCTTGGAGGTCGCGTAGTTTTCGGCCGCTGAATAAGTCGTGCCATCGCTGCTGAAAGCCATCTTTGATACGCCGCTCAAGTAGTCTGTCGCGGACAGGGTGAGCGTAACCATAGTATTGTTGGTTTGAGCCGCGCCGCCGTTGATCTTGATGCTGCATTTTGATGGAGCGGTAAGGTCTATATAGTCGATTTCAAGCCTGGGCGGCTTACCCGAACCCCCTATATCGGCTCGGTTATCGAAGATCTTGGCGAAATTGGGGTCTGATTCGCTGGTATCGTTTTTGACATAGACACCTCTGTTGGCCAACGGCGCGCCCAACGTGCTGCCGTTCCAACCCCAACTCCGATCGCCGATATTGGTGCAGGCGACCGTTGCGCCGGTATATTTCGCGCCGATGCCGACGTTGTTCCACGTGCCATTGGTCTCATCCCAATCGTTGTTGACCTTGTATAGCGAGATATCGGCAGAGGCGCTCGAGCTGTATTGCGTGTATTGATACAGCTTGACTCGGACGCTGTCGGCCGCATTGATAATCTCGGATGCTGTAGGGGCTCCGGTCATATCCCATTGGATCAATCCGCGCCGAATCAACAAATTCTCAGTGGCGCTGTAGCCAACCGCGATGCCTCCCGAGCCGACCACATCCGGGCTGCCGCTGCGCACATAGCTGGTGTATTTAGCGTTGGATTGGGTCCAAGTGCCGCCTGTTCCGGTATCCAGTACTGCGCTCTTAGCGGAATAGTTAGGCCTCCCGTCATACGCATCGACTTGATAGCTGTAACCCGTATTCGCGCTTAAGCCAGTGTCTGTGTACGTCGTGGTTGTTGACGTGCCTACTTGTGTTCCGTCGCGGTAGATTCTGTAACCCACCACCCCAACGTTGTCAGTCGAAGCGTCCCAGGCGATCGTTATGCTATTTTTCGATAAAGCCGTCCTGCGGAGATTCTGCGGCACGCTGGGCGGAGTGGCATCGCTCGAGACAAGGGTAAAATCTTTGGTGGTGGTTGCGCCCGCAGTGACCGCCGCAGTGCCGGTTTGGGTGGTGTAGCCGGTCTTGGAAACAGTGAGAGTATATGTGCCTGGACTGAGGTTGCTAAGGGTATACACCCCCGACGCGTTTGTTGTGGCCGAGGTTCCGCCTGTTACAGCCACTGTAACACCGGACATCACGCTATTATCAAAGCTGCTGCGGACGGTGCCGGAGATATTTCCGGTCGCGGCTTGGAC
>JAAYKG010000239.1 GCA_012522555.1 Armatimonadota bacterium
CTTTTTCCCAGCCGGATATCAGGTCTCTGCATCCAGAACCGCGAGTTGGAGATGTTGATATCTCCGGAAAGCGCGTCGATTGTGAATAGTTCCGCTGCGCCGCCCTGGTTCAGAAAAGTGCACTGATTGAAACTGACAGTCCCTTTGCCGTCGATCTTGGCTATCTGCGAGGCCGGGCCCCAAAAAGAGCAGTTGCTTAACTGCACAACCCCGTCATGAGTTGCGGCGACTTCCATAAATATATCGGTTTTGTCGCTGCCTACGAACTCACCGTTTGTGATCAACAGCCCCGGGGGTTGACACGCGTCGACCAATATCGCTCTCCCACACCAATCCGCTCCGATTCCCAGAAAATTGCCGTTAACCGACCCGTCCGGCCCGGCCATAAAATGATAGCCAATTTTAGCTCCGAAAACGAACGTATTGTGCACGTATTCCCAGTCTGTGCGAGCGAACTGGAACGCTATCAGGTTGTCGCCGATATATTTGATCAGATCCCCCCAGTTTGGGATACCCTCCGAGCCGGCCCTCGCCCAATAGTGCGGGTTGAAATGGACATTTTCGATACGGCCGATGTCGGTGCATTTGTCTATGTGTACGCCGATCTTCAGCGGGCATCCGAAGCAGTTGCGTATGTAGTGCAGTTCGTTTTTGTGTTCACCGAAATCGATCGCTTTGTATGAGTTCACAAACGTGCAATCGATAACGCTGTTGTGCATTCCCGTGCCTTGAATTGTCCATGGGTAGGCGATGGTGCCGGGGATGCGCTGTTCGGGATAGAAGAATGTGATTCCTTTGACGGCGCTTGACGGGTTGAGCATTAGGCACGGCGCGCCATCCTCCGCGTTCTTGCCGGCGTAGATCTCAAACACGGTGCCGTTGGAAAGCTGGGCATGGTGCGGCGCTTCCCATACCCCCGAGAGGGTCACACCCTCGGGAATGTTTACGGGTTTTTCGATTCGATATTTGGCCGCATCGAGATGAACTACTCCGCCGTGATTTTTCGCCGCATAATCAAGCGCCTTTTGAATAGCCGCCGAATCATCGACTATTCCGTCGCCCTTAGCGCCATAATCTTTGACACTCACTGCGCCGCTCGCAGCAGTTACACTCACAACCAAAGCAACCATAGCCAAAATTGCAGTCCAATTCATTGCATATCCTCCTTGCAAACACAGCAATAGTATAATTCAGCCGCGCATGCAAGTAAACGAGATTTTGTAGTTGATATCAGACGGAAAAGAGTTAATAACCCGTTTCGCATTGCACGATTTCTGCGGCGAAGGTATACTATAACCGCCCGGCTTCCTACGATAGCCGTGGGCGGCGTGTTTCTATGCGAATTGCGATCTTTACTGAGAGTTACGAACCTATTATCAACGGGGTGAGTGTGTGCGTCAGGACCTTGCGGGACGGACTTGTCCAGCGAGGACATGAGGTTTTCATTTTCGCTCCGGCCTTCAAAGGCCACGTCGACACTTTCGCAGGGGTTACGCGAACTCCTGCCACTCATACCCTGCTGATGCCCGACTACCCGTTCGCTCTGCCATTCGCACCGGCGGCGAGGCGGGTATTTGCCGATCTGAAGCCCGATATAGTCCACACTCAGTCGCCGTTTATGCTCGGCGTGCTTGGGGCAGGATGGGCAAAGCGGTTCGGTATCCCGTTTGTGGCGACAAATCACACCCTGTATACCGAATATGTTCACTACGCACCCGTGCGGCCAAAAGCGCTGTCGAAGCGGTTTTTGATTGGCCTGATGCGGTGGTATTATTCCAGAACCAACGCGGTAGTAGTGCCATCAGGGCCTGTGGCGGATGTGTTGAGATCCTACGGAGTGAAAAGCCGAATTGAAGTAATCAAGACGGGAGTCGACCCCATTACGGCTCTGCCTGCCGATCAACGGGCCGTGGCACGAAGTGGTTTTGGAGTGGGTGAAAGAGATTTTCTCCTGCTTTACGTAGGCAGAATCGCACGCGAAAAGAACCTGCGCATGCTTCTGACTGCGTTCAAGTCCATAGCTGATCGCCGGCCAAGCGCTAGACTGCTGCTCGTGGGAGGCGGCCCGGCGCTTGCCGAAACCAAGGAATTCGCCGATGAATTAGCGTTGTCGGATAAGGTGCAGTTCACAGGAATGTTATCCCGCAGCGACATCGAGCCGATCTACGGCGCTGCCGACGCGTTCGCTTTTCCGAGTACCACCGAAACGCAGGGTATCGCGATCTGCGAAGCTTTGAGCGCAGGACTGCCCGTAGTCGCCGTCAACGCCGGAGGGATTCCGGAAAATCTGCAAAGCGGAGTCGACGGATTCCTCACGGCCGACGACCCCGCAGAGTTCGCCGACCGTATAAACTTCCTCATAGACAGCCCGGACGATCGCATGCAAATGGGCGCACGCGCTCGCGAAAACGCTCGAAACTTTTCAATAGATAAAATGGTCGATGATTTCGAGCGGCTCTACGAGTCGGTGGCCGGTTCTGCTATTTAACCCCTTTAGCCGCGTCCTCAATCCTGCGAATTTCTTCCATCGCTCTTTTTGCATCCGTATGATCGGGATTAGCCTGCAAGACCGGTTCAAGGAATAGTTGGGCTGCTTCAAGATTCCCCATAAGAATCGCCAGCCTGCCGGCGACGTAGTTGCCCTCGATTGTGGCATCGAACAGATGGAATGAATGCTTTTGCTGTTTTAGCACCCCTGCCGTCAGGAATATCTGCAACTCCGCATCCAGATTATTGCCCATCTCTCGATCGACCCACGCCAGGTTCAATCGCGCGTTCACATCCGTTGGCGTCATCTCCAACACCTGTTGAAGCGCCGCAGCAGACTCGGGCCATTTCTTTGCAGTTGCCAGGCCACGCGCTTTTTCGATCAACTTCTCAGGCTCTCCGGACGCGATGCCATCCTGCACTTTCTTCGGGACGTAGCTCATAAATACAGGCTTGAAGTCGGTGTTGGTTGCTTTCTGGATGGCTTCAAAAATCGAGTCGTTATCTGGGTCCCCTGTATATTTTAGTGCGCCAATAATCTTTGCGAGCGCCTGTGGTTCGGATTTGGCGAGCAGCCCGGAGATAGCCTCGATCGAATATTGAACTCGCGCGGCTTCCAGTTTCGCATCGAAACTTTCGGGGTTTCTGTTCAAATATGGCGATTGGGGCCATGACATGATGTTGACTTTATTTTTAAGCTCCTGCGCCGATGGGCTTACGGTGAACAGATTGGCAGCAATCGCGTTCATCTGCTTTGAGCCGTGTTTTGCGACCATCTGGCGTGTGAGATATCCGCTGACACCCTCATTGAACCATCGTCCGAGCGGGTTGTATATTTTCAGCGGGACCGCGATTAAATATGATATTGTGTCCTGCACGGGAGCGATGGCCATCGGATCCCCCGAACCCAGAAAATCCAGTGCCATCTGCTCGAGCTTGTTTTCAGACCGCAAAGTCCCGTCCGGGTTGACCAGCACCGGAAAGAAGCTGCGCCGTATTTTGTCGGGGTTGGTGTCTTTCTCGTCAAAGATCATGTTGAATTCATCTTTGTCTTTGGCGTAGCGCACCTGCATAAGACCGGCATCGATGCCGTCAGTGGCGACCGCATCGCTTTTGCGGACCAGCCTGATGTCGGAAAACGCCGACACCATAGCCTCGGATTTGTCTTTGAAGACCTGCAGCCTGGACCTGGTGACGTCGTGTTTTTCTTCGGCGCCAAGGGCCTGGGTTATATCTGTGGCCATTGCGTCGACATTTGAAAGCAGCGAAATCGCCTGGCGATGTACCTCAAGCGACGGCTTTACGGTTGACTGTGCCATCGCCATAACTTTCTTGGCCTGCGCCTCCATCCCATCGGGATATGAGACCGTAATGCCGGCGTCGGTTATCTTTTTCAAGCCCGCAGCAAAACCCCCCGAGCATGCCATCAATCCGACAGCCAATGACAGCGCAGCAATCGATATAATCAAACGTTTCATCCATGACCTCCATACTCTACACATCAGTATACTGTGACGCAGGGGTAAATCTCAAATCCCAAATTAACCCAAAACAATTGTATAGGAAGTCGATTGTGGGTAAGACAAGGCGTGATGGAGGTGAACCACCATGAGACTAAGCGATATAATGACAAAAGAGCTTGTAACGTGCAGCCCGAACGAAAGCATTGCCCAGGCCGCCCAGAAGATGCAGGATTGCAACATCGGCCTTTGCCCTGTGGTAGAGGGGGATCGACTTGTGGGCGTGGTGACCGACCGCGATATCACCATTCGAGCAGTCGCCAAAGGCAAAGATGTTAAATCGACGAACATCAGCGAAGTAATGACGGCGGATCCGATCACAGCAGAGGAAGCTATGGAGGCTGAGGAAGTCTGCGAGATAATGTCCGAGCATCAAATTCGCAGGCTGCCCGTTATGCGCGACAACAAACTTATCGGCATAATCGCTCTTGCGGATCTTGCGCTGGATCTCGAAGAAGAGGAACTCGTAGCGGAGGTGCTGACAGATATCTCACAGCCGGCTTGATCAATTCGTCGATCGTGCGGTTATATTGTCCTGCCGAACTGCCACCACCTGCGCTTGCTTGATTTCTGCACGGCGCAGGTGGGGCAGGGGTGGTGATTTCGTTCGGCTACAAATCGCACCTCCGAGGCAGCTTTGCCGGTGATAGCAGGGCAGTTCTGGTCAATATGAAATGCCCTATCATCGACCCACACCTCCGCAAGAGACTCTGCGGCCAGGCTGCCCGTATCCAGCTTCAATAGCCCTCGTCCATCTTTTCCCGCCAAAAATCGAGTTGCCGCAAGGTTTATTGCGAAGACTCTATCGACCCCGGCAAACTCCTTCAATGCAAACGCATAGATGCGCATCGACGCTCCCGTATTTGCTATATCGTCGATCAGAAGCGCGCGTCCACCGATCTGTTTGGGCCTGATAAATAGATCCTGCGCGGCATATTGCAGTCGAGCCTTTAGTGCATCCGGCCCGGCTAGACGAGCCACTGATCTCATCGGAGGCCGGACCCCGATTCGATAGAACATCTCGCTTGGGGATACCGCCGATGTTCTGGCGCAGACCATATCAATAAGCGCACTCTGCGGCCTGTCGGGTTCAGCACGCATTTCCTGCGACCCCAGCACGCGCACGACCCAATCAAACTCCGTCCCCGCCCGCGCAATTATCAGTTCTGAATAAAATTGGCACAGCAAAGATATATGCGGCCGATAAGCACCGACAGGGTTGCACGATTTGAATGCCTTGACCAGCTTGCTTTCAAAACTCTTGCGAGATTTCAGCCAAAATGATCCCAGCACAGCGCTTTCGTCGCATGGATCCATCCGACACAGCGCGGCGATATCGATTGCGTTATGAAGTGGAATCGGCGGTTTGTTCATGACAGGCATACGATACCACGACGGCATTTTGGTCACAAGCTATTGTTTTGACGTCATCTTTCGCCATATGTAGAACCGTTGTATAATATCGCCTGTGACTACACGAAAGACAAGCAGGCGGCGAAGTTATTCCTACAGCGCCAGGCGCAAGCGTTCAACTGCGGCAACAAGGGCGAAGCGTGATGCGCGACGGCGGTCGAAGATATACAAGCTGTGGCGGCGGCGGGTTCTTATCGCCGCGTTCATAATCATTTGCATTCCCATCGCAGCGAGGATGTTTATCCACTTTTCTGTGCGAGATCGTGTATATTCGGCGACCTATAAAGCCCCTCATTGTCGAGTAGCCCTCGTATTGGGCGCTGCGGTTCGGCCGGACGGCAAGCTGTCGCAATCTCTGCAAACTCGCGTCGATAAGGCGGTGGAGCTGTGGCGGGAAGGCAAATGCGACAAACTGCTGATGTCCGGGGACAACAGATATGTCGACTACAATGAGCCTTTGCAGATGCGAAACTACGCGATACAGCGCGGCGTTCCCAAACAAGCCATTGCAATGGATTTTGCAGGCCGACGGACCTACGATTCTATCTACCGCGCCCAGCATATATTCGGCCTTTCGGAAGTCATAATAGTAACCCAGCGTTTCCACGCCGACCGGGCAGTGTTTTTGTGCGATCGATTAGGGCTTAAAGCGTGTGGGGTGCAGGCGGATCAAGGTGATTTGAATGCGGCGATTCGGGAGATTCCGGCGTGCCTGCTTGCCATCGTGGATGCGTACATACTCCATCCTGAGCCTGTTATGGGGGACAAAGAGCCGATTTAGTGGTCAATCCAGCACGCGGTTTTTGGATAATCCCGGCAGTTTCATTGAAGATTGCGCCGAATCGATCAGGGCATCCACACGAATCGCTCCGATCAGTTCGGATTCCAGCACATCAACTCCCATTGCCCTTGCTTGCCGTTCCACAAACGCATAAACGTCGTACATTGAAGTTAAATGTGGGAGGGTTATGTTGGTAGAGACCTGCGCGGTGTCTCTAGATTTCAAATAAACCGCAATAGCCTTCACTCCTTCCAGCGCCTCTCCAGACCCTCTGATACTGCGTATTTTCGCGGCGATGGACTTTGCGACAGACATATCGTTTGTAGCGAGATTCACGTTAAACGCAATCAATGGGCCTCGCGCACCTATCACCACTGCTCCTGCGGTTGGATGGATAGTCGGCGGGCCTAAATCCGGCTTTCTATCACCAACAAGGCCATTCTTTTTAAGCGCCTCAAATCCGCCTTTGCGTATATCCGCGAGGTTCGATCGCTGGCTCGTGGCGGCTGATTGTTCATAAAAATAGACCGGCACTGCGAGGTTGTCGGCGATATCTTTGCCGAGATCGTGAGACAGCACGATCGCCTCCTCCATAGTCACCTCGCGCAAAGGGGTAAAAGGGATCACATCGACCGCTCCCACGCGAGGATGGCCGCCCTCATGTTTGTTGAGGTCGATTAACTCAACGGCGGTTTTTGCCCCGGCATAGGCCGACTTGCGGATGTCGTGTGGCTCGCCGATAATCGTGACTACAGCGCGGTTGTGATCGACATCCATCGAATAATCGACCACGCGCGCCCTCGAAGAGGTCTCAATCGAATCGACGATGGCCTCGACAACATCGCGTCGGCGACCTTCGCTGTAGTTGGGAACACATTGGATTAACTTAGACATACGAGCAATCTCGGCGATCAGGTCAGGAATTGATAAATAGGCACGTTGAAAATCCAGCCAAACAGCGCCCAAAAGCCTTGAATTACCAGATCCCCCAGGATTACGCCGACGAAGAACATCACACTTGTCCTGTAGGCTTTGTGTCCTCCGAAGCGCAGCACAAGCGTTTTGGTGGCCCATGCGACAAAGAACGGAACGATAAACGAGTTCATTATCAGGCTGTTACACAAAACATAGCCGATGGGATGCAGCCCAAATATCCCGGCCCTCCGCGTCCATGCCAGCAGCAGAGTAAAGCCTGCCGCCAACGTCGCCGCAAATACACCCTGTGGGTCCCACGAGCCTGCCTGCGTCGCCACCCGGTCAACTTCCATAAACGTCTGGGTCGACTTTGTAAGCGGATATACGTTGGCTTTTGCTGTGGCTGCACCGAGGTGATAAATCTTATCCAGGCTGCTCCACCAACCAATTATCAATGCCGTGACAGTGCCTACCGCCACGAGCTTCAATACCGACTTCCAGTCGATTCCGGACTTTTCTGCGATATCCATCCCTTCCATCAAAAAAGGCAGCGACTGAGCGCGGATATCCCAGTGGATGAGATTGAAATGCCCACTTGACACCAGTGCACGATCACCAAGTCTGTTAGCGCCGATCAAAGAAGTCATCGTCCTGGTCGGGGTCCAGCCCAGCGGCGCGAATGTCCAGATCGCCCCCGCTTCCGCTCTCACCCGGGCGCCGCTCAGCACGTAGGCCAAATATACAATCAGCACAATGGTCGCAGCCAGCATTGGTATGCCTGTCACCACCATCATGCCTATACAAATAAGGGCACACGCTGCGGCCAGCAAGCCCATCAGGCGAACCGCTCGCTGCTCCGCATCAGATATCATCGCCACTACCGTTCGCCAGTGATGCCGCGCACCCCAAATCCCCAACCCCGCCAGCGCCAGCCACGCCCCACCGGCCTGCTCCTCTTTGTAGGGGAACCTCGCTGCCCCGGTGCCTGCCGCCTCAACTCCGAACATAGCCGCCCCGGCATACGACAGCCTCATCAACACAGCCATCAGCCAACAGCTCAGGCTTACATCGCTGGGCACAAAGTAGGCCAAGCCAATCCCCATCGGAAAAAACGTTACAGGGAAGTTCGGAATCGCATCCCACGGAGGGGAAGTGAAGATTATCGGCTTGATGTCGAACCCTTTGAGAACCATTGCAGGCACGGCAGGAAACCAGTTGTGAAACACCAGCAAGCTCTGTAAAACGACAGGCACAGCAAAACCGAGCCAGAACAGCGGTTTTCGGAAAATATCGTGCTTTGGGTTCATTATTTCCAGCGGCATCTGGGCGATGGGGAATGTGAGGCGTTCCTGGTCTATCCAGATGCGCCGCAAAATACCCGCCGCGCAGATCCATATCACGCTGAGCAATATGAGATAGGTGCTCCAAAACGCAATAAACACGCTCCACGCCCGCCACGGCACCGAGTAGCCGCCTTTGTAGAGCTGCTGGATCGCGTCGTAATTCTGCAGCACCGGCAAATATTTTAGCACGGGTAGATACCGTGACCACTGGGGCATGGTCTCGGAGAAAAACGGCAAAAATCCCGAGCCGGTGATAACAAATCGGAGCCCCCCGAACCCGACGATGGGGATGGTCGCCGTAAGGACAATGTAGATCAGGATCAGTTCGTGATCGCGGAAGGGGAGCCAGCGCCTCAGCGCACGCGCAAACAGCAGATAAAGCGCCGTGGGCATCATTATGGAGTAGCAGACAAGATATATGCCGCGCGCCATCTCGCTGTCGATCGTCCAATAGATCATTGCGGCCTGCAGGACAACAATGGCCACCCACACACGCAAACGAATGCCTTTATGCTGTTTTACAGTTTCTATGTCAGAAGACTGGTGAGGATCCATCGATTCCCCTGCAATTACGTCATCATTGAGCTGAATAGAGCTAAATTGTATCACGATGGAAGCTCTACTACAATAAAGTGTTTTGCCTCACGCACTAAACCAAAGCTCTCACCTCTCCTGGGGAGAGGGTTTGGGTGAGGGCGCATATTTCTCTCAGGCTGAACAATGAGAACCTCGGCGGGCGACAATACAAAATACTGGCTAATCGCTTGATTCTACCGGCTCATCTCTGGGTATCTTGACCATGAATCATCACGAATTGTGAAAGGTGGTGGCGACATGGATCAAAAGTACGAGACCATCATCGAAGACTATCTGGATCCGCTGGCGGAATATGAACAGCTCTTCCGCACCGTCTTCGAAAGATCGCAAGACGCAGTGTTCGTCTCCGAACCTGACCCTGAAGGCGCTGTAATCGAGGCAAACCCCGCAGCAGCCGAGATGCACGGCTACAGCATCGAGGAATTCGCCAAGCTAAAAACCAGCCAGCTTCATCCGATCGAGTCGGTCCACCGCGCAAAAGCCGGGCTGGATCGAATGCTGGAGGGAGGCTGGGTCGAAGTGGAGCACGAGCATATCCGAAAGGACGGCTCCAGGTTTCCTGTATTATATCGAGCGGGGGCTGTGCAGTATCTCGGGCGTAAGGTAATCTTGTCCTTCGTGCGTGACCTTACATCCGAAAAACGCGTCGAAGATGCGCTGCTGCAGTGCGAAATGACGCTGGCATCGTGGATATAATCGAGGGTTTATTTGGAATCCGGCAGGAGTAATGCCTGCGCTTGCCAAAGATTCCATACAGTATGAAAGGCATTTATGATTGTGAACTGATTGAGCAATCGGAAGTCTCCGAGGGAGTATGGCTTGCCCGGCTGATGGGGCCGCAAATCGCTCGAAGCGTCACGGCGGGACAGTTCGTGAACGTGCAAGTGAGCAAATGCACCGACCCATTGCTGCGCAGGCCATTTTCCGTACATGCGGCTTATCCGGATGAGGGAGCATTCTCGTTGCTTTACGTAGTTATAGGACGCGGCACGCGGCTTTTTCAACGGATTTGCGCGGGCGAAAAGATCAGTGTAGTCGGACCGTTGGGGACCGGCTTCGACCTTGGAGATCAGCCCCACACCGAACACATCGTAGTGGCGGGCGGCTGCGGCGCGGCTCCGCTGCATTTTCTGTGTGATGCGCTCTGCGAGAAGTGGGGCTGCGAGCATATAACCGTGTTAGCGGGAGGCAGAAGCAAAGAGGCAGTTTTGTGTGAGGACGAATTCCGGTCTCACGGAGTCGACATAGAGGTCGCTACCGATGACGCCAGCTACGGATATGGGGGGTTCGTCACGGGGCTGCTGTCAGAGGTGATTGGCCAGCGCAAAGGAAACGAATCCAACATACGCATCTATTCCTGCGGGCCACACGCGATGATGCGTGAGGTCGCCCGTATCTGCCACGAAAGCAAAGTGGCAAATTGCCAGGTGTCGCTGGAAAATAATATGGCTTGCGGGATAGGCGTATGCACGGGCTGTGTGCAAAAGATCAAAGCGCCCCACACCCAGCAGGGCTGGGAATATAAAAGAGTCTGCAAGGACGGCCCCGTTTTCAATGCGGAGGATGTGATATGGGAGTAGATCTATCGGTCGAAGTTGGCAGAATCCGCATGAAAAATCCCGTCACCGTCGGCTCAGGTACTTTTGGCTTCGGCCGGGAAATGGCGGATTTCTACGATTTGTCGCAGCTCGGCGCTATCACAGTCAAGGGCACATCTCTGGAACCGTGGCAGGGAAACGATTATCCGCGAACAGTAGAGACCCCGTCGGGGATGCTCAACGCAATCGGCCTGCAAAATGATGGGATCGATTCTCTTATAAACGAAAAGATGCCGTTTTTGAGGCAGTATGATGTGCCGGTGATTGTCAATGTGGTAGGACACTCGCTGGAGGAATATATCGAGGTCGCCTCAAGGTTGGATAAAGTAGAAGGAATCGCCGGACTTGAGATCAATGTATCGTGCCCGAATGTCAAAGAGGGCTGTATGGTCTTTGGCACTACTCCTCAAGGAACCGCCGAAGTTGTCCGAGGTGTACGCGCCGCCACCGGGCTGACTTTAATCACCAAACTCTCTCCGAACGTCACGGATATTGTCTCAATCGCGCAAGCAGCCGTGGATGCGGGAAGCGATGCGCTTTCGCTCATCAATACACTGATGGGGACTGCCATAGACCCTTGGGCTCGCAAGTTCAGGCTTGCAAATGTCACAGGGGGGCTTAGTGGGCCGGCGGTTAAGCCTGTCGCGCTCAGAATGGTCTACGAAGTCGCACGCAGCGTCGATGTGCCGGTGATCGGAATGGGCGGGATAATGACTGCAGGGGACGCAATCGAGTTTATTGTCGCGGGTGCAAGTGCGATCGCCGTCGGAACCGCAAACTTTGTAAATCCGATGGCGGCGGTCGAGATCATCGACGGAATCGAAGAATATCTAACCAAGATGGGATTTGCGAGCGTCGATGACATCGTTGGGACGGTCAGTTAGTCGAAAGGATTGTGACATGAACAAAATCATACTGCCCCTCGACACGGATAGCGCAGAGAACGCTGTGGAATGGGTCGAGTTGCTCAAAGACGATGTGGGGGCTTTCAAAGTCGGCCTCGAGCTGATCAATGTCGCTGGGCTGACCATTTTCGATAGAATCATTGAAGCGGGCGCACGCAAGATATTTTACGATTGCAAATTTCACGATATCCCCAACACCGTCGCCGGAGCCTGCCGAGCGGTGGCTGGAAGAGGAATCTGGATGATAAATGTCCACTGCGCCGGCGGTTATGCAATGATGAAAGCCGCAAAAGACGCTGTGGTGGAGCAGTCTGCAAAACTCGGTGCGGAGACTCCACTTGTGATCGGCGTTACCGTGCTCACAAGCATCGACCAACTTACTCTCAACAATGATATGCGAGTCGGCGGCAGCGTGGCCGATCAAGTGGTGCACCTGGCTGCTTTGGCGCAAAAGGCAGGGCTTGACGGAGTTGTGGCCTCTCCTCACGAGATAGAACAAATACGCGCAGCATGCGGGCCGGATTTTGTTATTGTCACACCCGGGGTGCGGCCTGCGGACGCAGAAATCGGGGATCAAAAGCGAGTCATGACCCCGAGAGAGGCCGTGACCAAAGGCGCGGACTACCTGGTCATTGGCCGACCGATTACAAAAGCCGTCGATCCGCACGCCGCCGCGCAGGCCATCGCAGCCTCGTGAGAGCTTTGATAACCACATAAAAAATCTCCTGAATTTACAAAGAAGCCACCCGTTGTGGAGGATATAGCCGCTCAAGTGGAGAACCGATCCTTAAGAGTGTGTGAATTATATTTAAGGCACATCAATATAAGGAGAGGGTATATGCGTTATTTTCTCATAGTTGTTGCCGTGCTGATGGTTGCCGGCTGCGTGTCAGCCGATGACATCGTCACGATGCCGACCGCTAATCAACTTAAAGCCGGCGAGGTGGACGCCGCAGTCTACTATTTGAAGCTTGACTCCCCGACCGGCGCTCCACAACACGTGAACTACCAGACCGTCTACGTCGGACTGACGGATCGCGTGGAGCTTGATGCCCACTTTGCACAGGTGGACAAAGATCGAGATTCCACGGTGTTGGTGGCGAGCTACAAAGCGCTGGCAGAGACACCGATTCTGCCGGATGTGGTGGTCGGATGTCGAAACCTAACGGCGACAAGGACAACTAATCATCCTTTGTTTTCGGACAAAAGCAAGGATCGCTCATATTTTGTGACTGCCGCCAAGACTTTTTTTGCAGACCGCGATAAACCCGGCCCCCCTCTTGTGAGAGCTCATCTGGGGCTTGGGACTGCAGATTGGACGCTTCTTGGCGAGGTTAGGCATCGAGGTCTGTTCGGTGGGCTGCAATTTTTGCTGCGTCCGGATGTCGGCGCGGTTGCGCAGCATGATGGGCAGGACGTGATTACCGGCCTGACGTTTATGCCTAAAAACACCGGCCTCACCATCAAAGGCGGCACCTATGGCTCCCACTGGTGGGCTGGGCTTGCTTTAAGAAAATCGTTCTGAGACAAAAAGCGTTGGTGGCGTTTATTTCGCCACCAACATAAGAAAATATCAATCCGGCAGTTTCTGGCCTTTGGTCTCCGGCGCAAACCAGATAAGCGCCAGGCCCAATATGTAGACCATCGCGACGATTGTAGCTGCCTTGGCGTAACCTCCAAATACCACAACCAACTGTCCCATCCCGAACACGACCCCAGCGGCTGCGATGATTCGTCCAAAGTTGAAAGTGATACCTTCGCCGGTCGCTCGAATGCGGGTGGGGAACAGCTCCGGCAGATATAGCGGCAGCCACCCGAAGAAAGTTGTGGTGCAGATTCCGGCTATCATAGCGAGCCAGAGCAGGGCTGGCCCAAAGCTGGTGACACAGGTATAAAGAGCCACGACAGATATAAGGCTGGTCACACAAAACAGCACATAAGACCACCTGCGACCCATCCATTCCGCCATAGGCCCGCCGACGAATGCTCCTATGATCTGCCCAAACGCCATCCACATTGCCGCGATGGCGCGTTCCGGGACTACCGACCCGCCCACCAAATCGTCCACCCAGGTCGGTATTCACTGAAATACCCCCCACGTGCCGATAATCGCAACGCTCGAAAGCA
>JAAYKG010000240.1 GCA_012522555.1 Armatimonadota bacterium
CTCATCAACAGAGGCACTCGCGACCCAGAACTCTACAGGCGCGTTGCGCAGGGCCGTTGCAACCGCAACAAAGCCGGAGAAATCTTTATTTAGATCGTGAGTTCTGCCCACCCATAGAATAATTGGATGCATATGCTGCTGAGTTTTTCTCAGATAATATTTGTCAGTATCTATGCCATTATGTATAACACGAATGGGGACATCTACTTGAGATTCAATTCGAGCAGCGACGGCGTCAGAAACTGCCGTATAGGCGTCGACAGCAGCAAAAGTCTTTTCAGGGCTAAATGCACCGTGACAAGTCAGAATTAGAGCACCATCATAGCGGGATTTAGCCACTGAACGAAGTAATCCTTTATTGGTGCAGAGTGTAACAGCGTGCAGAATATCATAATCTTGTTCGCAAAGTAATTGGGCCAAGCTAATATCCTGATTGAAATACAGACGCCTTTCAGGAAAATCACCAAACAACTCCTGCTGGCCATCACAGTAGTAAGAGTACACAAATACATCGAATCCACGAGAAATTAATAGGTCCGCCATTAAACGCTGTACAATCTCTGCCCCACCCATGGCTACAGTAGGAGTAACTAACAACACCCGATGGCTCATTTCGGGCACTCTTTTCGCTTATAGAAGCCGATCAACTGTGCCGACTTCAAGAAAGAACGTTTTACAATCGGAAGCGCTCGCGAAAACAAAAAATGCCTAGATCCCTTATTCAGGTCAAGCGCTTGTTCATAAACATTGCAATAACTCTCAAACATTCTACTGGATGTATACTTGTCTTGTACATGAGCCGACGCATTCTTGCTGATGGAATCGTAGTTGGAATCCGATCTAATCCAATTAATAGCTTCGATCAGTGCTTCTGTTCCACCCGATCTATCGTAAAGATAACCAGTTTTTTTGTGCTCAATAACTTCTGCAATACCTCCTACCTTTGGAGCAGCAACCGGGCATCCACAAGATCCAGCCTCAATTAAACTCAAACCAAAGGATTCTGAGCGTGAGGTAGACACAACTAAACCACCGCTGTCCCGAATTCCTCTGTAAAAATCTGGCATTTCGCTCCACGATTTCTTTCTTGTGACCATCGTTTGGCTGGGCAGCCAATGCTGGAAATCGTACTCTATCATTGATCCGTCCACCACTTCAAATGCAAAGTCAGCCATAGCGCTCGAGTTAGCTAACGCTATGAAGCCATCGAAATCTTTGAGATAATCAACGTAACGTCCGATCCAAGCTACCTGGGGTCGAGGATTATCAAGTTTAAGTCGTTGACCGATGCTAAAACGATTGGTATCTATGCCGTTAGGAATTATCTGAATCAGTTTTTCGCATCGACCTTGAATGGCATTAGCAGTATGTTGCGACACCGCTGTTATGCAGTGACTATCCGACCATTCGTGAAATGTGCCGTGGCAAGTCTCCACGATTGCTCCTTGAAATGACGATCTTTTTGCGCAGAGTCGTGCATTAGGTGCGGCACCTGAGATCACGTGTAATAAATCATATTCATGATTCAGCAATAATTCAGTCAGCGAAGAACTGTTCGCAAACCGAACACAGCATATGTCAACAAAATGGGTGGCCCCACCCAGATCGGAAAAAAAGAATGCATCAGCTTCGATGCCGTGATTACGTTGTTCTTTTATAAGCGTCGCCATCACGGTCTCTGTCCCACCATGACCGCACACTGCCCCGATATGCAAGACTCTCACTAATCACACCTCAGGATGCTCTAACGAATACGCACGCACAGAAAACACAATAGTCGCCAAAATATAAGGCACCAGTGTGATAGAATAACGCGGCAAGCATTCAAAACACATACTACTGATCAATACCATAATAAAGCACCATAGCACCCAGTGCTCGACAAATCTCCGTTTGATCGCATTCATTATTATAATTCTACTCTTCCCCACTAATAGTAGAATGACCCAACCAGAAAATAGACAAACGCTTTGTAGGGCATTTGTCAACAGCGCAGGCTCAATTTTAGATAGATTTGCGTGACCAATATAATCCGCAGGCCAAGTTAACAGGCCTCCCAGCATCATACCTGCTCTAAATGGAAAAGAATTAACAAACACAAATGGATGTTTTAGTATTGCCATTAATCCCCTTTTGAACCCAATTGCGTTACGCTTCAGTGGATCTGGGATCTCATTGCGCAATTCGCGGTAATGAGACGGCAGATACTTGCCTTGTTGGTCAAATTCTGCACTTTTATTTGATGCGTAGAATACTTCGCCACCATTGTAAGATATCAGCAGAAAGGCGTGATATTTATGATAATTTCGAAGTGTGACTGGAGCCATAGTCACACCAAACCCTATGAAGATCAAGCTTATGGCAATACCAATTCTTTTTAAGCGCATTGTCCATGTAGAGCAGTGCATTCCACAAACGAAGATTGCTGAAACGGTTAAAGCGAGAAGTTGAACTAATAGCACCGGACGGAAAAGCGCAGCTAAAGCAGTGAAACAACCCGCTGCAAGCCACTTCCAGGCCGAAACAGCTTTTAAGGTGAGCTTATCCATTGGAAACAGAGCAATCGTCAACATCTGAATGGCAAAAGCAGGAATTTCAGATGCTGCTATTGTCAGGAAAAGCGCCACGAGCGGAATTGCTATTAGAACTGCGGTAATGCCACGAGTTCTTTCTACCTGTAAACCTGAACTGATATGGCTCAACCCAGCAACTGCGAGCACTAGCGAAAGGCTATTAACTGACCACACGGCCTGATTATATGTAAGCCCTAGTTTAAGTGGAATAGCTAATATAAATGCCATACCGGGCGGGCGCCACGCATCTAGTTGTAATAATCCCTCTAACCCGTTCTTTGACAGATAAGAGCCTAGCCTTAGGTAGTCACCATAATCGCTAATCTGCTTAATAGCTAAGGATTTACTGATAACCCCTGCGATTATGGGTGATGCGAGCAAACCGAGAAGAAGCCATCTAAAGGCAATCGTTCGCCGTTTAACGCATTGATTGTGAGATCTTGCGACAAAATATCTAAAGAAAAGCAAGACTGTAATGGCTATTATTAGCAGTATCCGCGGCGGGCAGTAATAACCCCACTGCAACGGAACCCATATGGGCAAAAAAGGCCCCACCCCCATCAGAACCAAGCAAGCGGCAAACGCAAACGAGGCAAGATAATAGAGATGCCTAGGAATTCGATTGGCAACGAATATTTTCAGTGCCGAACTGTATTTCAAGTCAAAACCTCTTAAGCGACTGTTGAGGCACGCACCTGAGGGATAGCCAATCTATTTTAGCGACAGGTAATCCCCCGAATTCATCAGTGCAATCAGCTGTCCCTGTTGATATTTCTGCAGTGATTCAATCTAATACATCAGCGAGATAATCGGCAGCTTTATGGGCCTGCGCCTGCATTTCTCGCTTGCGATTGAGTAAAATGGCCTTCATTTCATCTCGTTTTGAATATGCTTCTGATACCTTTTGGGCCAGCAAACCAGGTTCCACCTGGTGTATCGGGATGCACCAGTCGGTGTGACCATACACATCCTGGTTTATTCCGGTTGCTTTAATACTATATCCTATCGAGATCGTCGGCACTCCGGACGACAAAGCAGCTATAGTGCTATGAGTTCGCGCACCAATGAACAACGGTAGCTGACCTATAACCCATTTATACTCGCTTGCGGATAAACTGTCTGGGAGAATCTTAATTCTATCCCTTGCCCTGGTCATACCATTCATCGCTTGCAACATGAATGTGTAATCGTTTCCATCTTTGACCGTAACGTGTGGGACCAATAAGATCTTTTCCGTGCCGGAATTCAGCAGCGAGCTAATGCACTCTCTTGTTGTCTGCAACCAATCAGAAACGTTTTGTTCTCGAAATCTGCTTACTATAGGACTGAGATTGAGTCCGATGGGGGCTTGTTGTAAGAACTGCGACATTTCCGAATTAAGACTAGGTTCGCTAGGCGCCAATAAAAATGCCGGGTCAGCCACTAGTTTGACGTTTTGTGTCACACCACAGTCGGCCAAATACTGCACGGTCTTCGTCTCTCTAGCCAATATTAGATCGAAACGTCTAAGATGGTTCATCATCTCTTGCTCATAAACCTTATCACTGTCAAGTGGCGGGCCTATGCTAGCACCCCACAAAACAACTGGTTTGTTTGATGACATCAGCAAATTGTCAAGGAGCATATGCTCATATGGCTTATGATGATCCATCGAGTAATTATCGCCGCCAATCTGTAGTACGCAAGCGGATTTCATAAGTCCTTCGTACTGTGCTCGGAAATGAATGTGTCTAAAGTCAGTTGTTCGCCTGTGGAGAACACGATAGTTCCACCAAGCGGGGCTGTATTTTTTCGTCAGCAAAGATCCGTGTGGCTTGTGCTGTATTCTCGCGTCAATTTCGCTTCGAGCGTCAAGAAGAGCATCCTCTCCAAAACTACTCAAAATCACTGATGCATTAACGAATCGGCGAGAGAGAATCTCAATTGTGCCTCGCACAATTGCCTCACAACCTCGATTTGAGTACGGCCCATTTCCGACGAGCAGAAACCGCTTTGTCGCGTTAAATTCTACCACTGAATCCCCGCTCGCTTTAGTACATTCTTGGCTTTGCGTCGAAACGCAACCCACCAGGGGTATTCGTCTTTGATACTACGCATAGCTCTTTGAAAATCTGATAAACTACTACGCTGCTTCCAATATACAGTGCCCAGTTCTGATCTTTTTACATCCGGATTCCAATCGGCAGCCTTATGAGGTGCGACTCTCTTGGCGGAAACGTTCCAGTTGCGTCCCCTCGCTTGCCACAATCGGTGTGCGAGTTTTACTCTTTTAAATTGAATGACTCCGCGTTGGCTAGCAATTACGCGCTGCACATCGATATCCCATAAGATTAGGTCGTTATTAGCTGCCATATTTTGGATCCAATGCGCGGTTTGGCTAGTACGTGAGAGCAAAAGGTTTGTGCCTTTATAGTCATCAATAAATTCGGGCAGCCAAGCGTCCATGAAAACAATATCAGCGCACTCTGCATAGATATCATCGCAGAAAAGGCAGGCTTTAGGTGTAAACCAGTTATCAACCCAAGCCTCATTGAGATCATTCATCCAGTGAACTAAGCTTTCTTGATCACTCCACTGCACACGCACCGCAGAATTGTTGGCTTGATGACCAGCAGATTTGACTCGAAATGTTATTTCTTTAACTTCTTCTAAGCTGGCGCCAGCCAGCATTGCTGCGTAACTGCCAAAGTGAGAATTCACTCCGTGGCCACACACCAGGCCTATTATAATTACAATGCGCTCCCGAAGCTTTGGAATGTGCCTCTGAGCAAGTCGAATCGCTTTAGCCACACAAGGTAGGCATACAATCGCATATTTGCCGGGAACGGACAGGACTTCTCTTAAGACACCGCTGAATTCTACCGGATAATAAGCAGATTTCGATGCTTCGTAAAGTGCGTCAATGTCGTCAACAATAGCGCATTCAAATAATGTACGTCCACCCGGAACTCGCTGAGCGCAAACAATTCTCTCTATTTTGCCACAAGTGAGCAAGCTTTCCAAAAAAGCAGTAGTCGCTCCCCCGGAAGCACCGTTTAAGCGTATTTGTTCGCCAGAACAGAACCCCGCCCAGCACTGAAAATAGTAACCGCACTCTAGTTCATGCATTATGCCAGGCTGCCGAGAGTACAATCCGTCAGCCAGAACGTCTTCGTTGCAGCCGGTATCTGCAAATGGACATACAGCATCACAAAGTCCGCAATTATAAGGGCATTCTTCAGCAGGCACGACAGTATATATACCAGTATCTTCATCCATCTGCATGTTTAGTCTACCGCGTGGGCACACTGCTGCACATACTCCACAACCAATGCACAAGTGCTGTTTCAAAGAGTATCTCCGCATTCTACAGTCGTGTGGCATCTTTCATCTGGGTACTCCCAGGCAGAATTCAGCCATAACACTCCAAACCGTGAAGTCCCGCGTTCGGGCTCATCCGCAGGGGGCAGAACTACTAGCTCTCTTGAGGTGAAGCCGGTATCGTACATTATGGTACCGTGTGTATCCGATGCTTTTGCAACAACCAGGTATGTACCAGGTGTTAGTGGCATTGAGTCTATCAACAGGTCGCATATTCCGTGACCGCTCAAATCAGGAGGTGTGGTTCTTGCTGCATTACTAAAATGAGCCACAGTGTTTCCGTTATTTTCAAGTATATGTACACCGATTCTGGGAGATAGTAACTTTCCATCTGCAGAATAGCGTAGCCGCAAATGTAGTGGATCACCTGATCTCAATGTCCAATCCGTCTCGTGGTTAAGCAGTTCCATATCGGCGATTATCAAAGACTTTCGTTCACTGGCCTTGCTGCCAGGTTGATCAGGAGCAATCGAAGGTGTTGATCGTCTAGCAAGAGATTCTCGGTAGGCTTTTACTGCTGTCTGTGCATCACCGATCATCTTTACACAGCCGTTCTCCAACAAGACCACTCTGTTGCAGAGAGACACTATCGTGCTCATATTATGCGATACGAACAGCACTGTGCGACTAGATTCACGCAACTCCTGCATCCGTTTCGTGCACCTCTCCTGAAACGCCAAGTCCCCCACGCTCAACACTTCGTCGACAATTAAAATCTCAGGATCTACGTGCGCGGCGACTGCGAAGCCGAGCCTGGCATACATCCCACTGGAGTAGCGTTTTACAGGTGTGTCTATGAATTTTTCTAACTCGGCAAATGCAACTATTTCATCGAACTTCGAGGCGATTTCTTTCTGAGACATCCCAAGGATCGATCCGTTAAGAAAAATATTCTCACGCCCCGACATCTCAGGGTGAAACCCCGCTCCCACTTCGATCAGAGCGGACAGGCGCCCTCTGGTGCGGATTCGACCTTGCGTCGGAAACATTATCTTTGTCAGCAATTTGAGCATCGTGCTCTTGCCCGCCCCATTGTGGCCGATTATGCCCAGCGCTTCGCCTTGCTCTACATCAAACGCGACATCCTTCAGCGCCCAAAACTCCTCACGCTGCCTGCGTAGCAATTTGCCTTGCGCCAGATCCGCCAGGTTTTTTGGCCGATCGTGCGCCAGGATAAATTTCTTTGATACATTCTCTACTGATATAGCTTTCATCATTGCCTCAGATGGTTTCCGCAAATGACGGTTCGAGCCGCTTGAAGTTCCAATAACCAACAATAAGGAATGCAACTGAAACCGCCGCCGCAATCCCCAAATAGCCCATCATTGGCGCTTTGCCTTCGAGAACGGTTTTGCGCACCCCATCCAAAATAGAGGACATCGGATTCAACATATAGAACCCCAGAAATCTTTTTGGGATCAGGCTGATTGGATAGATGATGGGAGACATATACATCCAAATCTGAGTCAACAAAGGCATAACATGCCGTATGTCACGATAAAACAGATTCCAGCTTGAAAGTAAAAAAGTCATCCCCAGCATAAAGCAGAACTGTATAATCAACAAAGGCACCACAAATAAGCTCATCCAGGTCAAGTGAACCTTGTAATACACCATCAACAGCGCCAATACCATGACCCCCAACGCAAGATCGACAGTCTTTCCCAATACGGCAGAAATCGGAAAGACCTCACGTGGGAAATATACCTTGGTGATAAGGTTGAAATTGCCGACCAGACATTCAGACCCGGCGGATAATCCTCCCGCGAAAAAAGTCCACGGCAGCATTGCAACATAGGCAAATATCGGATACGGAATATCCCCAGTGTCGATCTTGGCGATATTAGACATCACTATTGTGAAGACTATTGTCATCGCCAGCGGCTGCAGCAGCGCCCACAAAACACCCAACACCGATTGCTTATAACGTCCTCTGATATCCCGCCGCGTCAGGCTCCACACCAGCTCCCGATGCTGCCATAGGATCTTCAGCGCATATTGTTTTTTCTCCTCAGGCCATTCCTCCTGGGACGCAGATGAAATAGGCTGTTCTTTAACCAACTGCTCCAAACTTTCGCACCCCTACTCAGTCAAAGAATCCTCTGACTCATCAGTATTATCAGTTTCGTCCAGTTGCCGCGCGGTCGATGAGGCCATCTCCGAGCGAGATGATATAGGACCACCGCCGGCGGGCAGAGTTGTATCGCTGTAATATTTCGTATAAAAATGGCAGCTGTCAATATTATCGGCGGACATTTTATTGATCGCAACGCCAATGATGTTCGCCTTTGCTTTCTTGATCAAGTCCCGCGCCTGCACTTCAGTCTCCCTCGGAATCTGATTAGCGGAGACTACCATAAGTGCAGCGTCCACCCGGCTGGCTAACATCGGGGCGTCGCTAAACACCACCGCACTCGGGGTGTCAAACAACACCAAATCGCAATGATCCTTCAATCGATCAACAAGCTCCTGCATTCGCTTTGAGCCTAGCAACTCCGACGGATTTAATGGCTGATTACCGCCGGGAATCAAAAAAAGGTTTTCAACTTCAGTAGCATTAAGCGCCTCGGCAAGTGATCCCTCGCCACTGAGCAAAGCGCTCAAGCCGACCACATTAGGTGTATCAAAGAACTTATGCAGGCTGGGTTTCCTCATGTCCGCATCGATCAGAATGATTCGCTTGCCTGATTGAGCCAGAGCTATCGCCAGGTTGCAAATTGTGGTTGTCGCCCCCTGTCCTGGCATTCCTGTTGCTATCATAAGGGTGTGGAACGGATTATCCCGAAGCGCAAAAAGGATATTTGTCCGCAACATTCTAAAAGACTCGGCCATAGGAGAAGCCGGATATAAATACGTCAGCCTGGGCAGTATTCCGTCGCGCGCGACAAGCTGTGGGGTCACCCCAAGAATCGGCAGATCCAGCATCTTCTCAACGTCATGCGCGCTTCTCATTCGGTTGTCGATTGAATCCAGCCAGACCGCAGCTAGCACGCCAACGAGCAGCGATAGCACAAATCCATATACCAATAACGATCTCTTGGACGGCCCCTGTACGATCGGGCCTTGCGAATAGTGAGCCCATCCGTAAGGAACAATCGAACCGGTTCTCGTAAACTCTTTTTCCGCAATCACGGCCTGATCGTGCTTTTCCGAGAGCATCTTATATGTGGCTTCGGCCTGAACATACTCGGTCATCAACTCCGCATATCGCGGCTGCGAATCCGAGAGTTTCCTTGTCCTCTCCTTTGCCTGATCAAAGCTTTCTTCCACAGACTCGAGTTTCGCTCGAGCGGTGGCCAAAGCATACTGAGCATCGGAGCTTTTCTTGAGAAGCCCTTGATGTATCTCGTTTAGGACCGGCTGCGTATACGCAGGGCCTTCTTCAGCAAGTTTTTCTTTGAGAATCTTTATCCGCAGCTCCGCCGCTTTATAGAGTTCGTGAGCAGGTTTATAACGCTGGGAGATGAGCCGCAAATCCACCTCGGACTGCAGCAATTGCTCTTCGAGTTTGATCGCGCGTGGATTCATCTCTGAAGGCAGCAACTGATCCGTAACCAAAGGCTGCACATACAATTGCTTGGACACATCACTTGCGGCAGCTTCTGCCTCTCTAACAGCAGCCTCTGCTGTGATTTGGGCAGATCTAAGTTCCGCTATCGAGGCTATTGCGGAAGCCGTTTCGGCGTCGATGGACACTACGTCGTGTGTATCTTTATATTCGGCAATATCGTGACGAAGTTCTTCGAGCCTTTCTTTTGCCTCTTGCTTGCTTGTCTTAAGGAAATGCTCGTATGTGCGAGTATCCATGCGGCTCTTATCTTGATAGGTTTCAGCAAATGCCAGCGCTACGGCATTTACGATAAACGGCGTATCATGCCCATTGGGCATTTTTACCGTCAACCGAATGATATCGGTGGTGGTGCCTTTCTCCCCGATAGTCTCGTTTCGCACCGGGGTAACCTCTAAGACATTACTCCAGTCCTGATGCCGCAACGGGCGGCCAGGTTCGATCATAATTGTAGTAAGAGGCTTCGTAGTCCGAGGCGGGAGATCAGAGTCCGGCACATCCGGCCCGACAAGCGCTCTAAGCTGCTGCTTTTGCTGTTCCGGTGATTTTTCCAAAAACGCCCTGGCTTTGTCGTAGACTTCGCCCTGCTGGGCCAAAATAATCAGGTTGCTGAGGATAACGTTGCGATCCGGCACAGAGGATTGCCTGGTGCTTGCTGTTGTCAAGCCTCCTTGCATTACCTGCAGGCTAGGAGAGACATAAGCAGAGGCTTGATAGACAACTCTAGGTTTTGGTGCGGCGATTAAGACCACGAGCAGAGTGATGGCGACAATTCCGAGGATGATCCATCTTCTCTGCCTTACTACCCTTATCGTATGCCAGAAATTCATAACCGAATCGACCGTCCATGATCTTCACCGGCAGTTGCCCCGGTTAAGTCTAAATCAGCTCCAGTGATCTCCATCCCACCTCTTCCATTATACCACGTCGCTAGTCACAGTCCACGCAGCACTTGTTCAGGTTATCGGCATAACAGGGTCTAGACTGGATGATTTGTTGCTGAGATGCATTACGTAACAAGGGCTGCCACAGGTTCCAAGCGCACAGAGTGCTATATTTTCTAACAAGCCCCTCTTTTTAGAAGCACAGCCGGAATGGTGTACGCTAGTATCCAGAGGTCGAACAGCAGGCTGCGTCGCTCGATATATAGCATATCCAGCCTCACCCGCTCTTCATAAGACGTATCGCTGCGGCCCTGGGTCTGCCAAAGACCCGTAAGACCCGGGGTGACTGTCTTAAACTGCTCGACACACGGGCCATAGATATCGACCTCGTCGGCGTGAATAGGACGCGGCCCCACGAACGCCATTTCTCCAAGCATCACGTTGATGAGTTGAGGCAATTCATCAAGGCTGGTCTTTCGAAGAATCTGGCCCACTTTGGTGACACGAGGGTCGGATGTAAGTTTACAGCGTATGTAATAGTTCTTTCTAAGCTCTTCATCACGAGCAAGAATCTCTTCGGCATCATCCACCATCGAGCGAAACTTCAGCATATCGAAGCTTCGGCCGCCCTTGCCGATTACTCGTCGCTTGAAAAGAATCGGGCCAGGGCCAGAGGCTTTGACCAGAAGAGCGATTATAAGAAACACGGGTGCGCAGATTAAAAGTATAGAGGCTGCAAAGCAGGAGTCAATCGCTCTTTTCGCCAGGTGATAGGCAACCCCGACTCGATGCTCAATGGCCGCCAACCGTCGTTGCCGCCGCTTAAGGACAACAACCGCACCCAGTCCTATAGGAGCCAATACCGCAGCGGAAACTTCCGGCACCACAGCCGCCTCTTTATCGGCAAATGCATAGCAAGCACCGGCCAAGAGCAATGCCACTGACAGAATTATAATTGACGATAAACGGTGCAAAGCTTCCCTCAAAAGATTAATATACTAGTAATTGACTCGCCTCGGCGCCTGGTCCGCAAGCGACAAACCATTGTCGCAATCTAATCGCGCATACACCCTGCGGCTCATCCGTGGATCGAAAAGCCCGTCTCTTCCTGAAGCGAGCCAGCGATAGCGGCATCTTATTTATAGCACAGCATCTATGCCTAGTCAATAGCAGCGGCAGCCAATCATTACAATTCAGGTATATTTACCAGTATCTGCAATCAAAGATCAGCAGTTTTGTCACAAATATTCATTCGACTATACAGCCACCTCGACAAAAGCAGCTCAACGTCTGTCGGCGTACCATTTTTCGCTGAAACGCCTGTGCTCATCGCTTTCTTTGATTGAGCGCCACCAATTCTGGTTTTCCATATACCAGCGAATTGTATCACGCATACCTGTCTCAAAGTCGTGACTTCTCACCCAGCCCATAGCCAACAATTTGCCGGAATCCAGGGCATAGCGACGATCGTGCCCGGGTCGATCCTCAACGTGCTCGATCAGGTCATCGCTTTTACAGGTGACTTCCAATATCATCTGCACTATTTCAACATTTGGCCGTTGGTTATCACCACCGATATTGTATATCTCTCCAGGCTCTCCCTTGTCCATCACGGTCTCGACGCCTGTGCAGTGATCAATTACGTGCAGCCAATCTCTTATCTGCATTCCATCCCCATACACCGGCAGGCTCTTATCATCGATTGCGTTGCTGACAAACAGCGGGACGAGTTTTTCCGGCTGCTGATATGGGCCGTAGGTGTTGGAACCTCGCGTCACCAAAACAGGGACACCATAGGTTCGACAGTAGGCTCGCGCCAGAAGTTCTCCGCCCGCTTTGGATGCTGAATACGGGCTATTGGGGGATACCGGATCGGATTCTTTCGAGAAACCTTCCTCCACGTCCCCGTACACCTCATCAGTGGAGATCTGTATAAATTTCTCGATCGGATGCCGGCGAGCAGCCTCCATCAAAGTATACACGCCCATCACATCGGTCGTGATAAACGCCTCAGGATCATAGATCGATCGGTCGACGTGGCTTTCCGCAGCGAAATTGATCACAATGTCGATGTTCTCAAACGCCTTGGAGACGTCCTCCTCAACGCGAATATCCCCTTTTACAAAGCGAAAACGGAGATTATCTTTCACATCCTCGAGGTTTTCGAGGTGGCCTGCATAGGTAAGCGCATCGAGTACTGTGATCTCACAATCCTGGCGGCTGTGCAGGATGTGCCTGACAAAATTACTACCGATGAATCCGGCTCCGCCGGTCACAAGCAATCGCTTCAAATCTGAATCCTCTGTATAGTTCGTGATAGGTGATTGACACCAAAGCCCTCAGACAAACTTGATGTCCCAATCGTATGGGATATTTTCGCTGTCCCATACCTCGCGGTATTCATCCGGATCTTTTGGATCATAAGGCTTCGTCGGGAAGTTTAGCAGCAGCGAAGGCTCAACGCCAACTGTTTTGTAGCCGTGCATAGTTCCGACGGGTATTTTTAACAGGATCGGATTGTTGTCGCCAAGGAAGAATTCGTTGACTTCTCCGTACGTCGGAGATCCTTCGCGACAATCGTAGACGACCGCCTTAACCATACCCTTAGCCACAGCCCACACATCGTTTTGCTTTTTGTGATAGTGCCAGGCGCGAATCACCCCGGGGTAGTTCAGAGAAACGTAGCACTGGCCGAACCGCTCGAAGATTGGGTCGTCCTCTCTGAGAATTTCCATTAAAAAACCGCGCTCATCGGCGTTGCGTTTTAATTGCTTGATCTCGATTCCGTCTATCATCAGATAACACTCACCTCGCTGTTGTC
>JAAYKG010000241.1 GCA_012522555.1 Armatimonadota bacterium
ATCCAACGTGGAGCAACACTCTGCTGATTGTAACGGCTGATCATGAAACCGGATATCTGACTCGAGGAAAAGACGTTTTTTCCAATGTTCCGCTGGTTGATCCCGGAAAAGGGGTAATTCCCGTGGAAGGCACTCATTTTACCTGGAACAGTAAGGGTCACACCAACTCTTTGGTGCCTGTATATGCGAAGGGTTATCGTTCCGAGTTGCTGACTGAACTGGCAAAGAACTATGATGCAGGACTTAAACTGAATTATCTCGACAACACAGATTTCATAAAGGTAATGGAAGCTATTTATGCAGATCCCGAGGCGCCAAGCGTCCCGGCCAACGTCCAGGCGTCAGTTCAAACACCAGATTCGGTATTGGTAACATGGACAGCTTCTACCGGCAAAAAGGATGTCATTGGATATAAGATTTTCTGTAATGGCACACTGGTCGGCACATCTACGACGACAAGTTTTACAAGTAAAGATCTTGAGCCTGATAAGACTTTTTCATTTATGGTTCAATCTTACGATGCGACCGGAAAGCAGTCTGCAAAATCATCTCCACCGGCCGTCTGCAAGACCCCTGCAGCTCCCGAGAGTGCAGATGTGAAGCAGAATGGAGACAAACCGGCAGTAACAGCGCCTGCCGAGCCGGCTTTAGCTCGTTAAACTAACGTCGATATAATCAAAGGGACTTATCATAGCGCTAAAGGGGAAAACCCTGCAGCAGACTGTTGATATAGTCCCTTTGTGTTTTGTTTGCTGTTTCTATGCCGGTATGTCTGTCGCGGGCAGCATAATAGTCACCGTGGTTCCTTGACCCTCGGCACTTGATATGGTGAGTTTTCCGCCGTGTGCCTCTGTTAACCTGCACGCGATGCTCAAACCTAAACCCGAGTGGCAGTCATCAGGGGTTCTTGCCGAGTCAGCACGGTAAAATGGATCGAGGACATACGGTAAGTCTGCAGATTTGATGCCCTTTCCCGTGTCGCTGATGATAATTCTTGTTGGGTTTGCGCCATCAACAGAGCCTCTGACTTCCGCCCACTCTCCGGCATAACTGATCGCATTTTCTATTATGTTATCAAGTATCTGGGCGATGCGGTCAGGATCGGCGATATTCTTCACCGGCTCGGTCGAATCAAGGGGATGAAGCACGATCCCTACCGCCTTAGCCTCGACCTCGTGCGACCCGATCGAAGAAGAAGCAAGCTCCCGCAGGTCAATCTCAGTTAAGTTGAGCGGGAGTTCAGTCAAATCCACTCTGGCGAGTTCCATCAGATCTTGAACCAGCCGCCTCATTCGCTGCGATGTAACGTAGAGAGCGGACAACGCAAACTTTCTCCTCTCCGGGTCTTCGGCCAAACCGTCCTTGAGCGCCCCGGCCATTGTCTCCATGGTGGTGACGGGGCTGCGGAGTTCGTGGGCTACATCGGCGAGAAACTGCCGGCGACGCCGAGCGTCGCTTTCGAGATGGTGAATCTGCTCGGACACCTGCCGTGCCATTTCATTCATAGCAGTTGCGACGGCGGCGAACTCATTTCTTCCACGAGCAGGAATGTGATAATCAAAGTTGCTTGCCTGAAATGCGTCGGCTCCTTTTGCCAACTGGATCAATGGTTTGGTGAACTTCCGTGCAAGCCAGGCCGCCGCGAGTGCCGCCAGGCCGAACTCTAGCCGCAAGTGCAGAATCAGAGCTCTCAGCTCGAAAAAACCCCGGGTCCGGACTGTGGGCAGCCCGGTCTGACCATTCCCCGGAGTTTCGCTATGTCGTGATCCGGTGTCTGTGGAGGCAGTCCGGTGAAGATTTCTTGGGCCTCTCTGGATTGGGGGCCGTCCGGTTAAGAATTCAATAAGGCCAAACTTGGGCTCGGGAATCGGTCTGAGGCGATCACCGGAGCGTTTCGTCATCTCTTGGCGAAACGCTCGAAAGTTCAAATAGTTGTAATAGTTGGCCACGCCGCCACTGATAATCCAGCTCAACACAACGGTGAGCAGAATGGCGACTGTGAGATTGACGCGAACATTAGCCCTCGGGACGATAAGCATATCCAACTCCTCTGACGGTCGCAATTGGGAAATCGGCGCACCCTGCCCCGGTCAGCTTGTCACGCAACCGAAAGACAAGGTTATCGACAAGTCTGAACTCCCCATAGAAGTCTTCACCCCAGATCGCGTTCACCAGTTGCTCGCGGGACATGACCACTTGAGGATGCTCCATAAGCGTGGCCAGCAGGTCAAACTCCATAGTAGTCAGCTCTACCACAGACTCATCCACTTTCACGCGGCGATCATCCTGAGAGAGTTCCATGTTTCTCCATCTGTAAGCTGGGACGGATCCCTGACTGCGATTTCTACGCCGTATCAGGGCCTGTATCCGGGCGACCAGTTCTGAAACGTTGAAGGGTTTGGTGACGTAGTCGTCTGCGCCAAGCTTTAGGGCGCGCACCTTGTCTATGTCGCTGTCACGCGCCGAAAGCATCATTATCATGGCGTCGGATTCACTGCTGATCATCTCGCACACTTTGACGCCGTCAATCTTTGGCATCATGATATCGAGGATCAACATGTCCGGCTGTTCCCTGCGAAAAACCTCGACAGCAGTCTCGCCATCCGATGCGGTAAGGATATCGAATCCTTCTGCCTCAAGATACCAGCGCAGACCTTCGATAAGATTCGCATCATCGTCAACGATCAAAATG
>JAAYKG010000242.1 GCA_012522555.1 Armatimonadota bacterium
AAGCCCTCGGAGCAGTCCGGGGGCTTTTTTAATAAGACAACGCTGTTAACGATATTGCGTGCAAATCGATAAGTACTTAGTTACAAATTGAGTGCGAGATACACGCTGATCAGGAGATATGTAGATGACCAGACGAAATATCATAGCAATGATCGCCTCCGTTTGCTTGATTGCAATCGCTCTGCCGGCCTTTGCCGCTAACAGCGAGGCTGCGATAATATCGCCGCCTGCTATCTATATGCCCTGGGGTGGCAAGATTGCCACTGAGATCAACTTCAGCGACGGCGACGTGCTCGGGATCATCAAGCAAGCGATCCCCGCTATGGGTGAGCTGGCAAAGGAGCTTGGCGAGACTCCACAGGCGCGTAAATCTGGGAGAATGGGCGAGGTTGTGTCCATGATCGGAGGGGTGAACACGCGGCATTTGTCTGATGCAATTAAAGACATTACAAATGTCCGCTTGATCGCGATGCGATATTCTCGACCGATGACTGTCGAGCAATTCGCTGAAGACTTTTCCTCTGGGGCGCTCAAAGCCGGGCCATTTAATAAAGTACTTCTGAATGTGGGAAACGCGTCACAGACCGTAGGTCTTTTTGCGCTGCCGAATAATGCGGGGTATATGGGCTTTATATATACGCCTTGTAATCGCACAGCTTATGCGCTGCGTATCGTGGGGAGCATCGATGTGCAGGAACTGATAAAGTTTTCCGGTGACATCGCGAAGCTGTCTCTGAAAATCCATGAGCAACAGAAAATGAATGGGGCAAGCAATTCCGACGAGCAAGGCGATTTGTAGGAAATCGACTGCTGCAACAAAATCAGCGCAGACAATATCGCACAGTCTACCTGATTGCCTGATTGCTGAATCGTGCCTGAGTTGGGCGGGCTATCACCCCTGTGCTGTCGCATACTTTGCGAATTCATCCACCGCCCACATCTGCCACTCCGGCTCGACGGCCAATGAGCGCACATCCGCATAATATCCACAGATAAATCCGCCGCCATTAGAACCCAGCTTGTCTATTAGTTCCCTCGCACGTTCTCGTATATATGCCTCATCAGCCGTCGGCAGGTCGCGTTGAATATCCACCGGAGACCAGATCGCGGTCTTTGCCTTGCAGGTCTCCGCCAAAAAATCCAAGTCAGAAAGCGTCGGCTGATCCAACTGCAGCACGTTGACGCCAATATCCACTAAAGTGGGGATTATGTCCCTGATATAGCCGCAAGAGTGCATCCACATCTGTATACCGCGCTGTTGGGCATGCCCGACGATCTCCCGAAACCCCCATTCAAACATCTCATGCCAGAGTTTCGGAGATACCAGCAAGCGTTCCTGAGTGCCCCAATCCTCAGCCCACATCACCCCATCGCAGTCCGTAGTCGCCCATTGGTCTATGCACCTCTTCAGCAGATCGACGACCTTTCGCTGCAGCGCATTGACCTCGTCCGGATACAACAAAACATCCCCTAAAAAAGTCTCCACCGTTCGCATATACCGCATAATTGCGAATGGAAACCCCGGCAGGCTGCCGAGATGATACAGATCCGGGTGCTCGGCAAACTTATTTCGAGCGGCCTCATATCGAGCGGGCATATCCATGCGAGGCATCTGATACGTCTCCAGATCGGCCCAATCCTTGAGAACCCCTTCGATTACTTCTCCGCGAGTGGTATTGGGCAGGCATTTCCACACATTATGCCACTCGTCCTCCCATTGCTTAACCCCATCCGGCAGATCCCATGTGCGCCTCGGCGCCCAATCAGGGTCTTTGGTAATTCCGGCGCCGCAGAAGTCGTTGGGATACGGCGTGGGGAAGCTCATTGGACATCTGTCGGGATTAGTAAATGCTAGGCAGCGCTTTACGCGCTCTCTACTTGTCATATCGTGCCCCCTAAAACCCACTTGTCTTGATATGCTGGCAATTCAAACGCAGGTAGAATCACCACAATTATATTCACTCATCTGTTTGCAGTTTACCTTCTAACAGACATAATGTCTACTTACGCCACGAAGCATCCGGAAGAAACTTCTTGAAGGACGCAATCTCGTCTCTTAGCTCAGCCGCGCGTTCGAAGTCGAGGTTTTTGGCGGCCCTTTTCATATCCCGTTCCATTTGCGTAATATGAGACAGCAGCTCATCGAGCGCCAGCGCCTCCGGGTTTGCCAGTTTGCCGGGCTTGCCGGTGGCGGTATCGGAAATGCCGGTATCTATCAGATCGCGAATGGCCTTTGCAATTGTTGTGGGTGTGATTCCGTGCTGTTCGTTATATTCCATCTGAATCTTGCGTCGGCGGTTGGTTTCCTCCATCGCTTTACGCATAGACTCGGTCACATTATCAGCATACAAAATAACCTTGCCGGATACGTTGCGGGCGGCGCGTCCCATAGTCTGAATCAGCGATCTTTCGTCACGCAAAAAGCCTTCTTTATCCGCATCGAGCACTGCGACAAGGGAGACTTCCGGCAGATCCAATCCCTCTCGTAAAAGGTTGATGCCCACGATTGCATCGTGGACGCCGAGCCTCAGATCCCGCAATATTTCGGTCCGCTCGATGGTTTTTATCTCCGAGTGGAGATAGTTGACCTTGATTCCGAGGTCAAGAAGATATGCGCTGAGGTCTTCAGCCATCTTTTTTGTGAGGGTTGTCACCAGCACTCGCTCTTGTCGTTCGGTGCGCTGTTTAATCTCGTCTATGAGGTCATCGATCTGCCCCGCAGTAGGTTTTACTTCGACTTCGGGGTCCAGCAGGCCGGTCGGCCGGATAAGTTGTTCGGCGACTCTGGTGCTATGTTTCACCTCATAAGGGCCGGGGGTCGCGGAGACGAATACGGCTTGGTTGACCAGCTTCTCGAACTCGCTAAAGCGCAGGGGGCGATTGTCCAGCGCCGACGGAAGCCTGAACCCATACTCGACCAAAACTTCCTTGCGGGATCGGTCCCCCGCGTGCATCCCATGCAATTGCGGGATCGTTTGGTGGCTTTCGTCGATGAACAACAAAAAGTCGTCGGGGAAATACTCTACAAGGGTATGGGGAGTGCTGCCGGGCGCGCGGCCATCGATTATCCGAGAGTAGTTTTCGATGCCGTTGCAGTATCCCAACTCCCGCAGCATCTCCATGTCGAACCGCGTGCGCTGTTGAATCCGCTGAGCCTCCAACAGCCTGCCGTGTTTCTCGAAATATCGCACCCGATCCTCGAGTTCCTGTTCGATTTCGACAAGTGAGCGTTCGATATTTTCGACGGAAGAAACGAAGTGTGTCGCCGGGAATACGGTCAAATTTTTCTGGCTCCGCAACACTTCCCCGGTGATGGGGTCGATTACGCTGATCTTTTCCACCTCATCGCCGAAAAATCCGATCCTCGTAACGACCTCCTCGTCGATCGGCTGGATCTCCAACACATCGCCGCGAACTCGAAAAGTGCCGCGGCCAAGGGCGATGTCATTGCGCGTGAACTGCATATTTATCAGCCTGCGAAGAATATCCTGGCGCTCATACACATCGCCAACGCGTATATTCAGCACCGTTTCGGAGTAGCTCTCTTTGGAACCGATGCCGAAGATGCAGCTCACGCTGGCTACCACCAGCACATCGCGGCGTTCGATGACGGACTGGGTGGCGGAGTGGCGCAGGCGGTCGATTTCGTCGTTGACCGAGGAGTCTTTTTCGATGTAGGTATCGGTCTGCGGGACGTAGGCCTCCGGCAGATAATAATCGTAATAGCTGACGAAGTATTCGACCGCGTTGTCCGGGAAAAACTCTCTAAATTCCGAACAGAGCTGTGCGGCAAGTGTCTTGTTATGGGCGAGCACGAGTGTGGGCTTCTGGACCGCCTGGACGATGTTCGCCATCGTAAAGGTCTTGCCAGAGCCAGTCACCCCCAAAAGTGTCTGGAATTTATGCCCTGCTTTGACCCCATCGGTGAGCTGTTCGATTGCGCGCGGCTGGTCGCCAGTGGGTTGATAATCAGCCTTAATCTTAAATTCCGGCATGACTTCATGATAAAACCCCGATTGCCGCCGGTCAAGGTCAACTTGTCAACTATATGAGGGTTTACTCGCTAAAACAAAGCTGCCCCCCTTTAACCGGGAGAATAAACAGGCTGTGCAATAGTGAAAGATCGCAGCTTTAACACTGACACATCACACATTCAAAGCCACACGAATTAATCGCTTGACGCTTGCCCCTGCTCGGCATATACTAACCCCGTAGTGGAGGACAACTATGCAGGCTAATTGGTTCATTTTGACAGGCTGCTTGCTGCTTGCGGCGACGTCAGCTTCTGAGGCTCAACCCGAGAAAACTATCCATTCTCTGCGGACAATTCCGGCCGAGATGATTCGCAACAATACCTGCGCCAACATTGTCGACTCGAATCGCGGCAAGGCGTTGGAGGTTCGTTTTTCAAAAGTCGATTATCCGAATGTCTACTTCCCGCACCCGCACGGCGTCTGGGATTGGAGCGATTCAACTGGTTTTGCAATCGATATCTATAACCCTGATGACACAGCGCAAATAGTCAGTGTTCGCCTGGATAATCAGGGCGCGGATGGAACCAGTTTTTGCACATACGGTACCGCCACAGCAGAGCCGAAAGCCTGGACTACCCTCAAGCTCTATTTTAGCACAGCTAAGCCTGTTTTCTGGGGCATGCGCGGCATACCCGGCGCTTCATCGCTTGCTAAACCAATTGATCTCCCCCGTGTCACGGCATTTCAAGTCTACCTGGATCATCCTGACACCGAGCGCACTGTTCTGCTGTCCAATGCTCGCGTATTCGGCGCGGAACAGCCTGGCTCAGATGTGAAACTGCCGTTTGTGGATCGTTACGGCCAGTATAAACACGACACGTGGCCGGGCAAGCTATCAGACGAATCCGAGTTTGCAAGCGCGACAAAAGCCGAGCAAGCAGATATGAAAAAGCATCCCGCTTCTGCCGATCGCGATGCATACGGCGGTTTGTTGAATGGCCCAAAGCTCAAAGCCACCGGTTGGTTCCGTGCGGAGAAAGTCAGTGGCCGGTGGTGGCTGGTCACCCCTGATGGTCATGTTTTCTTTTCGCTAGGGATGGATTGCATCAACCCTTGGCAGACCACCTTCGTGACTCAGCGGGAAAAATGGTTCGATTGGCTTCCTGCGGCCGATGATCCGCGATTCGGATTCATTTATAGTGACGTAGGTAGCACACATAGTATGGCGGAAACCATCGGCGGCAAGGGTAGGGCTTTCTCGTTTTATATGGCCAACCTCAAGCGAATCTACGGCGACGATTGGATGCAAAAATGGCGTGATAACGCCTATGTGCGCCTGAAGTCTTGGGGCTTCAACACAATCGCCAACTGGGCGCATCCCGACGTAATGGACAACAGCCCGATTCCTTTTACAGCCAGTGTGCATATGAACATACAAACCAGATATATCGAAGGCGCAAAAGGATACTGGGGCCGAATGTATGATGTGTACGATCCTGGGTTTGCCGAATCTGTCGATAGATCGATCGCCCCTATAGTGCAGAAATACAAATCCGAACCTAAGTTGCTTGGCTATTTTGTTGATAACGAGCTTTCATGGGAGACTATTGATCGAGGAACGCTGGCCTCTCCAGTCGACCAGCCCTGCCGAATCGAGTTTATCAAAAAGCTCCAGGTTAAATATTCCACCCTCGACGCTCTCAACAAAGCCTGGGGTACGAGCGCCAATAATTGGGATGAACTGCGTGCGCCCGAGAATATGACCGACACCGCCGGCGAGGATCTGGCCTCGTTCGGCTATGA
>JAAYKG010000243.1 GCA_012522555.1 Armatimonadota bacterium
GGCGGAAGATTTCAAGCAAGTCTGGGCGAGCCTGGACATTAAATACGACGATTTCATTAGAACCACCGAACCTCGCCATACCAAAGTCGTCGAAGCGATATTCACCAAGCTGCGCGATGCGGGTGATGTTTATGAGGGCAGCTATGAAGGCTGGTATTGCGTCCCGTGCGAGACTTTTCTCACGGATACCGAACTTGTCGAGGGCAAGTGTCCGTCATGCGACCGAGATGTGGAATGGGTGGAGGAGACCAACTACTATTTCCGGCTCTCTTCGTACGGCGATAGGCTCCTTAAGCATATCGAGGAAACTCCTGGCTTTTTGCAGCCTGAGTTTCGCAAAAACGAAGTCGTCAACTTTATAAAGCAGGGTCTGCGTGACATATCCATCACCCGCGACAACAAAGGGTGGGGGATCCCGGTTCCGGGGGATGATAGCAAGGTTATCTATGTCTGGTTCGATGCGTTGATCAACTATATCAGCGCAACTGGATATTTGAGCGACGACAGGCGTTTCGAGAGCCTTTGGCCTGCGGATTTGCAGCTTATGGGCAAGGATATTTTCGTCCGTTTCCATTGCACATTCTGGCCGGCTATGTTGATGGCGCTCGATTTGGCGCTGCCAAAGGTGCTGTTTGGTCATGGGTTTTGGACTATAAACGGTGAAAAGATATCCAAATCCAAGGGCAATGCGATATCTCCGGCGAAACTGGCGGCAGATCTTTCTGAGGAGTCGGGCGCTCGGCGGGATGTGTGCCTGGATGCGGTGAGGTATTTTCTCGCTCGCGAGGTTCCCCTCGGCCATGATGGCGATTTCTCGATTAAATCGTTCAGGAACCGGTTCAATTCCGACCTCGCTAATGATCTCGGCAATCTGCTCAATCGAACGCTGAGCATGCTCGGAAAATATTTCGATGGCCGGACACCGGACCCCAAGGGTCATTCTGGCCAAATGAGTGAGGTCATAGCCCAGACAGCCCATGCGGCTCAAGAGTCATGCGACAAGTTGGAATTTACGCGGGCTATAGAAAGCATCTGGCAGATGATCGGCACGGGCAACAAATTCGTAAACGACACCGAGCCTTGGAAATTGGCGAAAGAGGGCAAAACCGACGAGCTTGCGGGTGTATTATGTTCCGCTCTGGAGGTCGCTCGAGCCGCTGCGATTATGATTTCGCCGTTTATGCCGGCAACTGCATGCGAAATAGCGCGCCAACTCGGCATCGAGGACACGTTTTTAGAGCAAAAGTGGGCGGATATCGACAAACCAGCGCCGTTTTCTCCCGCGAGGAAGATTCAAGGCCCGGACCCAATTTTCCCGCGGCTGGGCGGCAAGAGAAAAGAGGAGACCAAGGTGACCCAACAACCGCAGGCGCCGGATAAAATCAATTATGACTACTTCAGCAAGCTTGATATTCGTATCGCTGAGGTTCTCACAGCCGAACGCATCAAGGGCGCCGATAAACTTCTCAAACTTACTGTGAATCTTGGGGAAGAGCAGCGGGAGATCGTAGCCGGAATAGCGGTAAATTATGATCCCGACACGCTGCCTGGACGCAAAATAGTGCTTCTTACAAACCTGGAGCCTGCGAAGATTCGCGGAGTGGTCTCCAACGGGATGCTGCTTGCGGCTACTGATGCCGATGGTGGCGCGATTTTGCTCCAGCCGGATAAAGATGTCCATCCGGGAGCTAACGTGAAATAGCCCGCCTTTGGGGGGCTTAATGCCACTATGTGGGTTTGACTCCACTTGGCAGGGATTGTATTATGGGAACAACTCAACTATAGGACGCGATATGGAACAGCAAATACTATCGATACTTGAAAGGGATGCCCGCACACCTGTCTCCAAAATAGCGATTATGCTCGATAAGTCTGAGGATGAAGTCGCTAGAGCTATCGAGGAGCTTCAGGATAAGGGGATTATTCGACACTACAAAGCAATAATAGACTGGGATAAGGCGGGACGAGAACGGGTATTTGCGTTTATCGATGTGCATGTTACCCCTACCAGAGGGGTGGGTTACGACGAGATCGCCCGCCGCATTTATAAATACGAAGAGGTACACTCGGTGTATCTGGTCTCTGGTGAGTATGATTTGCGGGTGGTGGTTGAAGGCAAGACTATGCAGGAGGTGGCGTTTTTTGTCGCCGACAGACTGGCGCCATTAGAGGGTGTCCTTTCCACTAGAACCAATTTTTTGCTCAAGAAGTATAAGGACAGCGGGGATGTTTTCGAAGATACCGCAGAGGATTTCCGCTTATCCGTTTCTCCATAAGTGCAATTAAGGCTGCGAGTCACGAGCTTATGCTGCGGCTGATAGTTTCGTAATCCGGAACTCGCATGATTGATGAAAATGAAGCCTATTTCCGAGGTAGTTTTGTCTACTCCTGCGTCGGGTATACGCAGGTTTTTTGATGTGGCCGCTAAAATGCCGGACGCGATCTCTCTCGGTGTGGGAGAACCTGATTTCCACACGCCTTGGCGGGTGAGAGAGGCCTGCATATATTCTCTTGAACGCGGCCGCACTAGCTACACTTCCAACTATGGTCTGCAGGAATTGCGCGATGCGATAGCAGCATACCTCATCAATAACGAGCAACTGGAATACAATCCGGACAATCAAATTCTGATTACTGTTGGCGTGAGCGAGGCAATGGATCTGGCGATGCGGGCGCTGCTGAATCCGGGCGATGAAGTGATCTGCCCGGAGCCGTGTTATGTTTCTTACAAGCCCTGCATTCTGTTCGCCGGCGGGGTTCCAGTGGTCATACCGACCACCGCCCAAGCCGAGTTTCGCGTCGACCCTGATCGTATACGCGCGGCGATTACGCCAAAAACCAAAGCGTTGCTCATCAGCTATCCGTCAAATCCGACTGGAGCCGTGGCGACGCGTGAAATGTTGCAGGAAATCGTCGCTATCGCGGTTGAGCACGATTTATATATAATCACGGATGAGATATACGATCGGCTCACTTACGACACAACCCACGTCTGCCTTCCCACTTTGCAAGGCGCTTACGATCGGACGATATATCTGAATGGCTTTTCAAAAGCCTACGCGATGACCGGCTGGCGGATCGGGTATGCGGCTGGGCCTGAGGATGTGATTGAAGCGATGATGAAGATTCATCAATACACAATGTTGTGTGCGCCGATTATGGGTCAGATGGCGGCGCTGGAGGCTATCAACCACGGCTATGACGACAGCCAGGAGATGATAGAGCAATACAACCAGCGCAGGCGGGTGATCGTCAGGGGGCTGAACGACGCCGGATTGCCTTGCTTCATGCCGGGCGGCGCGTTCTATGCGTTCCCGTCGATCAAAGAGACGGGACTGTCATCCGAGGAATTTTCTGAGAGATTGCTTATGGAAGAAAAAGTAGTCGTCGTGCCGGGTAATGCATTTGGTGATTGCGGAGAAGGCTATGTCCGCTGTTCGTATGCGACTTCTATAGAAAAGATAGAACAAGCCCTGCTGCGAATCGCGCGGTTCGTGAAGAAGGTCTCGTAGGATTTCATTGCTATCGAACGGAGTCTAGGATGATAATAAAGCGTGTCTTATTGTGTGCAGTGGTTGCGATGTTTGTCGCAACTGGTGTGGCCGCAGCCGACCCCATAAAAGATCAGGTCAACTGTTATACGACTTGGGATGATGCGTATCTATATCTGGCGTTCAAAGTCGATTGTCCGGACGTGCAGGCTAATAATAATAAGCCCAATGTCGATCTGGCGGGCGATGATATGGTCGAGTTTTACATCGAGACCGACAATAAACACTCTGAAAAGATTACGCCGATGTGCTTCTCGATGGGGGTGTCTGCGGCGGGTGGATCTCAATTCCGGTCGGGCACTGAAAATGGCGATTGGTTGATGGCTCCGGTTTTCACATTCAAATATGGCGCGACGGTTCAGGGGACTCTTAATAATCCTGACGATATCGATACTACGTACAACATAGAGATGGCTGTTCCGTGGGGACTCCTTAAAACAAAAGCGCCTTCTCTCGGCGGGATGATGAGCTTTAACGTGATCGTGCGCAGGCATAACGATCCCAAGGGTTTTATCAGCCTCTCTCCACGCGTAAAATCCGAGGAAGATGCACACATACCGGCCAATTGGTCTCGATTAGTATTCGCCGCTCACTCGTTTGGAGTGGCTACTTTGAACCGGGATAAGATTCTGTCGGGAAAATATGTTGTGCGTGCGACTCTAATTGACGGGCTGATCAGCGTTAAAAAATGGCACCAAGAGACATGGATAGCCATCGATTTACCCATGCCGCCGGGGTTCGTATATGAAGCGAAGTTTGTGGTGCCGAAAA
>JAAYKG010000244.1 GCA_012522555.1 Armatimonadota bacterium
GCATAGAACCATCAAAGGAGCACGGATTCGGTTACTTGCAGCAAATGGCCGATGCTCTGGGCGTAAAAAATACTGATTTTCGCATCCCAACAAAGTCTGAGATCGCTTCTTGGAGTATCCTGACCCCCGCGGAATTAGTCATCGCCAAGGAAAACGAATCCAAGCCCTGGCCGGTCAGACCCGTAAAGTTATATCAAATGGGCAAGAGCCGGATCATTCCGGATATTAAAATGCCTGTGGTTATCGACTTCGCCGACGACAAAATGGACTTCGCATTGCATAATATGAAAGTGGAGAGTCGCAATTCCACTGGCTTGACCCTTGCATCCACAGGCGGGGATCCTCAAATTGAGTTCCCGATACCTGAAATCGCCACGCATCAAGTCAAGCGCATAACCATTGAGGCGGAGATTCTGGAAATGCCGCCCCGCAGATCGTTCATAACCACGGAAATCTATGTCGCCACCGCTTTGCTGCCGGAGTTCTGCCCATTCACAGCGGTAGTAATGCCCCAAATAAAAGACGGCAAGACCACGCAACTGACAAGCGAGATGATCGCCTGGAGCAAATACGGCACGCCGATCACAAAAATGCGCATCGACCCCTGTCACGAGTCAGGCGCCCGCGTGCTTTTGAAGAGAGTTATTTTGGAGTAATCGTCAGGGGTGTGGATAAACAATTGCTCACTGGGGTTTGAATCCGTGAGTTATCCTCACCCCGTCTTGTTTGGCCCAGGAAGAGGTGTGAATTCTAGCTTTCGATCTTCCTTGGCCTTCTGATAGCCCAAAAGACCACCAATCCGACCATCGCGACGACCAACGGCACAATAACCCAGAATAACGGCGACCGGGCTTCAGTGCACACCTCAGGTATCCAGTTGTTGATCAAAAAGTTGAGCCGCCCGATAAACAACGTCATTCGACCCATAACCGTTGCGCCGAACATCGCTCCAAAGCCGATCATCAAAAACCACCTGCCGGCAACCGCCGTGCTTCTAACCACCGGGTGTTTGTGTTCGAAGCTGAAGAAGAAATAGCTCAGAGCCGCGATAAGCACCACATAAAACACCAGCACGCTCAGAACATTGGCGTAACCGCCGGTAAACGGCTTCATCGAGGAGCCGATCTGCGGGAAATACCCTTCATAAAACTCCCGGAATATTCCTCCCGCCGCGAATCCCATAAACAAACCGAAAATCACTCGGCTGATCCAGGCGTGTCTGCGACTATACATAAAATAGAACATGCTGCCGACCACCGCCGCAAATATCCACCACCACTGCCCATCCGCAGTCATCGGTTTCCACCACTTTGGGTAGAGAATATTATGCCAGGTTATGTAGACCCCATAGCCTCCATATAGCCCTATAAACATGTGCTCAAAAAAGCGGTAAAACTTGTTTTCCTTATACAATACGCTGTAGATGCCGAACGTACACAGCGCACCAGCCCACAAAGCAATGGCGGTCGAATTAGCAGATAACCAATTAACCAAGTCGTGAGCCTCCCGCAAGTCCGGCCCTCTTGGCCGCCAGATAACCCAAATTGCCAAGCACTATCAAGAAAAGGATGTAAATATGCGCAGCCGACAGCGCCCATGACGATGCCGACGCATCGGTGGCTACCAGGCTCTGCCCTACCAATGTTTCATACTGCACAGCCCCCATCACTCCGTTCAGCATCCCCTTGAGCTGTCCGGAGTCCAGATACGGATACGCGCCGGCCGACATAACTGCAGTCGGGCAGTATATCAACGGAATATGTTTAGGTGTCGTAAGGTAAGAAATCCAGTAGCCCATCAATCCCACCGAGGTCAGGTCGACGACCGCTCCCAATTGTTTATAGTTCTTTA
>JAAYKG010000245.1 GCA_012522555.1 Armatimonadota bacterium
AATGATCTGCTGCGCGCCATCTCCGCGACCAAGCCCCAATATTTTTTTATCGTAGTATTGCGATCACTTTGCGACATAGCGTCCCAATGGGCTGCTGAAGCATCGACGGGAAAACTGCCAATAAAATGGACTGATCCGATTATATAATCGAAAGGATATTGTTTTAATACTTCCGCAAGATGACCTACGCTTTCGGGAATATAATCGGCCTCTAAGCCGAATCTAAAAGCAAGCTGGTCCCCTGCGGCTTTTCGTGTGTCTTGCAGCGATTGCACGTAATCCGGCAGCCTGTCAACCGGCATGCTCCAGTCAATCTCTCGGCCCGGCATCAAAATGTAGTGGTCGGAGATTCCCAGTTCATCGAGTCCCGCGGTGATGGCAGCCTGAAGCTGTTCTTGCATCGATGAATCGCCATCAGAAAACGTGGTGTGGCAATGGTAAGAGGTAATCATGGCTTCATGGTAGCACGCATCAAGCGGCAAACACAATATGGCGCGCCTGGAGGGACTCGAACCCCCGACCCTCTGATCCGAAGTCAGATGCTCTAATCCACTGAGCTACAGGCGCGCGGTGCAGTAGTAGTATATCACTCCGCGCACTTGCGGTCAATGAATTAGCGTTTAATTTTGCGGGTTGCAGGTTTCAGGCGGCTCGAAGTTGGTATGGCAGAACCCTGAGCTGGCTTCGGTATTTGGCAACGGTGCGGCGAGCTATTTCTACACCGTGTTCCGAAAGCCTGTTCACTATTTCATTGTCGCTGAGCGGCTCGATTGAGGTCGTGATGATCTCTTTTATTAGAGTGCGGATCGGCATCGCGGCATCGAAGAATATTTCAAAGGAGACGGTTTCCCCGCTGGGCAATCGACAATATTTATCTGCTATCGCCCGGCATATGGTGGACTCATGCACTTCGAGAGCTTGAGCCACGTCTTTTTGGCGTAGCGGGCGCAATTTGGATGGGCCGTGGGCAAGAAAATCTTTTTGATAGTCGGCGATATATGTGGCTACGCGAGCTAGAGTCTTTTTTCGCAGAGCGATGGACTCGAGGATAACTTTGACTCGTTCCACATATTCACGAATATGCCGGCAGTCGTCCGCGTTCAGGTGTGTGTCTTCGCGCTTAACGGAGCCGTAGAGGTCATCGTAAGTTTCGTCAATTCCCAACAAATTGCCATAAGTATCCAAAACATCGACTTTTACCGAATCATCGACAAGGCGCAGCATAACATCCGGAGCCACCGCCGCCGCCTGCGCTCCGCTAAGATCGGAAAACGGCTGGCTGTATGCCGACGCCGGATACGGGTTGAGGCGATCTTTGATAAAATCCGCTGCCTCCTGAACAGCGCCCACAGAAGTTGCCATTTGCCTGGCTATAGATTTGAATTTGAGCTTGGAAAAATCATCCCAATAATCCAGCAGTATACGTTCGGTATCGGCGAATGTGCAAAGATTGATAGAATCCGTAAATCGAGAGAAGAATCGAAGCTGGATCAGCAAGCACTCCCGCAAATCTCGCGCACCGATACCCACAGGGTCGAAGCTCTGCAGCGCTTCCAGCACCTCTTCGATCTCCGGGACCGCAGTGGCGAACTCCTCGGCGGTTTCGAACAGAGACTCTCGAAAATAGCCGTCATCATCGAGAGAGTCGATGAGATATTCGCAGATGCGCAGCTTTCTTCCCGACAGAGCCATTCCGGCTTGCTGTTTGAGATATGCGCACAGGCTCACCGAGGATGCAACCGTGCGGAATGGGTCGAAAGCGGTATCCGCGTTGGCCGCCGAAAATGCTCTTTCCAAATAATCGCGCTCATCGCACGATTCAAGCTCCGGAGCGGACTTCATCGATGCACCACATACCGGGCAGGCTTTATAGTCCGTCACAAAGCCGCAGATCGGACAACGAGAACCTTCTTTGATCGACAGCGCGGGATTTTCAATCGCCTCGGTCTCTATGAACTGCTGAAGTTCGATAAGGCTCATATTCAGTATGGCGTTTGCTTGAATTTGAACGGGGATTGCCCGCTGGCTCTGCTTCTGCGACAGCGCAATGCTCTGCATAATACTACCTTTCGCGCTTTTCGGATAAACCGGCGCAGTATTAGCATGAAGTATCGGCTGTCAGCCGGTTCCACATTAGCGGTTTTTTGTGAATAAAAAGATTTAATCTGGTTTTTGGAGCTTGAATTCTCTGATTTTGTTGCGCAAGGTCTTTCGATCGATGCCGAGAACCGCAGCCGCAGCGGATTGGTTCCATTTATGGTGCAGAAGCGTACGTTCAATGTGGATTTTTTCGATTTCCTCGAGAGATGCTGTAACCGGAAAAGTGGAGGACACGCTCGGTTTGCCAGTGGAAAGTGGACGAAGCATCAAATGATCCGGCCTAATAGTATCGCCATTGCATAAAATAACCGCTCGCTCGATCGCGTTCTCAAGCTCGCGAATATTGCCGGGCCAGGTATGCCGCTGCAGCTCTACGATGGCCTCGTCGGAGAACTTGCGCACTCTTTTTCCTGTTTCGTCAGCGTAAATGGCCAGGAAATGATCGGCGAAGCGCCGCACATCCGAGCCACGCTCGCGAATTGGGGGCAGTTCCAGTGTCAGAACATTCAATCGGTAATACAGGTCGTCTCGAAACTCTTTGTGGGCGATGGCCTCTTCGAGGTTTCTGTTGGTCGCGGCTATCACACGGACATCTACGGTGAGGGTTTCACTGCCGCCTATTCTCTCGAATTGCTTTTCTTGAAGCACTCGGAGCAGTTTGGTCTGCACAGATGGGGATATTTCGCCGATTTCGTCCAGCAGAATGGTGCCTTTGTGCGCGACCTCGAACCTGCCCGTGTGGCGCGAGATGGCGTTGGTGAATGCGCCTTTTTCGTGACCAAACAGCTCGCTTTCCAGCAGATTTTCAGGCAGAGCGGCGCAGTTGACCTTCACAAACGGCCCGTCGGCTCGATTGCTTTGATAATGGATGGCGCGGGCGAGGTATTCCTTGCCGGTTCCGGTCTCTCCCAGTATCAGCACCGCAGCAGTACTCGCAGCGACCTGAGCCGCCATCACATAGGCTCGCTGAACATCCGGATTTTCGCCGACGATATTATCAAATCCGTATTTTTTGCGAAGTTCGCTGCGCAGGAATCGGTTCTCGTCGATAATGCGGCGCTGATCGAAAGCGCGTTCGGCGAGCATTTGGAGTTCGTCAAGTTCAAATGGTTTGGTTATGAAGTCATAAGCGCCCAGCCGCATGGCTTCGATTGCGGTCTGAGTGCTGCCGTAAGCCGTGACCATTATCACCGGTAGATCTGGTTTAGTTTCTTTAATGCCGTTCAGGACATCGAGGCCGCTCATCTTAGGCAGGCTCATATCCTGAATGACTAAATCGAGTTCTTCCTGCTTGGCAAGGCTAAGCCCCTTTAACCCATCGGGGGCTGTGATGGTATCGCTGCCCGCATCCCCAAACATACGAGATATCATATCCCGCATACCAGGCTCATCGTCGATTATAAGGATTGTCTTGCTTTCCGACAATGATTTCTCCTTGAACTCAGGTCTGTCTATTGTAGAGCATCTGATGAGCTTGAGCAAGGGGTTCGAGCTAAGGGCGAATCCCCACCCCCTCTCCTGAGGGTGAGGGCTGGGGTGAGGGCGAATCTCTTAAACATCAAACGCCGGAGACAATCCTCAACTACCCCCTCACCTTAATCCTCTCCCTCAGGGAGAAGAAACTTACACCCCCTCGCCTTAATCCTCTCCCTCAGGGAGAAGAAACTTGCACCCCCCACCTTAACCGTCTCGCCCGAAGAGAAGAAGCCTCCTCACTTATTTATTCGCTGGCTTTGGCTGACGGCAGGCGTATGGTGACGCTAGTCCCCCTGCCCTCTTGGGAATCGACGAAAACTTTGCCGCAATGGCGGATGACTATCGCGTCCACCACGCTCATGCCCAGGCCGGTCCCCTGCGCTCCACGGGTAGTAAAGAACGGATCGAAGAGTCGATTCTTCGTTTCTGCGCTCATTCCTGAGCCGGTGTCGGTCACCGAAAGCTCAATATCAGAATCGTTGTTTCGAGTTTGTATATCAATCCGCCCATCCGAATCCATCGATTGCACAGCATTCAGAAGAATATTGGCAAGCACCTCACGAAGTTCAACCGGGTCCCCCACGACTATACAACCAGGCGCAAGGTCTGTCTCAACTTTGATGTTTGCGCCGGAGGATTGTCCTTGCTCGCACCACGCCGGAATCGCAGCTTTGACGACGTCGTTGACAATTGAGTTCAGATCGATATCGGAATAACTCGCCGAATCGGTCGGCTTTCCGATCTCTCTAAGCCTTCGGACAGTTTCCGCGCCGTCCCTGGCGGCTAATTCGAGAGCATTGATGCTTTCAAGAGCGGGACTTTCCTTATCGAGCTTGCGTTTTGCCAACTGAGCGTTGCCCAATATAATCCCGAGCACATTATTGATGTCGTGCGCCACCCCGGCAGCCATCTCCCCCAGCGCCCGAAGTTTTTCCGACGCGATGAGCTGTTCCTGGGCCTCCCTGAGTTGCTGGTTCAGAGTGGCCAACTCTGAATTGCGTTCGACAACCTCTTTTTCCAACTCGCGGCGGGCGGTAATGTCGCTAAGTATCTCGACTCGAGACGCTACCTCGCCTTCGGCAGTGTAAAGCGGGGTGGAATATCTGTGAAAGACCCCGCCGGCCAGCGTGTCCTCGATTACCTCGTCAATAACCTCGTCATCGGTAACCGGCAGACGCTTGATTACACTCGGCAGAGGGCGGCCGAGCAAATCGCCGACAAAGACTCCCAACACCTCCGCTGCACGTATATTTGCAAAAGTGACACGCC
>JAAYKG010000041.1 GCA_012522555.1 Armatimonadota bacterium
ACAACCCTGCCGTTTGGACTAACATCGAAACGAATTCGGCGCCTGTGTCGAATGGTGGGTTGGCGACCTGGGACCCGAGAGGGCTTGAGCCGGGAACCTACACCCTGCGGCTTAGAACCACAAGCACTGGGGAGACGCTGGACGCGGAGTATCGCCTGGCGGTAACATTAGATTCTCCGTTAGGCTCCGGGCATTTTACAGAGCGCTTTGATATTGCATCTGAATTCGACCTTGCCGGCAAGTCTTTGAAATTCTCCCCGAACGGCTCGTCCAATTTCTATTCGCTGTGTTTAACGGATATTGAGCAGCTTCCGACGGATCCGTCCGGAGGGGTGGCGCTGGAGTTAGGCGATGACGACTATGCGGAGGTTGTCCTAAACTCGGAGGCCCAGATTTCTCTTTATGGCCAATCAAGAAACAGCTTTTTTGTGGGCAGCAATGGATATATCACGTTGGATTCCGGGGATACGAGCTGGTCGGAGAATGTGTCGGACCATTTTGCCCTGCCCCGCATATCAGCCCTGTTTGATGATCTATCACCCCACGAAGGATCCGTTTCCTGGAAACAACTATCAGATCGTGTCGCTGTGACCTATTCGAGCGTGCTTGAGTTTGGCGGATCAACTGGAAACACATTCCAGATAGAGATGTTTTTTGATGGCCGAATTTCTATTTCGTATCTTGAAATGGAAGCTGTGGACGGCCTGGTAGGACTATCAGCGGGGAGTGGAGTTCCCGAAGGGTTTGCTGAAAGCGATCTTTCGAGATATGACAGATGCGAGACGATGAGTCGAGTGTTGCGCGTGGTGGCTCCGAATGGCGGCGAATATTATGAACCAGGCGATATTGCACAGATAAAGTGGAGCTATTCGGGGTTCGATTGGCAGGCTGGGGATACTGTTAGCCTGTATTATTCGGATGAATCGCAGATTTGGCATCCGATTCCGAACGCCGGCGCGCTTGCTTTCGATTCCGGCTCTTTTAGTTGGGATCTTACGGGAATGGCGGAATCAAACCATTATCGGGTTCGAGTGGTTTATGATATGGATGATTCTGTTGAGGATTCATCCGATGCGGATTTCACAATCGAAACCGACATCGTCCCTCCCTCTATTTCGTATACGCCGCTTAGCGATACTAAAAATCAAACCGGCCCTCATCATGTTTGTGCGACAGTGACTGATGTTTATGGGGTGAAGGGAGTCACGCTGTATTGGTCGAAGAACGGCGGCGGTTTCGTCCAGACTCCAATGGTGGAATCCGCATATCCAAACCAGTATTGCGCGTCGATGCCGGGGCCGAGCGTGCAGGGTGATCAGTATTGCTATTACATCGAGGCGCACGATCGATCAACGGCTCAAAATATGTCCCGCTACCCGGCCAGTGGCTCACATTGTTTCAATATATTGGATTGCAAGCCACAGACGCCCGGCTGCCCTACACCCGAAGAAGGAGCGACCGATGTGCCGCTGGATACAGTGCTTGGATGGAGTGGAAGCTCGGTCGACTCTGATGTGGTAAATGGCGGATTTGAGACCGGGGATTTTACAGGATGGACAGCGATCAGCGCGGCGGGAAATCTCGACCCCTGGATCGTCGCTTCCGCTGAAGATGAGACCTGGTTCGGCACTGGATACCCATTCGAGGGGACATATTACGCTCAGAATGGATTCGATGGAGTTGCCGGGGATTATTACGATTTGTATCAGGAGATCACGATCCCGGACGCGGCAAGCTCAGTTGCGCTTAGATGGAGCGATCGATTGCAATGGGATCTCACCCATAATGCGACCTCAGCGCGCACATACATCGTCACCTTACAGCAGCAGGGAGGCGGAACTCCACTAGCAACTCTGTATGCGACAAACCTGCCCCCGATGACCACGGGGGATACGGGATATGTGACGCATACGGTTGATTTGCTGGCTCTATCCCCCGGCATAATCGGTAAAACCGTGAGGGTCAATTTCCATCAAACTGTACCCGAGTCCTATACCGGCCCGGCGCAGCTCGACTTGGATGCTGTTTCATTGATTCTGGATGCCGTCCCGTTCACACCATACAGCCGACAGGGCAGCAAACTGGGGTCTGCTGATCTTGTCGACAGGCGCACATATCAGCAGTTCAAAGCCGAAGCCGTTAAGAAAATCGCGGCAGCCACCAATTATAAAACGTTGCCGGTTCATCGAATCGAGCCTTCATCTCAGCAGGGCGCGAGCTATGATGTGCTGTTGGGCAAATCGCCCGGCGGCATGGGTCTAATAGCGCAGGGGCTGACTAGGCCGAATTTTCAGCCTGCTCCGCTGGAGCGTCGAACGAAGTATTTCTGGCAGGTGATATCCAGAAACGAATGCGGGACTACTGAAGGACCCGTTTGGTCATTTTCTACCGAGGCCGCGCCGATAATTAAACCGGCGGACGAAACTTACGTCGAACTCAGACAAGTTGCGGTGACTTCAACCGGCGTAGATTTCTTTTACGTAGAAACTACAACCCGGGAGTCAGGGGTCCGAGTTCATAAAGCAGACCACGGGCTTGCAATCGGCTCGGTGGTCAATGTCTCAGGCGTCTACAAAACTAACGCCAACTGTGAGCGATACGTTGAGGCTAACGATGTTACGACAACACCTGTGACAGCGTTCCTAAAGCCGCTGGGGCTGACAAATAAAAGTCTCGGCGGCGGGGATTGGCTTTATGATTCGATAACCGGAGCAGGACGGCGAGGAATTGACGACGCTGTTGGGCTGAACAACATCGGGCTTTTGGTGACGGTTTGGGGGAAAGTCACGGCAAGGGGCCGCGATTGGTTTTACGTGGACGATGGCTCGCGAGTGCAGGATGGAACGGGTACCGTTGGGGTGTATTGTGAGGCTCCACAAGGAGTTGCTACTCCGCAAATTGGCGATTTTGTTCGCGTGACGGGGATTTCGAGTTGCGAGTTGTATTCAGGCAGGCTTGTAAACGTGCTTATGGCTCGCCACGCTGCTGACATTAACATTTCGTTAAGCTGCCAGCCTTTTAATTCTCGTTTTGGTCTAACTACAAACATGTTTCGGGGGAGGCCGAGGGATCGACTTAAATAATCGCTGCTTTGATGCGAATATAGTGCGTTATAAACTATATATATATTATTCATTGCGTCACTACGTAGTCGCTAGCATCGCTTCTGCGCACACCGAGAAACACCCACTTCACATAATTAGTCGTATTTTATTGAACATACGGTATATATACTGATTGACAATCAAAGCTCTTGCACCTACTATGCAAGTGCAAGCCTGTAAGTGCAGTATTCCAACAATTGTTATAGGAGGAACGCTTATGAAATGGCCTGTCCGGAATTGGAAGGCGCTGGCGATGATTTTGCCGGCATTCCTGCTGTTAGCAGGTATAGCTAATGCCGCAACTGTGCAAGTGCGGTTCTGGTCGCAAGACCAAATGGTCATAGTCGACCGCGACGTCCCGAGCGGGGTCAACCCAACTGAGGCTGCAATCCGTTCCCTGGTCGCGGGACCTACTTCCGCAGAGGCCGCGAGGGGCGTGACAACGGCAATCCCTTCGGGCGTCAGTGTCGTCAAATTGACACTGAGTGCGACTGCCGCCGAGGTCGATCTCTCCGCCGGAGTCACAACTGGTTTGTCGGAAGCTAGTCTAACAGCCATCTTCAACCAATTCAGAACAACTCTCGGCGATTTCGCCAGCATCAATGCCATTAAGTTGACCTCCGGCGGTAAGCCACTAGCGGCATACCTGCCCGGAACAGGGGTGGTCGGCCAACCGGCCCCTCCGCTGGTGAAAACAAATGCTGTGGGCCTTGCCGGCAAAAAGATTTGCGTCGGCCCTTCGCACGGCAAATTCTGGAACGGCAGTGGATGGTATTGGCAGAGAGGTCTGACCTGCGGATGGGGGGAAGCGGCTCTCGAGGACTTGCTGAGCACGAAGTTGGTCGCTTTTCTGGCACAGTATCTGACTCAAGACGGCGCCACTGTCGTATTCCCTCGGCAGATGGACACGACCGACTGCTGTCACGCAGCCACTGGGCTTGAGTGGTGGAAGATGTGTGCGCAATCCTGGCTGCGAAATGCGGGATTGCCTGCCAGCGTGTGGGCGAATGTATCCGGCAACTCGGGTCCGGATAACGCCACTGACCGCAGCAGCGATGACATTCGAGCACGCCCGCTGTATGCGGACTACACCAATTCAGACATCTATATCGCACACCACACCAACGCGGGCGGCAGCGGCACAGCCACAGGCACTGAGACGTTCAGAGACACTCTGATGGCGAATCCAGCCTACGTGACTCCTAGTCTGAACCTTGCAAACGCAATACAAAGCAACGTCGTAAGTGCTATACGCAGCACGTTCGATGAGGAACCAAGTTGGGCTAATCGTGGAGTCAAGGACTCTGCCGCCGGATTCGGCGAAATTCGAGTTCCGTCTCGCCCTGCAGTTCTGATCGAACTGGCTTTTCACGATGACTGCGAACGAGACGCTTTGTATATGACCCAGGACGACTTCTTTAAGTCGGTTGCCGAGTGGGGACTGTATAAAGGAATCTGCGAATACTACGGCAATACGCCGACGTGGGATAAGTATTCCTGCGAGTATGTTTCTGATACTATCCCGACGACAATGAACCCGAAACAGGTATATAATTGCAGCATAACCCTTCGCAACAGGGGAGTTTGCTGGTATAGCACCCGAGGCTTCCAACTTAAAGCAACCGGCAACAACGACGCCTGGTTCAAGAGTGTCGCATTTGTCAATTCTCCGCAAGGAATCAAACCCGGAGAGACTGCTACATTTAACTTCCAGTTGACCGGCCCGGTTGTGGGTGGTAACAGAACAACTCAATGGCAAATGGTGCGCAATAACTTCAGCGCCGGCTTTGGGCCTCTTATTACAAAGTCGATTGATGCCGGAACGGTTGTCGACAACGACCCGCCGACTGTGCCGCAGAACCTGCGTATGACCGGTCGAACGACGACTTCCATATCCCTCGCCTGGGATGCGTCCACGGATGCGATTACGGAAGTTAGCGGATATACGGTATACCGTGATGGAACGGCTGTGGCGACGATCACCGGGACGACGTATACGGACACCGGCAGAGCGCAAGGCACATCGTATACGTATGAGGTAGATGCAATAGACGCGTTCAACAACAGAAGCGCAAAGAGCGCGTCGGCCCAACTCAGCACCGTTGACGATGATCAGGCGCCGACGGTTCCCGGCAACCTGAACGTAACTGCTGTGGCGGCCAACAAAGTCTCACTTGCCTGGAATGCTTCGACCGACAACATCGGAGTCGCAGGGTATACTATCTATCGCAATGGCGCGGCTATCGCCAACAGCGCTGCGACTTCTTATAACGACACCGGAGCTGCTCAAAGCACTGATTATATATATCAAGTCGATGCTTATGACGCAGCCGGAAACCGCTCCGATAAGAGCAACTCGGTCAACGCAATCACGCCGATTTCTGTCAACTGGGGGCCTTACAACCTAACCGAGCAAAGGACAATTTACTATCCCAGCAACCAAAATGGATCCCTCACTACGGGGTGGTATACGACAACCGCCGGCACTGGCGCTGCCAGATCCGTCTTAAAGGCTACTAATGCGCAGATGGCAACGATGCCCGCGCAATCGCTGGTCAGCGGCGCAACTTTCACGGTTGCATTCCTGGTAGCCGGAACCTACAGTTCAGCGGTAGATAACCCTCTCAACATCTATCGAGCTACCAAGAACTGGGAGGCCTCCTCGGTTCTGTGGAACGCACCATGGACTACTGCTGGAGGAGACTACGTTTCTGTCGGCACTGCGGCGCAATCGGTGAAGATGCCTGCCGATGGAACAGTATATACATTCAACCCGACTGGGTCGAATGGCTGGTTCCCATATGGTGTCTTGTTGAAGGGCGATAGAGAGACAGGGATTTCCGATAGGAAGAAGTGGGTCACCAATAGCGGAAAGCTGACTGTGACTTATGTTCCTCCGACTCCGACAATACGAACGTGGGCTTATCTTGGCCATTACGCTCAGGGAGTCGCTACTGATTATGCGCTGCGACTCAACACCGACCACATTGCTGGGACATACGGCGGCGTGCCTGTCACAGAAGCCAATGTCGCTCCTGGAGCGGCTAATGGCGCTGCAGGCCCGAGCTACGGCAATTCCTACGGCACATTCAAGTGGAAAAGTGGAACTTCGACCACAGACATTTGCAGCTTCCTTACCGCTCCGTTCTACAATGCTCCGGCAGTAAACAATGGCGCCACCTACGCGGCGACCTATGTCTACAACAGCGGTGCAGCGGTGAGTAATGCTTATCTATTTGCCGGATCGGATGATGGCGTTAAGGCTTATCTGAACGGCAGTGTGATTGGCAGTTTCAGTGGTGGTCGCGGCGCGGTTGCTGACGGTGATATGTATGGCCCTGTAACCATCAACAGCGGCTGGAACAGACTACTTCTCAAAGTTGAGAATGGCGGCGGCGGATATGCGCTTTATGCGCGATTCGGTAAGATCGATCGAAGCGCCGTGCCGAACCTAACTACGTTCGCGTTCGACGCTACTGCGCCGACAAATCCGACCAATTGCACGGAAGCCGGCGGGGCCGTCAGTGGCACACAGCAGAACACTATCACTGCGCCCAGTTTCAGTTGGACTGGCGCTGCCGACTCGCAGGGATCAGGGGAAGGCGTATCGGGCCTGCGCGGATATAAAGTCTACTTCGGAACAGATCCGAACGGCGTTCCTACTGCATTCCAGACTGGCGCGACATTCGCTCCTGGAACTCAGTCATCAGGAACCTACTATCTGCGTGTAAGCACGGTCGACTTCGCTCTTAATGAGTCTGCGCCGGCCACGCTGTTTACGTTTATTTACCAACAGCCTCACGTGGACTCCTACGGTATCACGAACAAGGCAGCGCTTGATGCAGTGGCTGCTGCTGCTTCGGCGACGACCAAGTTCACCGTTTGGGGTGCAGTGACTGTTATCGACGCGAGTAGTTTCATCGTCGATGACGGGTCCGGAGCGCCGATAAAGGTGATTAAAGCCGGACATGGTTTCTCTAATGGCGACTATGTATCCGCCACTGGAACGCTCGATACGAGCGGAGCCCAGCCTGTTGTTACCGCGATTGTGGTGAAGAAACAGAACTAAGGATATCAAGTCGGATAACCCAAATCGAGAAGGTGAGGTCGTCATCGGCCTCACCTTTTCATATCACGGGAAAGTAGATTTCGCCCTCACCCTAACCCTCTCCCCCAGGAGAGGGGATGCTTTGGCTAACCATTCCGCCCCAGGAGAGGGGATACGTGTGCCAAACCTCTGCCCCAGGAGAGGGGACATAGGCTCGCGCTTTTATCCTAGCCTAACGACAAGGGCACCATCTACTCCCTCTCCCTTGAGGGAGAGGGCGGGGGTGAGGGGGCAAGCCAGCCGAAACCGAGCGGGGTGTGGAAAGTTTGGTTTCGCCCTAACCCTCTTCCCCAGGAGAGGGGATACTTGGGCTAACCCTCTGCCCCGAGAGAGGGGATGCGTGTGCCAAACCGACGGGATTCGTTTATCCCTTCGTTGCCGGGCTGGTAAAACAGGCCGCCCGATCGGGCGGCCTGTTTTCAACTCTAATGCAAACGTAATATCACTCTCTACTGCAAGATAACCACGTCCGCATCGCGTCTAGGTCGTATCAGCCTGATGCGCGCGCCGCCATCGGCAGGCTCAATGGCGCTGATACCTGTGCATTTGATGAACTGCCCTTGCGATAGAACAGTCTCGCCGGTTTTAGTCAGATCGACCTTTGTCCCGACAAAACCCGAGCCATCCTGCAGAGCCGAACCATCGTCGATGTAGCAGAACTCCTCATCTACGTGAGTAACCCTTCCCGTTACAGCCACCAGCAGGCCAATTGTATTAACCCCTGTTGCTCCCGTAACGCCAAACGTATGCGGCCCAAAATCGGAGCCGCCGAGGGACCGCGTTGTCATAAACAATGGAGCAACCACACCTGCCTCAGAGCCGACCACTACCGTGACATCGACCAAGGCCCTTTCGTCGCCGATCGTTATCAGTTTGCCGGCTACTGAGACAACAGCGCCCTCTGCAGGGCTGGTCTCTTCAATTCGCAGGCCGGATACCCGTTTGGGATCCGAAATGTAGAACTGATGACCGAAGTTCGCGCTGACGATATTGTTTTCAAGAGCAAACACAGAGCCGCCCGGCAGCATCTTGGCTTGAGGGATCGATGCGACAATCGGGACCACTTTTATACCGTCCGATACCCCCGCGCCGCTTTGCAATCCAACGGCGTTCTCGGCTTTGACTGAGAAATAGTAAGTCGCGCCGACATTCAGCGACAAGCCGGTTTTGGAAACAGACGTACCCGTTGTTTGGGTCCAATTGACCACATTCGTCGCTCCGGGAGTCGTGCCGATAGCATACCAATATTTGACCACCCCGGACAAGTTGTCGTCCACAATGGACCAAGAAGCGTTCAGCCTGTCGGTCGAGCCGGTGTAAACACCATCTTCGGTCACAGTTGGAGAATCAGGCGGATCGCCATCGTAGAAATACGGCCCCAAGTCGAGTGTGCCGTTTGCCACGTTCTCACCGTTGAACCCTCTGACGTGCAGATAATACTCGCCGGATTCCTCTGATTCGAGGATGAGATCACCCGAACTCCAGGCCGCTTCAGAACCTGTCCAAGTATGAGTCGGACTGGTATCCCAGGCATAGAGATATTTCGCGACTGTGCCAGAGCCAAATCCGCCTACGGCCGTGAATGTGAATGTAGGCGTGCCATACCAAGTGTTTTTAGCCTGATTACAAGTCACGTTTGTCGCACTCGGCGGGGTGGACAACGTCCACTTAGTGGCATTTGCCGATGATTGACTGTCCAGTGAACCATTGAAAGCCCTTGCTGACCGCGTATATGCCGTGTTCGGCGCAAGGCCAGTCTCAGTCATTGCGACAATGCTTCCGGTACCGTTTGATACGGTAGCAGACGCCACAGTCGCTTGTGCGGCGTTCAGCACTTTGAACCCCATTTCGTTGTTGGAATTGTCTTTCACATTCCAACGAATCGACGTAGAGGACAAAGCGGTGGCAGCGTTCATCGTCGGGGCGAGAGGGGACTGGGCATACATAGCACAATCATCGAAGTAGCTTTCTTGATTGACTCTGTAGTGGAAACCGTAGGCCACCATACTCAAGCCGTAGGTCTGAGTATCCAAGCTGCGGCCCACCGAGGCGCCTACTTTGGCCCCATCTATGTAGAAAGTAACTTCGTTGCCCGCTCCTGTATATGGCTGGACATCGATTGTGAACTTATGCCATCCAACAGAACGAGTTTTTACCGCGCCCTGGAAATTCCATCCACCAGAGGTGGTGTAGTCGGCCACAGTGTAGGTGCCATATGTCCCCGGTGTGGCCGGGTATGTGCCGACATAAAATATAGCTTTCAGCCCGCCTTGCCCGTCCAGACACCTGACTTGCAGACCCTGCCTGCTATTGTTGCTGGCAGATGTATCGTAGAACCACGTCTCGTATTTCGCAGCAGCAAACGCCGGGCTGAATGTGTGACCACTCAGCGTTCCCAGATTTCCATCCCCGGAATCAACCGTCTTAAACGAGTTGGAGCCTGTGAATGTGCCGTGATTTTGGGCGTTGCCTAAAACCAAACCATTCGGTTTAGTCATAGGGGACTGCTGCAGCGGAGCCCAATAGTTGGCATTCACAAAACCGTCTTCAAAGATCGGCACATCTCCGGGCTTGGTGGAGGCCGATGCGGTGTTGGATTGCCCAGAAACATTGTTGGCGTTGTCATAGGCCTTGACATAGTAGCTGTAGTTGGTATTCTGGACAAGACCATTGTCGGAATATGTCGTGGATGCGGTTCTGCCGACTTCGCTTCCTCCGCGGTAGATGATATATCCCGCAAGCCCAGCGCCGCCTGAGTCTGTGGAACCGGTCCAGGACAAGTTGATTTGTGAAGGAGAGGCCCCAACTGCTGTTAAGCCTGACGGATTGGTCGGCGGAGTCTTATCTGTAGACTCCATAGTAAAATCTTTGGTGACCGTGCTTCCAGCCGTCACGGTGGCGCTTCCAGTTGCGGTAGTGAAGCCTGCCTTTGAAACAGTCAAAGTCTTGGCCCCCGGTGCAAGCCCGGTGAGAGTATAAACACCTGAAGTGTTAGTCGTTGTCGACGCCACACCGGATATAGCCACGGTCGCCCCGGCTATCGGAGTGTTGCCCACAGCATTGCGCACCGTGCCGGTGATGTTTCCCGTCGCCGCTTTTACTGTGATTGTCCAGGTGACTTCACTTCCAAACCACGCGACCCCTTCCTGCACAAGTTTATACTTCTCAGTGTATGTGCCAGGGGTAGCGGGCGCTTTGATAATGAATGTGAATCTTCCGACCTCACCATTTAGAACCTGCCACTCGTCTACGTCGGATGGCCTGGCTGGGCTGGTCCAGTTGGTTGAAAGATAGAATGGGCTGGATCGATCTTGCGGGCTGGAAGTGCCCAGAAATGTATTCGAGTGGGTCCAAGCGCCTGTGCCTGTATTTTTATATTCAACCCACACAATAGCCGTATCGCCAGCATTCATCGTAGTCGGATATGATTGGTTGACGTAGGTAGCGCCCCAAGTCACAGGGGTGATTATCTGTTGACGACGCTTGGTTACGTATGCGCTGCTGCAGGTTCGCCAGGCATGTACGATCCCGTAGGCGGTTCCCTTCGCCTCGTAAGTCAACAGGCTGCCCCACGGATCGCCGGAATCGAAAAGAACGATATGGCCGGCAGATCCATCATTATAGACCATTGCGTCCGCCCTCACAGTCGCTGAACGACTGACTGAAGACCAATAGTAGTTGTAATTGTAGAAATGAAATGTGCTGTATGGATGATAGACTTCTGTGATCGCGGAATCTCTGGCCACCTGCCAGCACTTGCCGACGTATCCGGAGCAGTCCGCTCCGCCCCAGCTTCGGTTTGTGGTGCTCCAAGTGGAGCCTCCCCAAACATACGGACTACCGACACCACTCGCAGCGATATTGATAATCTCCTGCACGGTCATATCTCGAATCGCTGAAGCAGGGGTCACCATCAGGCACAGCAGCAGCGACATTATCGCGCATATACCAATGAAGCTGTGAATGATCTTGAATTGCTTGTTCATCGCGCTTGACCTCCCGAAGGTATTGTATAAGCGACGAATTGCAAGCCGGCGGAATCCGTCTGCATTTGATAAATCGTGCCGTCTTGCGCGACTACCAACCGACGTCGATTCTCCGTGTAGGTCTTTTCCGGCGTATCGACCAGGCCAATTAGCGTGCCGTCCGCCTTTATGCAGGCCACACTGAAACATGATCCCAGCAAGTCGAAAGTCGGCTCTGGGCCCTCTTTGTAAAGCAGCAAACCGAGATAGATTCGGCCCGCAGCATCGGTTGCGAGCGTTTCCACTGATAGGATATCGCGCTCGGAAACAACGTCCAAATCTATGGACCCCTCAAGCGCTGATTTTCCCTCTACTCCTAGAGTGACTCGGCCTGTGCCCTTCTTGACGGCAGTCACGCTTGCAATATCCGCGCTGCCTTTGCGGCCATCCACAGCTCCCATCAACACTGACTCCGCAGACAGCGTTTTACCGTTGCTGATAACGGGGTATCGCTTTGTGTGTCCACCTTCTACCCAGACAACCCCATCGACAACGGTAAGGTCTGTAGCTTGAGCAAGTCCGGTGACGGACGGCAGGCTCCACGAATTGACACTATTCGCTCTATCGGCTCCCGCCAGCCAGATTTTACGCGTCAAAATTGAGTCCATAACGTAGACTTCGCCGGTGTCGGCGACTGCGATTGTATCGGCAAGGCTCGTACCAATCGGAGTCGACCCAACGATCTTACCCTGCGCATCATATTTCTGGACGCGTTCGTTAATCTGGTCGAGGATATATATGGACCCGTCTTTGCCCACGGTGAAACTCATCGCGCCCTGAGGCCCACAATCCGGTTCTTTTAGCAGGCCGATCTGGTCTGCTCCCTTGCCCCAAAGCGCTCTGATGACCACCTTCCCTTGTGCCATATTGTCAAATGAATCTCCAGGTAATGTGACTTGCGCCGCGCCCGCCAGACTTGCCGCCAAGACAGCGATCACAAACACCGCCAGGACAAGCAAGCCGGACACGCGCGGGAGTCTGACTTTTGATATCAACATAGCATCACCTCCTAACCGGAGTATAGCATGCGAAAAGCGGGCAGGCAATCACTAAATATATATCTAATGAACAGCAGCCGTCATATCACAGCCACGTATATTTAATCATCTGCATTTACGATCAAGACTAAGACCTATTAATATTTACTGGGCACGAGAATGGGGCAGGATGATGAAACAATGGCAGGAGCAACCGGCGCAGCCGATCATTCCTGCCATCCGCTAAGCAAGGTTCAGATACATTACTTGAGTGTGGCCTGCAGGGTGATTTCTACGCCTTTGAGCGCTTTGGACACCGGGCAGTCGGACTTGGCGGCATTCGCTTTCTCCTGGAATGTGGCTTCGTCAATACCGGGGATTTCAGCCTCGGTACGAAGCTCGCTTTTTGTGATGGTGAACCCATCAGCAGATTTGATGACGGTTACATCCGCGACGCTTTTTATGCTCTTCGGTTTGAAGCCGGCCTCTGACAGGATCGCCGACAGCGCCATACTGTAACACCCCGCGTGTGCGGCCGCGATAAGTTCTTCGGGATTGGTGCCGTCCCCTTCTTCGAATCGAGACTTGAATGTATACGCACCTTCAAATGATCCGAACTTCATTGTGCCGTGACCATCTATGAGGCTTCCATTCCATTCGGCCTGTGCAGTTCTTTTTGGCATTTTATTCTCCTGGATGAGTTAGTTTGACCATGTATACCCAAATACAGCGTATGTTATGCAGCGCTTTAGTGTCGCGCATATCTGCCCATCAATTGACCTTCGGCTAGCACATAGCCGTCCATTGCTTCCAACGCTTGTGCCTTGGTCGCGCCGGCTTCGAGATCAAGCTCGATGTCGAGCGCATATAACTTGAAATAGTAGCGATGGGTTCCGCTGTAACCCTCTTACCCACTTGCGGGCCGAATCAAAGTCAGAGCATCGCGTTAGTCGCCATTTCTCCTACTCTAACGGCCTCTATGGCGTCGTCCAGCGTTACTCGCAGTTTATGATTCGGGTCATCAATCCCCCGCACGAGATCCGCCATTATACCGCGCAAATTCTCCGCATATACCTCCAGCTTTGGCTCGTCGAGGCGGATGGTTGTATGCAACTCATATTGAACATCATAGAAACAATCCGAGGAGTGCGCACGGGTTGGCTCCATGGTTTTTGCGTCGATCGGCAAGCCTGGTCTGAGACCTTTAAGCACATCAACACCCTGCCCATCCGTCCATCCCCAGATACACAGCTCAAGGGGAATCCAACCGATCATCTCGATCTCCCCTAAGTCGAAGGCAAAGTGGAATGTGGTAGTCTCCAACTCGCGAGGGCGCGAAAACGAATGCCAATACGTCCCGATAACATCATTTTCATATTGGACTCCGGCAAAAACGCGATCGCGCATACCCGGCTTTCTATCGACTCCCATTGAACAAGTATGGGCCGCCTTTGTATTCAGCGCCCATGATGCCAAATCGAAGAAATGCACTCCATGCTCTAGGAGTATTCCGCCGCTGACCTCGGGATTCCAAAACCAATGCCCCTCTGGCACCGTGTCCTGCATAGCGTAGTTGCGCAAATCGCAGCGTTTCGGCTCGCCAAGGACTTTGGATTGAATGATCGTGCGCAGCATCTCGACAATAGGGTTATATCGCAGCACAAAATTGACCGTAGCTACGCGATTCGTCTCTTCCGCCACACGCTTGATCTCCATCGCGTCTGCTACGCTCAAGGAAATCGGTTTTTCCACCAGCACGTGTTTGCCCGCCCGCATGGCTTGAACCGCCAGCGACTTGTGAGTATTTGGCGGGGTCGCTATGGAGACTATGTCAACATTAGAATCCGCCACAAGCTCCGTATCGTCTGAATAAAATTTGGCGTCCCCGCCCGGCGCTCGCTTCGGATCCGAATCGCAGACCGCCACAACGTGCACATTATCCATCCGGTTCCAAGCCTTGTGAATAAACTCGCCGAAGCCGCCATAACCTATTATCCCAATCCCTTTTTTTGTAGCCATTACTCCGCCTCCTGATCGCGAGACCATTATGCCATATACCCCACAGCAAGTTAGAACAATTAAAACCTCTTCTTGAGCCAAGTCAAATTTAACCTGCTTCCTGATAGTGTAACATAATAAGCAAGGAAACAGACAAGGAGGATGTTGTAATGGCAAAAATAAGTATAGATTCGTTGGTGGAGTTCGGAGAGGCATTCGGCAGGAAGAACCTGGCAAATATACCCGAGCTGCAAATGAACCTTGTGATGCTTCCGGCAGGTCAGTCGGTGCCGGGGCACAACGCAAATTCCAACGTTCGATTGCTTGTCCTGCAGGGAAAACTGACCGTTGAATTGGACGGGCAAAGGACAGAACTCCAGACGCACGAGATGGTGGACACTGTTTTGGGTACGCCAATGCAGATAATGAACCTCAGCGACACCAACACCGCATTTCTAGTCATTAAGACACCAAACCCGGATTTATAAAGCCGTCAAAAATTAAAGCCTTCGTGCAAAAGCATCAGCACGAAGGCTTTATTTATTGTCGTCACATGAGCCTCTTAGGCGAATTTGACGAGCCTATCCTTGACTTCAGCGGCGAAGCGATCGATATAGCCGGTGATATAGTTCAGCGGATCAATCGAATCATCCTGAATCAGCGGCGTCAGATCGAGTCCGAAAGTCAGACCCTCGGAATCATCAACACCATGAGACGCAAAGAACGTCGCATTAGCTCGTCGCCGTCCAAGCGCCGCGAGGTCGTAGCGTTTTCCTCCGCATATCTGCGAATCGAAAACTCCCAGCAGAGCCGCAGCCAGATTCTCGTGCGCACCGACGTCAAAGATGACCTTGTCGTTATCGATTGTCCAGTCGAGATTGCGCCACACTTCGCAGCTATACAGCTTCTCCGGTCGAGCATCCTTCGGCAGCGCCCTGATCGCCGAGATGACTCTCAGCGCAACCGAGACGTGGGTATCGTGCTTATCGGCCAGATTGTGAGTATAGACGATCTTCGGCTTGGCTGCAATGAGCAACTGCGTGATATCGTCCACAACATCCGTGCTCTTGGCGTCTTTTACCGCACCGCTTGGGAAATCCAGCAGCGCCTGTGCGCAATACTCGCCCACAAACGCGGCCTTCATCTGCTCGACGCGGCGCACCTTCTGCATTTGTTCATCTGTATAGTCGGCATAAAGATCATCGCGTGGGCTGCCACTGCCATTAGTAACGACCACGCCCATAAAAGCCCTGTCGTCTCTGCCGAAGCACTCCACCACGCCGTGATAGGCCATAATCTCGATGTCATCCTGATGGGCCGAAATCGCCATGTGTGTAGTCCTAGCAACCGCGTCATCAACAGACGACCCGTCCGGCACGTAAACTGTTGCCGAGTCAATCTTGAAGTCCATTGTATTCCTTTCGTGCACGCGTGATTTGTCGATCTCGACCGTGGATATCTGCGTCCGCGCGCCGGATCGGCTAATGTCTCACTTCTTAATAATCGGCAGGCTCGCTGCGGCCACAGCTTGGCCAACACGGCGAGTCTTCTCATCCGGCAGGTGTAGAGTTATGCTGCCCGCGAGTTCCGGGAACTCCGCCGCGAGAACTTCGTTCGCCTTCTCGAGCATAATCGTGCCGCCCTGTCCACTGGTCACTCGACCGAGAATCAGCACGTGCTTGAGCGTGTAGAACTGCGCATAGTAAGCGATTCCGTAGCCGAGATAATTACCGAGCAAATCCCAAATCTTGAGCGCTCGCTCGTCATTTGCCTCGAGCAGATCCTGAACAGACTTGAGTCTCTCCGCCAACCCGACGGTTTCGTCGATCTCGATACCGGCTGCTGGAGCGAGTCTAAAGACGGCCTGCTGTGAAAAATACTGCGCACCGACACCGGTATCCCCCGACCACTCATCAACCCCGCCCTTTGGATCATAATCGATCGGGCAGAACGCCAATTCGTTGAGCCACGTAGTGATCTCGCCTTCGGGAGTCACATATCCGCCGGCTTCAGAAGAGCCAAGAGCGATTCCCAGAACCGCAGTATCATCGAGGCCCATAGCCGCAGCAAGCGCCGTCACTTCGCCGTCGTTTACCACGTCGAATGGAACCCCACCCCACTCCTTTTGCAAATCGGTGAAAAGAACTGCCAGCTTGGTATCGTATAATTCCTTTGGAACACCTCTAAACAGCGACGCCATTCGCACTCTGTTATTGAGATAGATACCCGCCGCGCTGCCGCCGATTGCATCCACTCTGGGCATATGTTTTGCAGCGGTTTTAAGGGCTGTGTTGATTTCGTTGTAGTGATAGCTGGGATCAGTGTTGCCCCTGGGGTCCCAGTTTACTTCTTCTGTGTAAACCGCTTCTCCATCAATAACAGCAGAAACTTTTCGATCGCTTGCGCCGAGGTCGAAACCGATTCGGCACCCGTCGAGATGTCCACCCAAAGTCATTGTGCCCTCAAATGGCGCGGGAATCTCAGCGGCAGTAATAACTTCCACAGTAAAAGGATTCTCGTAGACGTTGCCCATAAAATCGAAATCGAATACACGTGGGCCGTCGGCAGAGTATACCTTTTTAATGTGCTCTCCAACACTCTTAGGTCCGCCGACCATCACTTTCCATCCTCCGCGCTGCCACAGGAGCATTTTGACTGTTCGCTCCGCATAAGGCAGGTTGAGATGGGCGTTCTCGTGGTCTTCAGGGAAACATCTTGTGCTGAAGACCGAAATCTGGCCGTTGCCGCGCTCCAGCGCGAATACGAGTGGTTCGGGCTGTTCAAGCTCATCGACCATTTTCAAAAAGGCTCGATTGGCAAGGGCTGCCGGAGCAAAACCCGGGTGCAGTGATGACGTAAACTGCGGCTTTGCAAGTGCTGCTAGGTCCTTCATTTAGGCATACCTCTGTCATTCATTGTGCGCGCCCAAGGAAAAGAGCGCGCACCACCCCAATTGTAGGAGCCTGCCGGGTTTGTGTCAAGGCTTGGGGTGGATCACTATAACCCTTTGCTCCTTCTATACAACGCTTCGATTCCGACCGCTACGGCCAGAATCACGAACAGTGTCTCAAAGACCTTGTCCAGAGCCAAGAAGGGGAATATGGCGCATATCCCCACAGCTATGAGCAACCCTACGATGAATGCGCTTGTGCAACCTATGTTACTTGGCCTCCTCGACGGCCCCACCGAGTCTTGCGATCTCGGGCTTGAATGCCTGAAATGCTGCGTTCCACTGTCCACTGACCACATCGAGAGCACCCTTGGCGCCTCATTATAGCATACCGGGTATTTAAGGGGAACTATAACCGGACAACCCTGTTGAAGTAATCGCGCCTGCCGCTTATAATGGTTGTACCGATTAGCTTAACTTATTGGAGGGAATATGCCAGCAAAGGTAGACAAAGATACCTGCACAGGCTGTGCCGCGTGCGTAGAGGCCTGTCCGGTTGAATCAATTACAATCGAGGATAATCTTGCGGTGGTCGATGAGAATACGTGCATCGACTGTGAGGCGTGTGTAGACGCATGTCCGACCGAAGCCATTTCGATGGGATAGGTCGATTCTGACGCGCAAGCGTCCGCTATGACGGGCGGCTCCTTCGCCGGAGCCGCTTTTCTTTTTAATTTATGGAGGTGGATGTTGACCCGTTGTTGGATTGCTACAATGTTGGTAGGTATGATCCTTTCAGCCGGTTGTTCGGTTAACGCCGAAACCCTGACGGAGCTTAAGGCCAAGCTCGATAATCTCGCCGAGCAGTTTAACGGGACACTTGGATATCATCTCCATCTGCGCGGCAAGCCCGACATGGTCATTAGCCGCAACGGTGACGAGCCTTTCCCGACAGCCAGCACCATAAAAACCACCATAATGTGCGAGGTGATGCGGCAGGTCGAGCAGGGAAAGATCAAATGGAGTGACATTGTTGAGGTTCAGCCGAATAGTGATGCACGCGAAGAAGGCGGATTCGCGTATTATTTTTCAGATGGATCGAAAATATCGGTGGATCAGTGGGTGCATCTGATGATGACGGT
>JAAYKG010000246.1 GCA_012522555.1 Armatimonadota bacterium
AGCAAAAGAAGGCCCATAAGGCGTGGGCCAGCGAGATGGCAAAGCGTGGAGAAAAGCTGTCGCGAACCACTGAAGCGCTTGTTTGGGAACTACTGCTCGGCTACAGCGACGCTTTAAGAAACTTCGATAGCGCCAGGGAGGACATCTATAAAACTTCTTATGAACTTGCCGGAATCGTGCTTAAACAGATGGACGAGGCCAAGCTCACAGAACTATTTAGAGACCGCCTTCTCGATGCGATCATCGACACCGGCCACAAAAACGAGTCGTGCGACTGTCGAACAATTGTGCATTTCGCTAATATCATCTCATCGGCTTTTAGTGAAGCTCGCGCCGATGTTCTGAAAAAGACAATCAGGCACAGACGCGCCGAGAGCCTGTCCAATGAGCTTAGAGTGGCTAAATCCATCCAGCATTACTTGCTTCCGAAAGTCATCCCCGAAATCCCAGGCTTCGAGTTTGCGGGCAGGCTGGTCCCTGCTCAAGAGGTAGGAGGGGACTATTGGAGCGTAAAATTCTGGAAGGACGATGGTGTTGTCACCCTCAAATTGGCGGACATCAGCGGCCACGGAATAGCGGCGGCTACCCTTGTGGCAGCGGTTAAATTCATTTCGGGTGGGTATTATAAGGGAGCTGCGAATGCGGCAGAGGTCGTTCGCCAGACCAATCGCGTGCTGGCAAAAGAGACTCCTTATGACGTGCTGGTTTCGATGGCTTATGGTTGGTTGACACCGCACGACCGGCACCTTACAATCGTAAACGCCGGCCACGAGCCTGCATTCTTGTGCCGGGAGGGATTGTGTATAGACTTTTACCCGACTGGTCCGGTTTTGGGGATTGCGGAATCGGAGTATTCCGAGACCGATATCGACCTTCAAAAGGATGATATAGTCTTTTTCGGGTCGGACGGCATCACCGAAGCAGGGGTGACAGAGCAGTTTGGGCTGTTGCGATTGAAGGAGTTGGTTATCGCGAATTCTCATCTCAGTGCGGATTGTCTCGCCGATAAAGTGATTCAAACCGTATCAGATTATGCCGGGCAACCGCACGATGATATGTCGTTGGTGGTGGTGCGGGTGACTAGTTAGTGAATTGAGGACCGAATTTGCTGCGATGGCTGAAGATTTTTTTATTGCTCACCTTAGTATTGTCGTTTTCTAGCGCCACGATTGCTGCAACGGTACTCACCGCTATGATGAAAACGCCGTATTTCACCGTATTCTACGACCCTGCCGACCCGTATCTTGCCGAATCCGCCGCGGAAGCCGCATCCGATGAATTTCAACGAATTTCCAAAAGTCTCGGCTATCATATAGAGCCAAACAGGCCGATGCCGCTGATGGTCTACCGCACACACCATACGTTTACTCGTGAGGGTGGTCATAAGGATCGATACACTGTCGGCACAGCTCGCTCCGGCGATGAACGCATTTCTGTGGACGCCAGCGGGGCGTTTGTCGCGATGAAGACTGTTATGGCTCACGAGATCACCCACGCGGTTATCTTCCGGATACTGGGGAACCAGGCCGGCGCTCTGCCTTTATGGGTGAACGAAGGGTTGGCGAAGTATGAATCTGAGCCGTATCCCGATCCCGATAATGAGCGAGTCGCCGAAGCCGCGTCGGAAAGCACCCTTATCCCCTTATCCAATTTGAGAACCTCCTTTCCGGATAAGCGTGTAGATTTGGCTTACTCCCAATCGGCCTCGGCGGTACGCTTTATGGTCAAAGAATATGGCGAATCCGCGCCGAAAAAACTGCTGGCTGAACTTGCGAAATCAGGATCATTTGACAAAGCTTTGTTGAAAGCGACCGGCAAAACCGAAGACCAATTTATTGATGAGTGGGTTGGCAGTATAAGCAAGCGATATCGACTGCTCAGAATGTGGAAAATCGCCAGCGCTTTTGGCGGTGCCATTATGTCGATACTTGTGATCGTCGCTTTTGTGATTCGCAGAAGGCGTATGGCCCAGGCTGCACGGGAATGGGAATGGGAAGAGTTTGACGATTCAATGAGTCGGCAGTTGAGAGATTGGCCGCATAGATAGCCGCAAGACTTATTCCGCAGGGGGGAAGATACTTAAAAAGCTGACCCCTCATCCCAGCCCGTTCGGTTTAGCGGACTTGCCCCTCACCCCCCAGGGCCTACGCATACGAATTTGTTTGATGACAGATGCATGCTTGTGGTGACACATATTAAAAAGAGGTACATTTGACAGTATTGTCGAAGTAGCCAGTATATCTGGTGGAGGTATGACGGCAAGAGCTTGCGGCGCAGCTGTGACTGCGCGACTGGAATTCGCATCAGGCGAAAAATAAACAAGGCCAGCTGGGATAACGATTTCCTTGCTAGGATACTGGTGCGATTTTAGTGCAATTGCCCTGAGGAATTTGGCACAAATTTGGCTCAAAGCCTTGACGGATTGCAGATTTAGTGATATATTTCGTTAGAAGGCAAGTAGGACGTTTTCGGAGAACAAGGTGTCTGTCTCTATCCTCACTCTCCTGGTCTACCTGCACTGATAGCCCGTCGTCGGCACACGAAGTGCTTCGGCTCGGCTGTGTTTTGTTACGTTTATTTCAAGGAGATTAACCAGATGGCAGGGCATTCCAAATGGCACAATATCCGTTTGCGCAAAGGCAAACAGGACGCCGTAAGGAGCAAGCTTTTTACAAAAATTGCCCGAGAAATCATTGTCGCGGCAAAAGAGGGCGGTGGTAATCCCGACGCCAACTTGAGACTGAAACTGGCGATCCAAAAAGGTCGCGAAAACAGCATGCCCGCAGACAACATCAAGCGCGCGATACAGCGCGGATCCGGCGATGTAGACGGAGCAAACTATGAAGAAATCACGTATGAAGGTTACGGGCCGGGAGGCGTTGCCGTGTTGGCAGCCTGCCTGACCGATAACCGAAACCGCACGGTGGCGGAGCTTCGTAATATTTTCACCAAGTGTGGAGGTAATTTGGGTGAGAGCGGATGTGTGGCCTGGATGTTTCGACAGGTCGGTCGGGTAGAGATTCCGGCGGCAGCGTCCGACGAAGATTCCGTGATGATGGCGACTGTGGATGCGGGCGCCGAAGACATTCGGGTGGAAGATGATATCATCGAAGTGATTTGTCAGCCAGGTGATCTGGCAAAGGTTCGAGAAGCGCTCACAGAGGCGGGTATAGAATATGCTAGCGCCGAAGTGACCATGCTCCCCCAAAGCACCGTAAAGATCGAGGATAGCAAGGAAGCGAGTCAAATCCTTAGATTGCTGGATGCGTTGGACGAAAATGACGACGTTCAGCAAGCATACGCAAACTTTGATATCCCCGACGAGTTGATGCAGGAAGTCGCGGCCTGATTGGCCGTGATCTAGCGCTATACTCTCGCCGGAGGGGCCAGCCCGAGTGGGGCCTGCGAAAGCGGACGGTGAAAGCGATGATAAAAGTTAGAGTGGATTGGCATGCCCAATGCCCTAACTGCTGTACTCAACTTGCTATCGATTATTTTGATGACTCATCAGATAGCGCTACTTGCCCGTGGTGTGGCCAGATATGTTATATCGACAAAGGGCCTGATCACATAGAGGTCAAAGAATACATCAATAAAGCTATTCGGCGAATTGAAAACCGCGCCAACGAAGAATCGACTGTCTAATTGGAGAGCGGACAAGATTTGTCGGTGCGCCTCAACGCCAAAACAGCCACGTCATCGGCAAATCTTCCACTTGAAAAACGTCTCGATTCTTCGAGAAGCCGACGAATAATAGCCTTTGGCGTACAATCGGCCATTGCTGCAACTGTTTCTACTAACCGCTCTTCGCCATACATGCCATCCGGCCCGTGAGATTCGATCAAGCCATCAGTAAAGGCGACGAATACCGCTCCCGGCAATAACTCTACCTTCTGAACCTCATATGTCGATCCGTGCTGCACAGCCAAAGCTATGCCGTGTGATTCGGGGCGCGGGCCGGAGCATAGCACTGGTGGCGGATGGCCGGCATTGACGATTTGGATTTGCCCCTCGCCATCATATGAAAAAGCAAGAGCGGTCGCAAAATGACCCGGCCTTAATTCATCATAAACAACTTCGTTGAGTCTCTCCATCGCCAGCGACAAATCCGGCTGTTCTCGCATAAAACCTCTGAATAGTGACCGTATAGTCAACGAATCAGCAGCAGCCTCCAGTCCGTGCCCCGATAAATCGCCTATCAAGAACACTTCAATGCCAGGCTCCGCCGTAAAATGATCCAGAAAGTCCCCGCCCAGACGGGCTTTTGCCTGCGCGGAAATGTAGCTCTGGGCTACTTCCAGATCAGCTACCTGGCCGGGTATTTCCGCCAACAAGCCTTCTTGTGCCGTGCGGCCTATTTCTGCGGATTCCAGCAGTTCTTTTCGGTAGGCCTCAAAATAGGCGTTAGATATCGCCGCAAGTGCAACGTGCAGAAATTCGTCTATCGTAACCAGCCACCTGCCGGGTTTCTCGGGCGTTGGATGGAGCAAATACTGCAGATATGTCTCTTCGAAAAAATGAACGCTGATAATCAGCGCATCGAATGGAAACTGCCTCTCAGCCAATTGAGCGCCGGCTCTCTCCAAATGATCTATACACCGTTCAAGTTCACCGCTTTGCATCGCACGAAATACTGCACTGACGATGTCGCCAAACACATGCGTCAGATCGTCACGGCTGAATGCGGGGGGCTGCCAGGTGTCGCATTGGCGCTGCACCCAGCCTTCCACAATCAACCGTTCGTACGGAGCCAGTCTGTCGGCAATTTCCCGCATAGTCTCTTTTGCCGACCCTGAAAACTCCACAAGTCTGTGACCCATAAATCGTGGCTTGGGGTTCATATCCATACTCCGTAACAGCTTTTATGCCATACACTGTTTGTTTACCGTTTTGTGCTGTTATTTCCTCTAACAGTGGAGCTTGACAAGCAAGGTGCGTATGAGCAAAATATAATCGTGAAAGCGCCCGCCGTTTTCCGGGAGGAACAATACCTGATGAGTGATATTATATATCTCGACCACGCTGCTACTACGCCGATTGATAAAGAGGTGCTCGACGCCATGATGCCGTTTCTTACGGATCAGTTCGGCAGCGCCTCGACTTTATATTCTATCGGCCGCAAAGCAAGTGAAGCTGTGGAGGAAGCGCGAGAGAGAGTGGCTGCTTTGATCGGCGCACACTCCGATGAGGTTTTCTTCACTAGCGGCGGCACCGAATCAGACAGTTGGGCTGTGAATGGGGTCGTTTCGGCAAAAGCAAAGAAGGGCAGCCATGTCATTACCAGTAAGATCGAGCATCACGCGATCCTGGAGCCTGTCCATCTTTTGGAGAAGCAAGGCGGGACTGCCACGATCCTGGAAGTCGATTCGGATGGTCTGGTTAATATCGATGAGCTCAAAGACGCTATCACCGACCAGACAGTGTTGGTTACAATTATGCACGCAAACAACGAAATTGGGACAATCCAACCAGTGGGGCAAATCGGTAGAATCACGCGGGAGAGAAGAATCCATTTCCATACGGATACCGTCCAGACTGTCGGGCATATTCCGGTGGATGTTAACGTCATCGGCTGCGATTCTTTGGCACTGTCTGCGCATAAGCTATACGGGCCGAAGGGCGTCGGCGCTATGTATATACGAAAGGGCGCGAGGATCGACAGGTTTATGCGTGGAGGCGGTCAAGAAAATAATCGGCGCGCGGGCACCCATAATGTAGCAGGCATTGTCGGGCTGGGTAAGGCGGCGGAGTTGGCGCAGGTGCGAATGGCTGAGGAATCTGTCGCAACGACAAAACTGCGTGACATGTTAATCGCCGGAATAGAATCCCGAATCAAAGACATCAGGCTGAATGGCGACCGGGTCAATCGACTGCCCAATAACGTCAACTTTTCATTTGATGGTATCGAAGGGGAGTCTATGATCCTGCTTATGGACATGAACGGGATCTGCGTATCGTCGGGGTCTGCTTGCACATCCGGATCACTCGATCCTTCTCATGTGCTGATGGCGCTTGGATTGAAGCACGAGCAGGCGCATGGCTCCCTCAGAATGACGCTCGGCAACGACAACACCCCAGAGCAAATAGAAAAAGTTCTCGACACGCTGCCCGGCATAGTTGAGCGTTTGCGCGAGATGTCTCCGCTTTACAATCAGTAAATAGTCCGGCCGGTTGTAAGCGACAATCAGCCTGCAACCGGCCTGGCATCTATTTCAACGCCTCATCTATCGCGGCGTTCACTCTGTCGAACGCGGCTTTGTCGAACGCCTGCTTGGCGATGGCTCGTATAACTCCTGTTTTATCTATAACGACCACAGTCGGCGTCTTGGATGAAACCCCATAGTTTCGGGCTGTCCCTCCGGAGAAGTCCAGCATCATGGGGTCTTTGGTCTCCTTTTTTATTCGAGACCGCGCGATTCCGCGGCCGATGCTCGGGAT
>JAAYKG010000247.1 GCA_012522555.1 Armatimonadota bacterium
AACTCCGTTATCGCAGGGGATACTGAAAAAGCCCGGAGCTTGCATGACGCCGCCGCGCCGCTGCTGGGCGCTGTGACGGTGAAAGTCGACAACGAACGCGTTATGCCCGACAAACAAACAGTGAAAGTCTCCGATCGCTATCGCAACCCGGTCGCTGTCAAAACGATGATGGCAGGTTTGGGTATGCCGGCGGGAGCATGCCGCCGACCTTTGGGTAAAATGTCTGCGGCGGGCGTGAAAGTGGTAAGAGATGCGCTGTCGCGGGTGTGGTCCAATAATCCGGAAATTTTGGAGCCGATCGGCGATTTTTATGGAGTCGATATTGCGGCGCGGCTGGCCGATGATGCGGTGTGGTCGGATTTGGCGTTTTAATATGGTGAGGCCGCCTGCGGCGCGGCAGACATCCTGGCCCGAAGCTTAACAGGAACAACACTGCACTCAAGTTCGTAAATATAAGCGATATCCTGCAGGGTGGTTTGATCATATGATTCTTCGGCGAATTCTTTGTGCTGTATGCATCTTTGCTTCTTTTGGCGCAGCTCAATGTCAGGCACAGCAATCTACCGGTGACTCAATTTCCAAAGGTGACGATCCTCGTCTGGAACAAAAAATAACGCTCAGCGCGGACGGGCTGGCGATTTCTGAAGTGGTTGCGCAACTCAGCGAATCCGCTGGAATCAAGCTATCGGCAGGTCTGAACGACCAGGACTGGGCCGTGCGGGATCGCAAGGTCATCATACAGGTCACCGATATGAAGCTCGCCGATCTGATGCGCCACCTGGCTTCAACTTTGCGCTTCAGATGGAGCAGCGGTTCGGAGAACGGCAAGCCAACCTATAGATTATGGCAGGACAAAAACGCGCGATTAGAAGAGGAATCGCTGAGAGCGGATCAGGATTCCGAGCAGTCCGCTCAGGCACGCGGCAAACGTGAGAACGCCCTCGCGGACATGGTGAACCTTGGCTCTTTGAGCCGCGCCGATGCCGACAAGCTCAAAAACTCAGATCCATGGCGATATGTGCTGGCTACCGAGCCTCTCGGCCGAGATGTTGCCGATCTAATGACCAACTTTTCCGACGCTCGAGGAGCTTTTGTGCAAGGAACCGAAGTGGGCTTTCCGGTGGCGGAACTGCCGGTTGAACTCCAGAGCACGGTGCGTCGGATCGCCGATTCCTACAATTCGCTGATGCGCAGCATCGGTGACTCCGAAGATCACTCGGCGTTGCTGGCAAAATTCGACAAACTCCAAATCACCATCAACCGGAGAGACACAAAGAGTGACATACTATCAAAAGATATGCTCGGCCGGATCACCATCGGCTCCGGCGTCGATTCGTTCGACATCCCATTGTTCGAACCATCCAGCCTCATGGGGAATGCCCTTGGCAAAGCTATAATCAGCCTCAAATCCGGCAAGTCTAAAGATGAGGTCGGCGCACAACTTAGGGGCGATATGCTCATAGCCGCCAATAAAGCCCAGGAGCAAAAAGCGCCCACGAGGGACATCACTTCAGACCCTGAACTGCGCGCCCGGTTCAAGTTGTTTGGCGCCTCCACTACAGCAACCCTGCCTGTTATTTTGAAGACCCTGGCCAATGCGCCCGTGCAGATAGGGCCGGACAAGGTCAAATTCAATGTCGTCTCGGATTGCTTCCCTGGCGGAGCTCCCGCAATCGACTCCGTGGAAAGAACCCTCGGAGAGCAACTTGAGATGATTAGCAATACCTACGGCTCCAACTGGACCAAAGCCGGCAGGGTGCTGCTGTTTCGAGATAAGGACTGGTTTAGCAAGCGCACGTGGGCGGTGCCGGAGGTGTGGTTAAAATATTGGACGGAGCGGGCGAAACTCAATAATGGCCTGCTGATAGAGGACATGGCTCAGATTGCCGACCTCAGGGACGAGCAGTTGGATAACACCATCATGACCGATCCGATGATGATTCGGTTAGGCGCCGGGGAATCCGCTCGCAACCGCCACATTCTTCGCCTTTATGCGGCACTCACTGGTGCGCAGCGCACGGAGATGGCACAGAGTAAACTCGACGTACAAAAACTGAACGAGGAGCAATGGGAGTTGTTGAAGGCGGCCCTTGCGACAAAAGGCGCGGCATATGCGGCGGCGCAGATGGACAGCCAGTTTCTGCGCTTCGCTCAATCCGCGCCCGACGCGGTCGAATTGTCCTATACTATCACCTATTATCCAAACGACACTGACCCGGGGGTGCCATTCAAACTCGCCAGCGGCATAATCATAACCGGATTCTCGGAAAAATCTAAAGAAGTGGCGCCGACCAGGAAAGAATAACAGTTTTTCTTGCGGATTCTCGTATTTGCAGCCGGTTTTCGGAGGATTAGACCATCAATTCGCTTAATAATCCCAAGGAAATACCTTTGGGAGGTTCATTATGACACGTGTATACAATTTTAATGCGGGTCCTGCGGCGCTGCCGCTGGAGGTGTTGACAAAGGCTCAGTCTGAGCTGCTCGATCTGAGCGGATCAGGTATGAGCGTGATGGAAATGAGCCACCGCTCAAAGGAATTTCAGTCGGTGGTGGATGAGGCAGAGTCGAAGGTCCGACAGTTGATGGGCATATCGGACAACTACAAGGTGCTGTTCCTGCAGGGCGGGGCGAGTCTGCAATTCGCGATGATCCCTATGAATCTGAGAGCACAAGGCCAGGTTGCCGATTATGTCGACACGGGAAGCTGGGCCTCTAAGGCGATAAAAGAAGCCAAGCTCGGCGGTGCGGCCAATGTTGCCTGGTCGGGCAAGGAGGAGAACTATGTTCGGATGCCTCTGCAATCCGAGATGAACCTTTCTTCCGACGCCGCGTACGTGCATATCTGTTCTAATGAGACCATCGGAGGGATACGATATTCGGCGTTTCCGAAAACCGATGCGCCGTTGATAGCGGATATGTCCAGCGAGATAATGTCCAGAGTGATCGATGTCAACAATTTCGGCATGATATACGCGGGAGCGCAGAAAAACATCGGCCCATCCGGCCTTGCACTGGTAATCATCCGAAACGATCTCATCGAGCGAACTCCGGACACCACGCCGATATTTTTGCGGTATAAGACTCATGCTGATGACGGCAGCCTCTACAACACTCCGAACACCTGGGGGATATACATACTCAAGCTCGTGATGGAGTGGATGGAGTCGCTGGGCGGCATCGCAGCAGTTCAGAAGATCAACGAAGCCAAGGCGGGAGCGCTTTACTCCACTATCGACTCCAGCGACTTCTGGCGAAGCCCTGTCAACAAAGCCGACCGTTCGATTATGAATGTGGTCTGGAGGCTCCCCAGCGAAGAACTCGAGACAGCATTTGTTTCTGAAGCGAAGAAAGCCGGAATGATCGGCTTAAAAGGCCATAGATCAGTTGGCGGGATCCGCGCCAGCATCTACAATGCCGTTCCCGTAGCAGCCATAGACGCACTGGTTGAGTTTATGAATGACTTCGAAAAGAAGAACGGCTGACATTCAATACTTCATCGGGGTGGTGTTCCAGACACACCGCCCCGATTGTTTTGCTCCGATAGGGTCTTCGCCATTGGTTTACGCACATATATCGGGCTAAGCGTCATCGCATCCTCGACATCCCCCGCATCCAATCGCTTCAGCCCCAAATCGATCAATGCCGCGCCCCGAGTATAATCGTTCCATTGAGGGGCTAAAGTGGCCGATTCCGCCAATTTCGCCGCGATAGTCTCCCAATTCCTCCGCGCTCCGGTCCCACAAAAATGCACTCGCTTTTTCCTGTTGACGAGGTCATCAAGCACATCCGAGATTGAAGATACGGCATAATCCGTCAGCCGATTTCCCCCCGCTTCAAATAATCCCCAATAGACCTCGTCGACCCTCGCGAAGATCATCGGACAGATCAAGCTATCTTCTGCAGTTGTCGCTCCATAAGCCATAGCATCCAGCGTTCCAACGGCGACTATCGGTTTGCCAAGCACATACGCCAGCGATTTGGCGGTCGTCCCTCCGATCCTCAGCCCCGTAAACGAACCTGGCCCCGATCCGAAGATAATCGCGTCAATGTCCGAAGTTGTCAATTCGTTGTCGGACAATATACTGTCTATATTGGGCAGCAACCGACGAAGCAGGTTCATCTTGTGCGCGAAATGATATTCAGCGACCACCGATGTTCCGCGCCCGATCGCCAGGGTGCAAATATCCTGCGATGAATCAATCGCCAGTGTTAGCATTCAACGCCTCTATAATTGTCTCAAAACGTGCGGAATCAGCCTTTATCAACAGCTTCCGATGATCGTTGTCGGCTATTTTTAGATCAATATCGAGCCGGTCGGCAGGCAAGGTCGCTGCCGTTCTGTCCGCCCATTCGATGATCGTGACCCCATTACTGTATAGATACTCATCGAGGCCGAGAGCCTCTACCTCATATTCACCCGATAGCCGATACAAATCGACGTGATAAAGCGGGATGATTCCAGGGTGTTCGTGGATCAACGTAAATGTAGGGCTGTGAATATCGGCCTCCAAACCAAGCCCATCAGCTATTCCTCGGGTCAGCGTCGTTTTGCCTGCCCCCAAATCCCCATACAGCGCAATCACATCGCCAGGCTTCAGCAGTTTTCCGATTCGCCGCCCCAAATCTATCGTTTCATCCAGGCTGTTGGTCAATACAGTCAACTTCAACGTGTTTTCGCTCGCACAGAAGCGCTCAAAAGTGCTCCCAGCTCCCTCCTATCGACTCCTCCGAACCGTTTTGCATAGCCAAAACTACCCCGTCACCCTCCACTATTTCCCCAATAACTCGAGCGGATGATCCCGTAGTTGAGATCGCCCGGGCCACCGCGACCGCCGATTTGGTGGAGCAGGTGAGAAGCAGTTCATAGTCCTCTCCGCCTTCCACAGCCAATCGAACGGCGTCCAGATCGAGCCGGGCGGCGGCGATGTGTGTATCTTTCGAGACCGGCACCGCCCCCGCCATCACCCTCGCGCCCACACCAGAAGCACAGCACAGTTTTTGAAGATCCGAGGCAAGCCCATCGCTCAAATCCATCATAGCATGCACTTTACCGGTGGAGACCGCCGCACGGGCTTCTGCGATCCTAGGCTCCGGCTGCAGATGATGAACCACACACGACTCACTTGCCCGGCGGGCTTGTTCCAATCCAAACTTCAACAGCAGTTCCAGCCCCGCTCGCGAATCTCCTATCGTGTTTGTGACCAGAATGGCATCTCCGGGTTTTGCGCCATCCCTGCAAGCGACCCGATCGGCTTCAACAGACCCAAGCTGCGTCACATTTATGACAATTCCAGCCTCGCTCGCAACGGTGTCCCCTCCGGCAAGCGAGCTTCCGAATGTATCCGACACATCCCGCATTCCATCGAATATGGATTCGATTATTTCAACTTCCATATCGGGCAATCCGATGGAGACGAACGAATATGTAGGCGTCCCGCCCATCGCCGCTATATCAGACAAATTGACCGCAATGCTTTTCCAGCCGAGTTGATATGGATCAATCAAATCCATTCGGAAGTGGGTGTTCTCGATGAGCAGATCGGTGGTGACGACCACAAATTTATCCCCAGACCGGATAAGAGCGGCGTCATCGCCGATTCCAAGGGTAAGATCACCCTGTTCCGCCGTGCCGAACTTCTCTCGTATCAAGTTGATAATAGCGGCCTCGCCGCCAAATTCGGATATTTTCACAATCTACCTAACACGAACTCGGCTTCCCCAACTGCTCCTCTACCACCTTCATCGCGCACAACTCTCCACACATCGAACACACCTCATCCACTCCTCCGGAACGCTTTTCATATACCTCACGCGCCTTGACCGGGTCGATAGCAAGTTCGAGCTGTTTCGGCCAATCCCTGGCTTTTCGAGCGATGGCCATCTGCCGATCCCACTCGGCGGCCCCAGGCAGGCCCTTCACTATATCCGCGGCGTGTCCCGCTATTCGCGCAGCGATCACGCCTTCTTTTACGTCCTCGACGGTCGGCAGGCCCAAATGCTCACTCGGCGTCACATAACAGATAAAATCCGCACCGTTCATCGCTGCGATGGAACCTCCTATAGCGGAGGTAATATGATCGTATCCCGGTGCCACGTCAGTCACCAGCGGCCCGAGCACATAAAATGGAGCGTTTTCACACAGCCGCTTTTGAATCTGCATATTAGTCGCGATTTGATTCAGAGGCACATGCCCCGGCCCTTCCACCATCGCCTGAACCCCGGCATCTCTCGCACGTTTAACTAGTTCGCCGAGGATAATCAGCTCCTGAATCTGCGCTCGATCTGTCGCGTCCGCAAGGCAGCCCGGCCGGAATCCATCGCCAAGACTCAAAGTGATGTCATACTCACGCGCCAGAGCCAATATATCGTCATACCGCTCGTAAAGTGGGTTCTCTTTTTCGTTTGCCAGCACCCAGCTTACAAGAAACGCGCCGCCCCGGCTGACCACATCGGTCAATCGTCCCTGGTCACGGAGTCTGCCTATGCTCTCCATTGTGATTCCACAGTGCAGGGTCATAAAGTCCACCCCCTGCTTCGCCTGTCGCTCGATCGTCCCCAGCAGATCCTCAGCTGTGATTTTGACTATCCCGCCGTGAACGCCCACCACGTTGACAGCACATTCGTAGATAGGCACCGTCCCCAGCGCGACGCCGCAGTTATCGAGAATCGCCCTGCGAATCTGGGTCAGATCTCCGCCAGTCGACAGGTCCATCATCGCGTCGGCTCCGGCATCGAGAGCCACCTTGAGTTTGGCAAGCTCATCTTTTACATCCGGAAATGTCGCGGAGGTGCCTATATTAGCATTCACTTTAGTTCTAAGCCCAACCCCGACTCCTCCGACCTTTTTCAAGTCGCGATTCACGTTTTTGGGAATGACAACAGTCCCGGCTGCTACGCGTTTGACCAGCAGGTCAATATCGACCCCTTCGTCATTCGCGACTCGCACCATCTCCTCGGTAATCCTGCCCTTTCGGGCCGCTTCCAATTGTGTCATATCAGGCAGCGAGGCTACCCGGCCACTACTTGGGCCGTTTCGCCTCATACCTCCTTATAAGTTCGCTCGTAGCTGATTTCATATCATCGGCGCATACCACCGCTGAAATAACCGCCGCGCTCGCAGTCCCGGAGGCCGCGATCTGGTCTATATTGGTCCTATCAATGCCACCAATCGCCACCACAGGCACTTTTATGTCACGGCATACGCACTTCAAAATGTCTAACCCCGACACCGGGCCAGTGTCGAGTTTGGTGGAAGTCGCAAAGACAGGGCCATATCCTATATAATCCGCGCCATCGTTTTGCGCTTCCATCGCCTGCTCAACGCAGTCGCACGACACTCCGATAATAGCCTTATCCCCGAGTATTTTTCTTACCGCACCTATAGGCAAATCGCTTTGGCCGATATTCACCCCATCCGCACCGACGGCCGCAGCTATGTGTATTCTGTCATTTACAAAGAACAACGCTCCAGCATCTTTGCATAATCTTCGGATTTCCATTGCCGATTCGAAAAATGCCCTGTCTGAAATGCTCTTATCCCTCATTTGAATCAATCGCGCACCGCCTTCGAGGGCGGCCTGTGCGATCATTTTGTGGGTTCTGCCGGGCCGCAGAACTTCGTCCGTTATAACGTATAAACCCTTTATCATCGCATCTGAACCTTAAAATTACAAAAGCCGTGAATCCTCCGGAGATGGGGACTCACGGCCTAAAAGCACCCTCTCCGCTTCCCTGCAAGTCGTGGATCACTCCACGAGGGATGAAAACGCACTGCATTCTCCTTGCGCAGGTTCAAAGGGTTAGCTCATTTGAGCTTCTCAGCCCCGTTCATCGAGGCACCCCCAGCGGACCATTTGCGTCGGCTGACGCCGACAGGCTACTATAGTCTATCATGTTCATCAGAACTGGTCAAAAATCGGCAAATTGATGCGAGAAAAGGATGGAGGTGGGGTGATAAAAAACGGTTGCCTGCCGCGCTATTCGTGTGCTAGAATCCGACTATGAAATCAGTTGTAATAATACCCGCTCGGATGGCAGCGACCAGATTTCCCGGCAAGCCGTTGGTTGACCTGTGCGGCAAGCCGATGATACAGTGGGTTTATGAACGCGCATCTGAAGCGGCAGGGGTATCGCGCGTCATCGTGGCGACTTGTGATGTCGATATTGCAGATGTGGTTAAAGGGTTTGGTGGAGAGGTCGCGATGACCTCTTCGCGTCACCGCTCCGGCACTGATCGACTCGCCGAAGCCGCGGCCGATCTCGACGCAGATATAATAGTCAACGTGCAGGGTGATGAGCCGCTGATTGATCCTGCCTCCATCGAGCTTGCGCTGGAGCCTTTTGCGTGCGATCCGAAAGTTGTTATGACCAGCTTGATGACCCCTATAGACCCCGAATCCGCCAAAGAGCCGAACCTGGTCAAGGTTGTTGTTGATGTCAACAACTATGCCCTTTATTTCTCTCGCAGTCCGATACCTTATGAGAGAAAACCCCTTCAGGGTCGGCCGATTTACGGTCACGTCGGCTTGTATGCCTACACAAAGGACTTCCTGATCCAGTTTTCTTCGTTAGACCCGACGCCGCTCGAACTCGCCGAATCGTTGGAGCAGCTCAGAGCTATTGAGCACGGATATCGCATCAAAATGGTGGAAGTCGAGAGTCGGCCGATGGGAGTCGATACAATGGACGACCTGAAGAGGGTGGAATCGGCGATAATGAATGGTGAAATATGATTGCAAAAGTGATGGCAAATGTCGGCGGCATCGAGATCGGGGATGAACAGCCGCTCGTGTTGATAGCTGGGCCGTGCGTGATTGAGTCCGAGGAGTTGTGCCTCGAGGTCGGCACAAAAGTCAAAGCGATCACCCAAAGCCTTGGAATCCCATACATATTCAAGGCCTCGTTCGATAAGGCCAATCGAACATCCGTCAAGTCGTTTCGAGGACCGGGTATCGACAGAGGCCTCGAGATACTGTCCAGCATACGATCCCGGCTCGATGTTCCCGTCCTCACCGATATACACGAACCCTGGCAGGCGAAACCTGCCGCCGAAGTCGTCGATGTGCTACAGATTCCTGCCTTTTTGTGTCGGCAGACTGACCTCATAGTCGCTGCAGCCGAAACTGGTAAGTGTGTAAATATAAAAAAAGCTCAGTTTCTCGCGGCGTGGGACATGAAAAACAGCGTCGAAAAGGCGAAAAGCACGGGCAACGCAAATATAACTCTGACAGAGCGAGGCAATTCGTTCGGTTACAATATGCTGGTGGTCGATATGTGCGGACTGCCGGTTATGCGCAGCCTCGGCTGCCCTGTCGTGTTCGATGCGACACATTCGGTCCAGCGTCCTGGTGGGTTGGGGGACGCCAGCGGAGGAGCGCGGGAATATGTCCCTCATCTGATTCGCGCGGCTGTGGCGGTTGGCGTGGATGCCCTGTTTCTAGAGGTGCATCCGAACCCATTACAAGCGCTGTGTGACGCGGCGAGTATGCTTGATCTGGCTGACCTGCCAAAGACGCTCGCTGATGCACTTGCCATAAGAAAAGCCATAAACACACACTAGAGCTAAGGAGACAATCGAAGTGGCAAATAAGATTCGAGTCGGGATTATCGGTGTTGGAGGAATGTCCTACCATCACATCAACGGATTTCTCAACTCCCCAGACGCTGAAATAACGGCGCTTGTGGACATCGTGCCTTCGCAGATGGATATCGCATTTGAACGCGTGCCGGCCTTGACGGGCGCAAAGACCTACACAGACTATCGAGATCTATTGGCAGCCGGCGGCGTCGACGCAGTCGAAATTAGCACGCCGCACACCTGCCACTTCGACCAGATTATGGATTCGCTCGACTGCGGTTTGCACGTGCTCACCGAAAAGCCTATGGTGTGCTCCACCGAACACGCCCACGCGGTGATCGATAAGGCTCGGCAGGCGGATCGAGTTCTAATGATTCACTATCAACGCCACTTCAGCTCTCCTCATCGCTACATCCGCAATATGATTCATTCGGGCGCACTCGGAGAAGTCCACTTCATAAACGCGTTTCAATGTCAAAACTGGAAACCCCGTCAGGTAGGGAAATGGCGGCAGGACCCGGCGCTGTCCGGAGGCGGTCAGCTCAACGATTCAGGCAGCCACATGGTCGATATTATCCTTTGGACAACAGGACTTACAGCCGAAAGCGTCTATGCGGATATAGACAATCGCGGGACAAGAGTCGATATAAACTCCTCCATAGCCGTCAAATTCACCAGCGGGGCTAAAGGAAACATCTCAATCGTCGCCGACAGCACCTGCGTATATTATGAAGACATCACGATTTGGGGGACAAAAGGCACCATTCTATACCGCAATGGTAAACTGTTTTTCTGCAACGAGGCCGGGGAAATGACGGAGCCTGCCGACCTGCCGGAGGGCGGTCACGGCGACCAGGGATTTTTGGATACTATCCTTCACGGTGCGCCGAACTGGGTGCCGCCGGTATGCGGCTTGAGGGTTATCGAGCTTACGGAAGCGGCATGGAAGTCCGGCGAGACCGGCCAGCCATGTCCGGTGGCAGTGTTATAATTCGCGATGGGCGCATTCGGGTCTCATTCTACTCATAGACTTCGCGCGGTGGTCCAAGGCCGCGTGCAAGGGGTTGGATTCAGATATTTCGTCAACGAACGCGCCCGCGAACTCCATTTAGCCGGGATATGTCGCAATCTGACAAACGGAGAAGTTGAAGTTATTGCGGAGGGTGAACGCGGCGCTTTGGAGGCGCTGCTGGCTTCGCTGTCACACGGCCCGCCGGGCGCACATGTGGATAAAGTCATATCCGTTTGGCTCCCGGCAAACAGCGAGTTCACAGGTTTTAGAATCGCCCCAACAAGATAAGTGGCCTAGTTGAGCTGCGCCACCTTTGAGTCGTTCGACTTTTGAAACTGAGCACAGGCCTTGGCATAATTCGCAGCGTCGAAGATCGTGCGATCCCCAACCAGTGACGGCGCGGAGTCCATCATCATTTCCTCGCCGTTTACCTTTGCGATCTTGCTGCCGATTCGCATTTCAAAGACCACATCTCCAACGTACGCTGTGATGGTTCGCGTGCTCGAGTCCCAGAACAAAACCCCGCCCATATCCTCGAAAAATGTCCTGGCCTTGACCTTTCCGGTGGCAGGTTTGGCTGTCTTTTCTATTCGAGCGGGCGCGATTTTCGCAGCGACTGGCGGAGAAGCTATTGCAGAGCTTGTCAGCGGCTTGCCTGTCGCGGAATGCAGATTCGGGGCTATCGCCACCTGAACCCTTTTCAGGGCTTGAGGCGATACCATTGCAGGCTCAACGATCACGGGAGCGGTCGAGATCGCATCGCTCACATTGGCGGGTGACAGCTCTTTCTGCTTAAGCCCGGCAGCCTCCACCAAGCCAATCACCTCTACCATCGACGACGAAGAAGGAGAATCCAGAATAATCGGTTCCGCCGATACGGCATTTTTGGGAACCAGAGCCTGAGCTGTATTTCGCACCGCCGCCGATTCGACTGCAGCGATAACTCGCATAGATTGGGCGGCTTTCGCAGGACTGTCCAACTTCGTTTCAATCGTGGGTTTGCCCGCAACAGGGGCAGCCGTCGAAACTGCCGGACTCAACGAATCGACGCGAAGAACAGGCAGCGAAGAAGCTGAGGCCATTTTGACCGGATTTTTCGCAATTGCTGGGGCAGCCGGCACGACAGGAGCCAGTGGCGTAACAGGCATAGCTGAAGCCATACGCGCCTCTGGTTTGGGCGCATCCTGTGAAGGACGCAGCGCCTGCTTGGCAGATGTAGAGATGGTTTTTGGAACGGCTATGGCGACGGCTTTCGGTAGCTCTACGGGCTTCGCAGCCTCAGTTACTTTAACAACAGCAGTGGGCCGCACAGTATGAGTTTCATCCGTATTCTTAGCCACACTTCTACCGGAAACCGCAGCAGCAGAGGGTTCCTTGATGGGGGTAAGATCAGGCGCAAGTATGTCGCCTGCATATTCAGCCGGCATTTCACCTTCCTGGAGTTGCTTGGGCGGAGCCGCAACCGCAGTTTTCGGAGCGTCATTGCGGAAGGTAACGTTGATTACCTCCGGTTCGCTTTGATTGCCCGCGCCGTCGTAGGCATAGGTCTTCAGAGCGTGCTCACCATCCGGATAGGTAGTGGTATCGAGATCATAACTGTATGGAGGGGTGTTTTTCACCAGTTTGAGCACGTTATCGATCAGCAAGCTGACCATCGGCGGCTCGCCGCTGTCGTCAACCGCGTTGATCTTTACCGTGGTTGTACCCTTTAAGACGTCCTGAGATTTTATGTTGGCGAACGTAACCACAGGCGGCCGGGTGTCGATAATTCCACGACTCTGTCCGTTCGGGCCAACTGTGCCGGTTCCATAGACCTTCGATATTAACTGGTCCCCAGCGAACACTTTGACCACAAGGTTGTGTGTGCCCTGTTCCTCGCGGCTGACATCCCACCAGAATGAGCATACCCCTCTAGTGGCCGGGGCGCCGAGGATCTTGCGGACGTAAAATTGGCTATCGACATACAGCTCGAGTGAGGTTACCTTAAGATCAGACCACGTATTAAATCCTACTGCTACCTCGACCCTGGTTCCAGACACTATTTGACCAGGTTGTGGGGCAAGCCACGCCGCCATTGTTCCCTCGGCAGCCAAAGCCGCCGCTGGGGTAAACATAGCCAACACCACAGCCAAAGATATCCAGCGTCTCATGCCGTCCTCCCGCAGGTTCGCCCGTTTGCAAAAGATAAAAAACTCTATCACGAGCTCATCCAAAAGTCAACGACCAACAGCCGCCAAATCACGACGAGGCACGGTTTTACCGCGCCTCGTCTGGAACGAAGACTTCAATCGTTGTGCTGATTATTTCTTTGGTTTTCCTGCCGGCTTGCTCTTCGGGTCTCCGGGCAGTGTTCCAGCTTTGATCTCTTCGATATTGCTGAAGCCGTCTTTATCGGAATCAAGTTTCTCAACAGCCTTGAGGGTAGCAGCCGTGGCCGGTTTGCGATCCAATGCTTTGCCGTAGACATTAAGCTCCGCACCCTTTACGTGGCAAATCTGGCATTTGGCCTTGGCAAGCGCCGTATCAGCATTCGGCTTGTAAGTCTCATTGAATAGTTTTTGCCAGGCAATAGTGGCCATTGCTACCGATGACAGAAGCGCCACCGCGGCAATAATTGCGATAATCGTTGTGATTCTTCTTCTCATTACTTCCTCCGTATCGAGTCTGCCATTTTATCCAAGACGCGATCTACTCTACGATATTCCTCTTCTGACTTTGATTCTTCTGTCTAGAAATCCTGCCCGGCGAGCATCCATCCGCGCATCAGGCGTTTTTGAGGCACACCGCCTCAACAATATTAGCCGCATCCTCACACTTGTCGATGGCGGTTTCGAGGTGTTCGTAGAGTTCTTTCCATTTGATCACCTCGATAGGATCGGTCTGACAATCAAACAGACCGGCTATCGCCGCCCTGCTGACGGCGTCCCCTTCGTTTTCAAGCCTGTTCACCTCGATCCAGCGCTCTTTCATGGATCTGGGGTTTTTCATCTTGTCCAAATCTTTAATCAGATAGACAATTTCATCAGCGGCGCGCACAATTATATTGGCAAGCGCGACGGCTTCCGGGGTGACGGCAGCAACTCGGTATAGATGCAGCCGCTGCGCCGCAGCATTTATCAAGTCCAATATATCATCGAGGGCCGCGGTCAGAGCATGGATATCCTCTCTGTCCATCGGTGTTATAAAGGTTGTGTTCAGTTTTTCGAGAATTCCGTGCGCGATCTCGTCGCCGTGGCTCTCAGTTTTGTCTATGATCATCCGCTTCTGATCGAGATCGGTATAGTTTTCCAGCAGATCTTTTAGCTGTTGCGCACCAACGAGCACATTTTCAGCTTGCTGCACAAACAAATCGAAGAACTTTTCTTCTCTCGGAATCAATTTCAGGCGCATCTTTTTGGCTCCATTTCTCTATGACAGGGCAAAATTACGTGGCGTAGTGTACGAGCAAATATGTTCCCGCAGCAACAAGAGCCGCCATAGGCATCGTTAGCACCCACGCCCAGACGATACGTCCGGCTACCCCCCATTTTACCGCCGACAGGCGCTGGATCGAACCTACCCCAACAATCGCGCCGGTGATGGTGTGTGTAGTGCTGACCGGTATGCCGGCCAAAGAAGCGCCTATGATCGTGACAGCCCCAGCAGTCTCCGCGCAAAACCCGCCAACCGGTTTTAGTTTTGTGATACCAAGACCCATAGTCTTGACTATTCTCCATCCACCCGACATGGTTCCCAACGCCAAAGCTGCAGCGCATATTAATTTTACCCATAACGGTATGGGAAAGCTGCCATCAGGGAACCTGTGGAGATATCCCGTTGTCACCAGCAACAATCCTACCACACCCATCGTCTTTTGAGCGTCGTTGGTGCCGTGACCCAAACTGTAGGCAGCCGCAGACACGAGTTGCAGCCTTCTGAACCACACATCAATCTTGCTTGGGGATGCATGGCGAAACATCCACATCACCGCCAGCATAATCGAAAACCCCAAAATCATACCTATCAAAGGGGATAATACGATGAATATCACTATCGTGTCCACCGCGCTCCATTTGATTACCTTAGCCATCGAATTGTGTTTGATGAATGCGGCCATCAAACCCGCCCCTACCAATCCGCCGATAAGCGCATGCGATGAACTCGTCGGCAGTCCTAAATACCAGGTGATAATGTTCCAGGCGATCGCTCCGACCAACCCCGCCAACACAACATAGATCATTCGTTCCCCAAGAATATCCAGATCCACTACCTTGGCAACGGTATCAGCTACGTGTACCCCGAAGATTATTGGGGCGACGAAGTTGAAAAAAGCCGCCCATAACACTGCCTGAAATGGAGACAGCACCTTCGTGGCGACTACAGTAGCGATGGAATTTGCCGCATCGTGGAAACCGTTGAGGAAGTCGAATATCAGTGCGATCAAAATGATGATCGTTACTAGTGCTAACGAAAACGTCACTTGTTGTTCCGCCTAATCTGGGATGGGGCGATATGACGCTGCTGGGCGTAGTACCCCTGCCCATTTATTCTATAGTGTATGCCTGCTCAGGTCAAGTTATTTTTATCAAAGCAAAAGCGCCGCCAAAGTAATCAAATCCCTGCCTCTGGCACGATTATTGCAGTCCAATCCATGTTAGTAGTGCCAGCATCAACCG
>JAAYKG010000248.1 GCA_012522555.1 Armatimonadota bacterium
ACAACCTAATACGGCAGGAATCCTCCAGAAGAGTCAGTATCAGGCGCAAGATAAACAAGGCGGGCTGGGACAATGACTTCCTCGCCAGAATTGTGGCCGGGTTTTAATGCGTACGGCCCTGCCTAAGGTCTTTTTTTATATTGACACCTCGGCGATCAAGGTGTAGAATATATTGCGTTCGGGGATGTGGCGGAATGGCAGACGCGCTTGGTTGAGGGCCAAGTCCAGGTTACTGGGTGGAGGTTCAACTCCTCTCATCCCCACCAACGATGCCCTCACGTTTCGCTTCCCGTTTTTATGAACCGGTGTTGACACATCTACCTCATCCGCGTATTATACTCATGGGTCACAAAGTCGATCCATTGGGATAATCATTATTATGTCTGACGACGACCAACATCACGCAATCATACCGCTGCGGCTAAAACCGACTGCCCGGCCTGCTTTTAGTGCGTCGAAAAAACGCCGCCATACCAGACGTCTGATACGCCTGCCCGATACCACTGTGTCGCGGTGGGCTTTTTTGTTGGGGTGCACCAGATGACAAGCGACGTCCTCGTGCTTAACAGCGACTATGCACCTCTCAATATCTGCAGCGTCCGCCGGGCGATCAATCTTGTGTTTCTGGGCAAAGTGGATGTATTGCACGAAAACCACCACGACATACATTCGGCCTCGATGATATTTCGTTCGCCGTCGGTAGTTCGGTTGAGAAACCACGTCAAACGGCCAGTTCCGCGGCTTAAGCTCTCGAGACGAAGTATTTTCGCTCGGGACAATTATACTTGCCAATATTGCGGCCATCGCGGCAGCGACCTCACAATCGACCACATCGTCCCGCGCCTATTGGGTGGGCCGACGAGTTGGGAGAACCTTGTATGTTGCTGTAATGACTGTAACAACCGCAAAGGGGACAAAACGCTGTCCCAGGTATCGTTCAAACTAAGATCTACCCCGAAACGGCCGAAATACGTTCCTTTTATAAGCCTGACAAAGTTCATCAGCGGGGCACAAAACGAAACATGGCGTGACTACCTTCCTGTTTTTAGCGAACCGGCGCCTGTTTCCTAACCCTCTCTTTGAAGAGCCAGGCGCGCTCAAGTGGGTCCTGGAGTTGGTCGGCGATTTGGGTTATGAAATTTCTCTGAAGGGTAATTTCGAGCAGCGACTAAGCATACAAGGGGACTGTTGTCCCGCATATCGACCAGGAGCAGAAAATGAAACCAATATCCATACAACTATACACAGTTCGCGAGCTTGCCGCTCAGGATTTTCCGGCCACATTGCGCGCAATCGCCGACATCGGCTACAAAGGGGTGGAATTCGCCGGACTTCATGGTCATGACCCCAAAGAAATTGCCAAGATGATCGCTGATCTGGGGATGAAGTGCTCCAGCAGCCACGTCGGGCTTCCGACGGAGGAGAACGCCGAGTCGATGGCAGAAATCGAGGCTGCGCTCGGCAATATGCGGCTCATCAGCGGCTTCGGACCGAACGATTTCAAGGACATCGACGCCGCCAAGCATTCCGCTGCCAGATTCGCCAAGGCGGCCGAATCGCTTAAGCCATACGGCATGACTTTTGGGTTCCACAATCACGAATTTGAGTTCGCCTCAATAGAAGGACGCTACGTCTACGATATTCTATTGGCGGAGGCTCCCGAAGCTTTCAGCGAGCTAGACGTCTATTGGTGCAAATATGGTAAGGCCGACCCCGTGCAGATGGTCGCCAAGTATAAATCCCGCCTGCCTCTGCTGCACATTAAAGACGGAATGCTGGAGGAAGGCAACCGTACTCATACGGCGGTGGGCAGCGGCAAAATGGACATCCCAGCCATAGTGCAAGCTGCGGATCCCAACGTGCTTGAGTGGCTGATAGTGGAACTCGACGAGTGTGAGACCGACATGATGGAAGCTGTTCGCAAGAGCTATGAATATCTGACTGCGTCCGGCCTGGCTGTGGGCAACAAGTAGGCGATACCCGGGCGTGGTCTTTATCGCACCCCACTTATGGCGGGCAGCCGTCAATTTATCTCGAAATCCGCCACCACAAAGGTGTGATCCGATGGTTTTTCGAGAAGTCTGGGTTCCAGGTCTATCCAGCAATCCAGCGATTTGTCGGCAAGCGGGCGGGTTGCCCATATATGGTCGATCCGCCAGCCCAGCTTTCGTTTCACCGCGTTAGGTATGCGGTAGTCAAAAAACGAATATAACTTTTCTTCGCCCGGATGATGCTGCCGGAACACATCAACAAACCCCCAATCCATCAGCCTCTCCAGCGCTTTCTGTTCATCGGGGTGAAAACATACGCTGCCTGCCAGTCGCTGTGGATCATAGACGTCAATCGGCTGGGTAGCCACATTGAAATCTCCCACCCAAACCAGCGGAGTGTCGGGAGTAAAGTCCCGTTCGAAATAATCTTTGAGCGCCGCCAGCCAGTTCAGCTTATATTCAAACCGAGGGGAGTCGACGGCAGTTCCCTGGGGGACATACGTATTTACCACCTCGATTCCGCGAATGCGAGTGCGGACGATGCGCGCCTCCTCGTCCATCCCCTCGATTCCCAACCCGATTACTACGTCCTCGGGCTCTTCTCGCGATAGTATCGCCACTCCATTGAACGATTTTTGTCCGACAAAAGAGGAATAATACCCTAGCTCGTCAAAGGCGGAGTGCGGAAACGCCGCATCCATAACGCGTGTCTCCTGAACGCAAAGCGCATCAGGTTCGTGGTGGCGCAGCCAGCCGACTACAATCTCGAGCCGGCTGCGCAGCGAATTCGCATTGAACGTAGCTACCCTGAATCTGTTCTTCATCACAGATCTGCCTTGCCCATCACCTTTCGAGGCTTGTTATCCTTTTACCATCTCCCCGACCTTTCGACCAAACTCAACGCAAGTGTCCAGGTTCTCCGGGGTGGGGACGTAGTTGACGCGCAGGCATTCACCCACGCTTTCGTATTTCATCTCGGAAATAAAAGTATCCAACAGCCGAGGCGCCTCTCCCCCCCAGCCATAGGATCCGAACGCCGCAGCAATCTTGCCTGCGGGGCGCAAACCCTTGAGATACGTGAGCATATCCGCCATTCGGGGCATCAAGCCATTATTAAGGGTTGCCGAGCCAAACACTATCGCCTTACTATCAAGCACCTCGGTCATCACATCGCTGCGATGGTATTGTGAAAGCGGCATCAGTTTCACCTCAACGCCGGCCTCCGAAATGCCTTTAGCGATGGCATTCGCCATCAACTCAGTCGAGCGCCACATCGTGTCATAAACAACCACCGCTTTATCGACAGCCACTTGCCGGCTCCACTCGTCCCAGGCGTTTACAATCTTATCCGGCCTGGAACGCCATATCACACCGTGGTCGGGCGCGATCATGTCGATCTTGATCTCCATCTGATTGATTTTTTGCAACGCTTTTTGAATTAGTGGAGAGTAGAGCAGTAGTATGTTGGCATAGTATTTCGCAGCCTCTCGCATAAGCTGACCCTGGTCGACTTCATCATCGAAACGCTCGTCGGTCGCCCAGTGCAGCTCGAACCCGTCCTGCGACACCAAAAGGGCATCCTCTTCCACATAAGAGAACATATTGTCCGGCCAGTGGATCATCTTGGTTTCGATGAATTTGATGTTCTTCGTCCCGGTGC
>JAAYKG010000249.1 GCA_012522555.1 Armatimonadota bacterium
CTCGGTTGATCGTCATATTCTTCTTGTGGTGCAGCTTTCACGCTCTTGACCCTCCCATTAAGGTGATGGCGCCAGCCTTGGTTGGGTGTTGGGCGTCCACTCCGAATCCGTGACTAAGCGCACCGGAAATGCGGAAACATCCTGTCTCCGCGACTACGGCGGCAATTCAATTCGCCGCCCGGTGGACTACATATTCGATTGTTTCTTTCCGGTCAGTCGGCTGAAAACAGCTGACTGCTCTTGCTCGCTGGGCTGGTTTTATCCTCTCGGGCCGAATATGGCGGTGCCGATACGCACCATATTCGCCCCCTCTTCTATGGCGACCTCAAAATCCGAGGTCATCCCCATTGAGAGGTAAATCCGCTGCTCATCCGGCAGCTTATCCCAGAGTTCTTTCAGGCTTTTGAAGTATGGCCGGGTCTCCAAAGGATCTAGCTCAAACGGCGCCATCCCCATCAACCCGCATAACTTCACACCCGAAACTTGCGCAATCTTTGACACCAACTCCAACGCATCATCCGGTTCCACGCCGAATTTTGTGGCCTCGCTCGATATTTTGACTTCGATCAGCACATCCATTCGCCTGCCTACAGCTTCGGCCTGCCTGCCTATTTGCCTAGCCAGTTCGAGGCTGTCGACGCTATGGATAAGCGAGCAAAACTCCACCGCGTGACGCGCTTTGTTGCGCTGCAGGTGGCCGATCATATGCCATCTGACTGGGTCGGTGATCTGAGAAAACTTGTCCTTCGCTTCCTGGACATAATTCTCACCCAGATCAGTCGCCCCACACGCGATCACTTCCTTAATCTGCTCAACTGATCGAGTTTTTGTGACCGTAACCAGGGTCACATCTTCCCGGCTCCTGCCGGATTTCCGGGCCGCCTTGTCTATGCGGTCCTCAACAGCGCGCAGATTCTCATAGATCGTAGACATGTATTACCGTTAAGAACAATCAACACGAAATAATCACCGGTAATCACACGAGTACCAGCAACCATCGTCTATTAGCTTATAAGTATTACACCGATACACCTTCTCTGTCAAGCACATTGTTGCATAATTTTTTGCACTTGTACTTTTACAAAGGTTTCAGGGATATCCACCCGCCCATACGCCCGGTAGCGCCGTCCCGTCTGTAGCTAAAGAATTCATCAACATTACAGCAAGTACACTCATCTGCCACAGCGATATTCAAGTCTTTGACACCAGCCTGCAGAAGTATTACGCGATTTGCCATTTTGAGGTCCACTCGCCACTTCGCAAGCCCCGACTGCGAGAGTAGCGCGCTGTCGAACGGAAACGCGCACGAAAATTGGCTTGCGACATCCTCGCCTACCTCAAAACAATGTCGACAAATGGATGGGCCGATAGCAACGAGGAGATTCGCAGGGTCAGTGTCGAACTGGCTGACCATAGCCTCGACCGTACGCGCCGCGACGCCCTGCAGAGTGCCTCTCCAACCAGCATGCGCCGCACCAATCGATCGATTTACCGGGTCTACGAAGAATATTCCAACACAATCGGCGAAATGCAGCGCCAGAGTCAGTTGCGGTACGTTGGTTATCAG
>JAAYKG010000042.1 GCA_012522555.1 Armatimonadota bacterium
CGCAGGACATCCACATGCTCGTGGAGAAAAAAGAAAGCAAGCACCGTAATCAGCACGTAGTCGCCGGCTGTCAGCGGCAGCACATAGCTCAGGTCCTCCCAAGATAACGAAGCCAGATACAGCAACAAAAAAGCGGCCATAAATACCACGCCCACGATGATATATGGGTGCATTAGCGTTCCCGATATCGCCTCGCGAGCACATTCATAGCCCATCTCACCCACACACCTCATACCCCGGCTTAGGTAGACATTGCCTATTGCGCTGAATATGACGGCGAATGACATCGCTATCAACACTTTAACTTTGTTGTTATGGCGTATTGGTTTCATATACGGCCAGGCAAATGGTAGTCTGCAACAAGGGAGAGTTCCCTTGCATTTGTGCCCCAATTCGTCCGGCCGTAAACAGCTTGCCGTTGGCTTACAGGCGAGCTTTTATGAAGTTCAGCCGTCCACCCGCCAGCACCATTTCTCGTTCTCGCTCGGATAAATCAGCCGTGAGATGAATCGACTTGCCGGATGTTTTGTTGGTCAAAACGAACGACGAACCCGTCTTCTGAAGTGTATCTGCGGCTCGACCAATCTCCACATCGTCGAATCTATTGATGGAATCATAATCGCCGGGATCGGACAGCTTGAGCGGCAAGATTCCGAAATTGATAAGGTTTTGGCGATGGATACGCGCGAACGATTTGGCAATCACCGCCTTAACGCCGAGATACATTGGAGCCAGGGCCGCATGCTCACGAGAAGAACCCTGTCCGTAATTTTCTCCGCCCAGGATCAGCCCTCCCCCGCATTCTCTCGCGTTTTTAGCGAAATCGGGGTCAATCGCAGCGAAAACATACTCGGAGATGGCCGGGATATTCGACCGAAGCGGGAGCACTTTTGAGCCTGCGGGCATAATATCGTCGGTTGTGATATTGTCGCCAACTTTCAGCAAAATTTTGCCGGATATTGTGTCCGGAAGAGCGCTGTTTCTGGGTAGAGGTTTTATATTCGGCCCTCTTGCGATTTGCACGGATTGCCGGTCGTCGCTCGGCGGAAGCACCATGCGATCGTCGGTGAGATATTTTTCCGGAGCGACGAAACTTACAGGCTCGCCCAGATTTCTCGGGTCGCTGATTTCACCGGTAATTGCCGCTGCCACCGCTGTCTCCGGCCCGGCAAGGTAGACTTGTGCGCTTTTTGTGCCGCTTCGCCCTTCAAAGTTGCGGTTGAATGTGCGGATCGAGACCGCATTTGTCCGAGGGGATTGGCCCATCCCGATACAAGGCCCGCAAGCGGATTCGAGTATACGCGCGCCGGATGCGACCATCTCGGCTAACGCCCCATTACGCGCGATCATTTCAAAGACTTGCTTTGAACCCGGAGATATGACCAGGCTGACATCTGGATGTACAGTTCTACCTTTGAGGGCTCCTGCAACAATCATCAAATCTCGCAGCGAAGAGTTGGTGCAGCTCCCGATCGCGACTTGATCCACTTTGGTCCCCGCGACATCACTGACTTTAACCACGTTATCCGGAGAGTGTGGTTTAGCGATCATAGGCTCCAGTGAGCTTAGGTCGATTTCGATGACTTCGTCATACTTGGCGTCGGCATCCGGAAGCAGCTCTCGCCAGTCCTTACCTCTGCCTTGTGATTCCAAAAACGTGCGCGTGATCTCGTCGCTTGGAAAGATCGAGGTAGTGGCCCCCAGTTCGGCCCCCATATTGGTGATGGTGGCGCGGTCGGTGGCCGACAGGCTCCTTATTCCATCTCCGCCATACTCGATGATCTTGCCCACTCCGCCCTTCACTCCGAGGATTCTAAGCACCTCAAGAATGACATCTTTTGCAGACACCCAAGGCCCAAGCGAACCAGTCAACTTCACGAGGCAGATGCGAGGCATCGGGAGATAAAAAGGCTGCCCCGCCATCGCCGCGGCGACATCCAGCCCGCCTGCCCCTATTGCCAAAACGCCAAGCCCTCCTGCAGTGGGGGTGTGGCTGTCGGAACCAAGCAGGGTTTCTCCCGGCACGTCGAAGCGCTCCAATTGCACCTGGTGGCAGATACCGTTGCCCGGCCTCGAGAAATATATACCGTGTTTGGCCGCGACACTCTGCAAATATGCGTGGTCGTCGGCGTTCTCAAATCCGGTCTGCAGGGTATTGTGGTCGATATAACTCACCGAGCGCTTTGTGAGCGCTTTGGGCACATCGAGAGCCTCAAATTGCAAATAAGCCATCGTGCCGGTGGCGTCTTGAGTCAAGGTTGAGTCTATACCAATACCGATCTCGGTCCCGGGAATCATTTTTCCCTCCACGAGATGATCGGCGATTATCTTCCAGGCAACAGGGTATCCCATGTTTACACTTCCTTTCAGAGGCTATTATATCAAGGGGATGATCGTGCGCTCAAGCGTCATATTATTCAGATTCGCCTGATCGCCAAAACTCGGAAGGAAAGCCGCCCCGGCAAGGCGAAGAGATACTGTTGTGTGAATAAACCCAGGGAAAGGTAGTCATAAGAGATGGCAACCAAAATGCTCATGCCCCTTCTCGGCCAGACGATGGAGGAAGGGACGATTATAAAATGGTTCAAAAACGAAGGCGATTCGATCACTGAAGGCGAGCCGCTTCTTGAGGTGATGACCGACAAGGTCAATATGGAGGTTGAAGCACCCGAAAGCGGGGTTTTACTCAAGATATTGACCCCGGCCGACGATATTGTGCCGGTGCAGGATCCAATAGCGATAATCGGGCAGGCGGGGGAATCGATCGAAGATTTGGCCGTGCAGTCTCCGGCCGCAACTGAAACCGCACCCCCCACACAAACGGCGCCTGCTGCGCCAACTGCCGTTCCGACTGCGCCTGAGCCAACCGAGCCTGCAGTGCCTGTGATTCCAGGCCAGGTCATGGCATCTCCTTCGGCACGTCGAGAGGCAAGGCAGCGAGGAATCGATATCAATGCGCTCGCCGGAAAAGGAACAGGGCCGAATGGGCGGATTATCGAGAGAGATGTGCTCGATTATGCCGCATCAACCAAAGCAACCCCTCTAGCGGCTAAAGTGGCTGCGGATATGGGGGTGGCGATAGGTGATGTTCAAGGGACAGGCATCGGAGGGCGAGTCACTCGAAGCGATATCGAGGGAATGCAAGCGCCCGTTACTCCGCCCACGGGCGCCGGGACCACGATACCGTTTGCTGGAATGCGCAAGATGGTGGCGCAAAATGTTTCAGCGAGCGCGTTTTCGGCTGTACACGTAACGTTGGTCACCGAAGTCGATATGAGCGCGTGCGTGGCGCTGCGAGAGCAACTTCTGGCGGAGGTGGAAAAGCAATACGGGGTGCGGCTTTCGTATACGGATTTCATCGTTAAGGCTGCCGCTAAAGCTATGTCGGATGTCCCGTTGGCGAACGCTTCGTTGCAAGGCGACAAGATCGTCATCGCAGACACGGTTAATATTGGCATAGCCACGGCGATTGACGGCGGCTTGCTTGTTCCGGTGGTTAAAAACACCCA
>JAAYKG010000250.1 GCA_012522555.1 Armatimonadota bacterium
TAGTTAATGGGCAGCTCTATAGCAGTTCGTGGACATGTTCTGCGTTGTGCGCGATATATTACTCGGGGTTTATCGAGCACCAGGGCGGGTTCGTCGCCAAAAGACGATGACAAAACAACGGTGGTGAAGCTGTAATACGCATCCGCTGCAGCAAGGCCAACCCTGACAATAGTGTGCGGCGGTATTGCGACAGGGCTTCCTCCATCATTCGGCGCGCCCACTGACAATGATGAGTCGTTTTTATTGATTATGCAAGTATTATAGGTTTTTATGGAGCCGCACTTTTGTATTTCAACAGCTACCTGTTGGCCTTTTGCAAAGAGCACCGCGTTTTCTTTCATACGACATTCGGGTGTGCCACCCAGGCCTTTGGATGTGCACTCAACGAGGTCAACAAGGTTATCCAGATCAAAGGGCTTATTGACATAGGCGCTGACGCCGTGGCTGCGGGCTTCCTCCAACGCTTCGGCGTTCTCGCAGGCAGTCATAACTATCACCGGCTGCGAAAATCGCAGCCCGCGAATTTTGGCAAGCGCAGTCAGCCCGTCCATTTTGGGCAGGAGGAGGTCCAACAATACGACATCAAACTGCGTTTCGCGAACTTTTTCTACTGCCTGAAGACCATCATGCACTGAAGTGACATCATAACCACTCTTCGCAAGTTTTGCCCCCAGTATGCGGCACAGATTTACCTCGTCGTCAACGACAAGGACGCTGCCCTTGGTTACCATTCGTGGAGCCTCCAGACTTCACTCAAACAATCGACACAATAGGCGGATCGATCGTCCTAATTACATAAGTGCAAAAAGCATGCCATTAGCAGGATAAACGGCGAGCCTGTAGACATATTAAAAGTTGCACAGCCCCAGCAATCAGGTTATGCACAGGCTGTGCATAAAATGTTGAACACTTACCGCTCAGTATCCTGGGGGTAACGTGAGGTGTCTAAGTTTGGGGTGCGTTCGCTGTTTTGCACAAGAAATCGCACTAGAGTTGGCCACACTTGTCTGCGGCAGAGGTGTTACTGCCTTTGTTGGATACTGGCGTCATCAGGCGTAATCGTCGTCGATGCTGTCAGAGTATCCAGTACAAGGACGGGGTTTTTATTTTCAATACCAGCAAGCAAAGACGCCGGAGCTAACGCTGTTCGGGCGTTGTTGAAGTCGTCGGATTTTGAATATACAACGAGCAGATTCGTAAGCTTGCGCGAGGGAACTGCGCGATAGCCTGCGCCGCCATAGAATCCTGTTGATGACCCTCCATCCAACGACAGGGCGTTGACCGCTCCGAGTTGTAACATCACAGACGCCATCTTATGCAGGCTGGTTTTTGTATTGACAGCAACCAACAAGAGTTTGCCGGCGCGATTGATGCCGACAGCGGTGCGGGTGGCGGGAGCGTGAAGCGATCCGCCGAACCCTTCTCGCTGCAACTGGACTGATGCGACCCCGTTGCAGACCAGCGCCGGCCCGCAGCTCAGCACGGTATCGTATCCAACCCATCCGGTTTTTCGCCCGGCTGCAAGGGGGACGATTGAGGCCTTGTTGTCGGAATCTATGCAAAGCGCGGAGCCAATGCAGCCCTTATATATGACCTTGCCGCAGATTGCGATATCACCGGTCGGCAAAAGGCTGCGTGTATCAAAAAAGGTGCCGGTGATAGCGGCAGCCGGCTGGGTGCGAGAGACGATGGACTTGAATGACTCACTCTTTCCTACCCCTCCGCGCGCAAGGGCTACAGTCACTTTTGTTTGTGGATCGCTAAGGTTAACCGTCACTACGTGGGCGCGTACGTTTTGGTGACGGATATGTTCATAGACAACACTGGAAGCGGAAACCGATACAGGTAAAACCAGACCAACTATTGAGCTTATCAGCAATCTGTTTATCATGGCGCTTCCCTCTGCTACAGGCATGAATAAACCTTGCACGATAAATGCCTCGGGCAACGCTATAAATACCGGTTTTCGGTAGAATAACTTGAGTTTTCTTTTAATTTGGCCTTGACTCCCGGTTATTGCTGACGTAAACTGTGCTCATGGTGTGGGTTTAGCGGTTCACACATCCAAAAAACGTGTGTGAATGGTTGGCTGCACCTCTGAATTACCGCTAGGCAATACTTACTGCGTTGTATAAAGCCGCGCTACATCAAGTAGCGGGCAAAAATAACACGTATTCGGAGGAGAATAAGATGAGTAACATCAAGCTCAAGCTCGGCTTGGTAGCCGTAGCCGCATTTGTTCTCGCGTGCAGTGCGTTTGCTGCTCCCTCGTGGATAAATCATCCCACAACGAACACTTACACATGGACGTCCTGGGGCTCTGAAGCACTCGCGACCGAAGGCGTCTGCGATCCGGATGTTTTGATAGGAACTGGATGGGCGGAAGCGGCTTTTACGTGCTACGGGGCAGGACTCGTCGCCGACCCAATGTTAGCGATCGGCAGCAGATACGTCTATCTCGATCTGGGACATGATGGCGTAATCCACGTCGATTTCAGTACCCATACGTTCGGCAATGAGGTCTTTGTCCAAGTCGTATTCCACGAAGATATGTGTGCTGCTCCTGTTGTCTCGCTCAATGCAGGAGAGATGCTCATTGAGTCTACTACGCCTTTGGAGGACACCAGTCTATGCCCCGAGCTTCCATCAAGCTGGGTGGCCTACGAATCGGTATGGAGCATCAGCGGCAATGACATCGCATCGTTTGCTGGTGTAGACATCATCGGCGATTCTGATTGGGGTAGCATGGTCGAGAGTGTTTCTATAAGCACAAGAGCCATACCGGAACCTGCAACTGTGGCGGCTATGCTATCTGGAATCGTAGGATTGGCGTTGGGTCTTCGGCGCAGAAAAGTTTCTTAACCAGCCTCCTATGGGTGAGCGCCCGATTGGCCGCCGGATTGTATCCGGTGGCCATTTTTATGCGTCCGACCGGCTAATTCTGTTGATTTCTGCTATTAGAGCTTCAAAATAACTTTCAAACGTGCCGATGTCGCGGCGAATTTCGTTATCTTCCAGCGCCACACACCACACCTCAGCGCCATCAGCAAGCATCAGGCCGATGGAATCAGTGATCTGTAACTCACCGTTGGCTCCAGGCGCGGTGCGCTTTATATACTCGAATATGTTTGCGTCGAAAGCATAACGTCCGGCTATAGCGTATTCGCTCGGAGCCTCATCCGGCATCGGTTTTTCGACCAGGCCGTCGATTTGGAAGCTGGGTGCAACATCTGATTTGGGTTTAACGATTCCGTAGCGGGCAACTTCGTCACGAGGAGTCTTTTGGACGACTATCACTCCGGAAGCATCGGTGTTTTCGTATGTATCGAGCACTCTTCTAAACGGCAATATATCCCGATCGGTCTCTATGGTCGAATCTCCAAGCACTACAGCAAACGGATCAGCGCTGACAAAATCTTTTGCACAAAAAATAGCGTCTGCAAGGCCTTTTTGCACCCTCTGGAACTCGTAATCAAATCTGACCCCGTTAAACCCATCGCCGAAATGGGTTCGGATAGCAGTTTTTTGTTCGGATATGACGAACAGAATTTGTGTGATTCCGGCTTGTATTACCTCTTCGACGATGTGTTCGAGTACGGGTTTTGTTCCCAGTGGTATCAGTTCTTTAGGGACGGCTTTAGTCAGCGGCAGCAGTCGTGTTCCCTTACCTGCGGCGGGGATGACCGCTTTTGTGATGAGCTTGTTCGTGATCGGGGTCTGCATGATTCACTCCTGCTGAAGATTACGAAGTAAGTGGAGCCGATGAGGGGACTCGAACCCTTGACCTGAGCTTTACGAAAGCCCTGCTCTACCAACTGAGCTACATCGGCTCGAAGGTGGTGCCGAGAGTCAGAGTTGAACTGACGACACGCGGATTTTCA
>JAAYKG010000251.1 GCA_012522555.1 Armatimonadota bacterium
AAGCTATACTCCGAAGCGATTGAAAGCATCGAGCACGGACCGATCGAAGCCGTGCGATCGACTGGGGCGAATGAGTTCCAGGTGGTCGTATTTGGTGTTATCCCGCAGGTTGTGCCACAGTTCATCGCTTTTACGTTGTATCGCTGGGATATAAACGTGAGAATGGCGACTGTGATCGGACTTGTAGGCGGAGGCGGCATCGGCCATCAACTGATCCAATATATGAACCTGCTCCAATGGCGGCAGGCCGCTACGTCGATCTGGATGATCGCTGGCGTGGTGATGCTGATGGATTATGCCAGCGCCGTGATCCGAGAAAAGATTATTTAGCGCCGATCACGGCTGCACGACTATCGTGCCTGTGATGAAGCTGCGATCAGGATTCGCCAGATCGGGACTGAAAAAAGTATATGTTCCGGTTGAGGTAAACTCAAGCGGGAATATCTGCCCGTTGCTTAGAACCTGGCTTTGGAATAACCCGTTGCTAATGGGTCTGCCATATAAAACGATACTTCCCAATGTTACCTGGCCACTTTGATTGCGCAGCGTATAATAGCCCGGGCCTGGAAAAGAAATCTGCCGCATCTGCCCCACGTTGAATGGAATTTGCGAGATAATTTGCCCGTTATCATCGACAATCTGGATTGTCAACGCCAGCCCACTCTGGTTGTTGAATTCGATAGTGTCGCCGTAATTCTCTTCGGAGTTTCTGGGGTCCAGGGTGGACATATTTATGTTTATGATATGTTCGGCAGCCGGGTTGCCTATAGCGACCAACACTCCACTCACAACTTGATGAGGCTGCGAGTCGACGTTTCTAAATTGTACCAAGCCTCCTAATCGTATATTTGTGCTTTTTTGATAAAATCGCAGCGACTCGATATTCACGAACGGGGACGTCGAAGAACCTGACCCCGACCCGCCGCCGCAACCACAAACCAGGGCAGCCAACCCAATAATAACAGCACATAAAGCAGCAAATCGCATATCAGAAACCTCCGCTAACCGACTGGCAACGGCACAAGAATACCCGTGGCGGAAAGGCTTCAACCGAAAATTGCGCTGCGGAGCTATGTTTATTTTATGGAGGAGGCTATTTTTCGCTGCTCTGTCTTAGAAATATCGGCGATTAGCGTATACATAACCCCATCCCGCACCCACGTCATAACCGACGATGCTTTGTGCGGCGTGCCGGGAGGGGTGGCAGCGCGGTCGCTCTTGCGCTCGAACAGAGATATGACACTCATGCCGTTGGAATACTGCAGATGAGCATAGCAGCGCCCTTCAACAATCCCGCGCGTTTGCCCGATCATCTGATAGCCGTTGGGCAAATAGGTGGGTCTGCGCACCGTGAAGTTCACGCACGAAGGGCAATCGGACTTGTGAGCCTTGGCGGGAACGGCAAATATGGAAGCAGAGAAAGAGGTCGGCCGAATCGTCAGGCTGGTGAATGCCGATGTGCTGGTTATAGCGCCCGTCGAGTTTTGCGAACTGCTTTTCAGCATCAGGTAGGATTTCTTGTCCACCCACACCTTATAGAGCGCATTGCCGCCGGTTTTGGGGGTCGCCGTTATCACGTACGCATCCCTGCCTGCCACTTTTTCGCTTCCCGTCAGTTTCAGTATATGATTATCGGACAGGCACGGTACGTCGCTGGAGCGCATCCAATTCACCTGCTCCCAACACTTAGATTGCGGGTCGTATTTCCACTTATTTGCCCCGCGATCCAGCAGAATCGCGCCGTTACAAAACGACGGAGAAAAGAATTCTTTACGGGTGAGATCCGGGCGTTGGTGGACAATTTTAACTGTCGAAACTGTGCTTTTGCCATTGACCATTACACGAACGGCCTTACTGCCGCTATAGCTGACATATTTATCAGCGAGCTGTGCCTTTCGGACTATTTCGATGGCAGAATCAGCAGCCCACAAAGCCGATGGAGCGATCAGCACGCACACTAATAGCCAAAGCATCCTTCTCATAATCACCTGGAACCCGATATCAGACCCGCCATTTGAATCTCCGCTTTAATAAACGCGGCATCCGAATCGACTAAAGCAAGCGGTTGATGCGCCCGGTGGTGCGCTCCGATATAATACGCATATTCCGGCGCCAGTGTTTTGTCGTTTGCCAGTGTCGAG
>JAAYKG010000252.1 GCA_012522555.1 Armatimonadota bacterium
TCTCGCTCATCACCCCGCAGACCCGGTCAGGATCGATTCCTTTATCGGCCAGAGTTTTTGTGAAGATATCAAACGATGTGTCGGGACATCGGAATCCGTCAGGGTATGGCACCTGCACGAAATCTGCGCGCTCCTCTCCCATCCAGGATTTCAGAGCAGCGCTGCCTCCCGCGAGTTGGCTGCCCATAGTGCGGCCGTGGAATGCATTCTCGAACGTGACAAATATATTCTTGGAGTTTCCTCCGATTCGTATTCCCTGAGTGCGAGCTAGCTTAATGGCGCATTCCGTAGCCTCCGCGCCTGTCGTCACCAGAAATACTCTGCATAAGGGATGAGGAAGAAGTGATTTAATTTTCTCTGCCAGCCTGGCGCGAATCTCAGTCGGAAAACAATAAGCGTGATACAACCCCTGGCCCGCCATATCACAGATGGCTTTGACTATTTTCGGGTGCCCGTGGCCGGAGCCAGTCACCAGCACCCCGGAACTGAAGTCTATCCACTGATTGCCATAGGGGTCTCGAATCAAACACCCTTCCCCACCCGCCCAAATCACCGGCGGCTGGCCACCCATCGACCGAGGCTCGGAATCTCGCAGTTTTTCCAGAATCGGTATTGACTGCGGCACGGGTATAGGCGTTTGGATACGTCGATACTTCGTCTCAACACGCTCAACTTCATTCGGAACAAGTGGAAATTCGCGGGTAGCCATCCTATCATCCTCACTATTAACGATTTCACAAGCAGCCTTATTATAGACCTGGCACGCAGGATTAACAAGAAGATTTATGGGATTCTAATCACGCACAGGGTGCGTGTCAAATCTACGGAAAGCTGTAGAGGCAAAAAAAGTATAAAATAGAAGGAGTTACAGGCATGAATAGTCGGGGTGGATGTCGAATTCATTATTTAGTAAACAAATAATAGGAGGCACCACCCCGACCATGTCAACGGAAGTTATTGTATCAGAGATTATGGAACTGATCCAGAGCCAGATAGCTGTTTGTGCTAATGAGAGTTTATCGGCGAAGGAAGAAAGGGCTCTGGCGATAGGCCGCCGGGCGGCTGAGCTGGTAATGAGCGAGATGATTGCCGTTGACTCAGCGGAGCCGCTTTGCGTTGTTTGCGAGTGCGATGGCATTGCAGTGAGCAAGGAGAGCCGCTCTCGAAGCGTGGTAACGATGGCTGGAACTCACGAAGTCATGCGCAGAAGGTATCGCTGTGAGTGCTGCGGCAAGTGGTTTGTACCGCGTGATAAGGGACTTGGGATAGGTTCCGGCAACTACAGCGTTGGCGTGGTCGCGCTTGCCAGTGAGGTATCGGCTGGTTTTGCTTTTGAAGCTGCGGAGGATTTCCTTGCCCGCCACTTCGGTCTGGATTTATGCTACAAGCAGGTGCAGCGTCTGGCTGATCGAACCGGCGCGGTATTGTGTGAGCGAGAGTATGATCTGGCCCTTGGGGTAGTTACGGACGAAGTTTCGATTGTCTCCATCGAGCGACCGGAGGTGCTCACGATGAGCGCGGATGGAGTGATGGTGCACTGCAACGGAGCCTGGACTGAGATGAAGTGCGCTTCGTTTCTCAGCGAGGAGAGTGGACGGAGCACCATCGCGACGATGGAGAAGTCGGGTAAGTTCGGTGAGCTTATGTATCTTGAGGCCGTGCGGCGGGGTGTGCGTTATGCGGGCAGGATTGTTTTTGTAGCCGACGGCGCACAGTGGATATGGAACATGGTCGCGGATCACTTCCCTGAAGCGGTGGAGATAGTGGACTGGTATCACGCTGTCGAGCACTTGTGGAATGTGGCAAACGCCTGGTATGGGAAGGGCTCCAGGAAAGCAGAAAACTGGGTCAAGAAGAACAAGCCTCGTCTTATGGAAGATGGAGCTGATCGAGTGATAGCATCGATAAAGCAGTGGCAGCCCAATGCCGAGGATCACATCAAGATCAAAAGAGAGAACCTGCATTACTTCAGCGTCAATGCTCATCGGATGATGTACGCCACGTTCAAGCTGAACGGTTTCTGTATCGGCAGCGGTTCCGTGGAAAGCGCATGCAAGCAATACGGTCAGGGCAGACTCAAGGGACCCGGTATGCGCTGGAAGAAACCGGGAATTGAGGCAATTGCTCATCTGAGATCGGCGGTGCTCAACGGGAGAACTCACACCATTATGGAGGCTGCCAAGATTGCAGCATGATTCCGTAAATTTGACATGCGCCCTCACGCACAGGCGGCATTGACGAGCAGGCGTAAAACGATATAATGAATGCAGATGGACAGCCTCTGCAATCGAGGCACCAACCATCCGAAAAGGAGGTAACATATGCCGGAACCGAAAGACGGCTGTGTGACACCGGCCAAGGGGATCATCGAACCGGGGGTCCCTTCTGCTTCTGCAGGAGCATCTGCATCACCCATTAAGGAGGTCACGCAAATGCA
>JAAYKG010000001.1 GCA_012522555.1 Armatimonadota bacterium
AGGTACTCACACCCGATCAATTCCAGCAATTGCAGAGAGAAATAGCGAAGAGTGTGTCTAAGCGTGATCCTCGCCACTACCGTAGGCCCGGCTAATGAACTACCACTGAGGATAGTATTCATCAGGCTGCTGCTGGTCGTGATATATCTCCTGCGGCTCCGCCGGACCGGCCTCGCCATTGACTTGCTGTTACCCCTCAGAACCGTTGGGGTTTTCGTCGATTCTCTCTTCGGCGGGTTCCTGCGTCGCAGGCTGCTGATTTGTCGGCGATTCTTCTTCGGCCTGAGTCTGCGCATTCTGAGGTTTCCGCTGGACTTGCTCAGCGGCTGTTTCCATTTTCCGAACCGTATCGAGTTCTTTTTTCGCTTGCGATATGAAAGTGTCCGCGTTTGATTTGGAGGTCTCGTTGTTGGACTCCAAATAGTCCTGCAGACTCGAAGCCGCCTGCGAGGCCAGGCCGCATGCCAGGCTCAGATGCAGATTTACCGATTTTTTGTCCTCCGGCACACTCAATTCATCCAGAAACCGCGCCATCATCTCCACTCGATAGCCGATCCCCTTGGCGCCGGTATAATAGCTTTCCCGCGAGATTCTCATCGTTCGGTAGTCGTCGGCATCTCGTTCATATTGCTTAAGCAGCCCCGCAAATGACTGCTTAAACACCTTGATGAACAGATCATACCGCGCAGACATTGCTTTCGCCGGCGGCTTAGGTTGGATTGTCTGGAGTTGTTCGACGGCTTTTCTGGCTTCCGAATACAGCGACATCGACATATTGACAAGCGCCAATCGCTCGTAGGCCCGCCAATCAGCCGGGTTCAGTTTTATCGCTTCTTTATATGCCTCAGCGGCCTCGTCAACTTTAGCCGATCTCCACAGATCATCCCCAGCGCGCAACTTGGCCAGGGCCGACTTTGAATCGTCCTTGGACGCATCCGCAGCTCGAGTGGAGCCGGACGGTGGAGGGGTCTTCACGACAGAGGATTTTGGCTGCGAATCAACGACTTTTGCGGAAGAAGCAGGGGTCATTCCCGCTCGCAGGTCGGCAATTTGCGATCTGGCGGCGGCCAGTTGATCCTGATCCGCGTCCATCTGCGCGGCTTTGTCGAGTTCAGAGGCTGCCTCGTTATACATGGCCCTGTGCGCATAAGCCTCCGCCAGCTTGATTCGCAGCGACGGGTTCGTTGGGTCGGCGTTCACCGCCTGTTGATATTGTTGTATAGCGAGTGCGATGTTGCCGGATTTCAGGCTGTCTTGCGCCTGCCCGGCGTAATCCCCTGCGGTGGGTGGGGCGGGTGGAGGGATGAGTTCGGCGCCGATTGCGGTAGTGTCCTCGGGGGTGGCCGGTTTGTCATCTATAGCTGGTTGTCCCAAAAAAGCTTGCCGAGAGACGCTCACCACCGCGGCGCTGGTCGCGCGTTGCATAGCATTATCATAGCTGAGGTCTCCAGTGCCGCCGCCGACGGAAGACTGCCCGAGCGCTTTCCATTGCTCTTTTTTTGCGCCGTTCGATTTCGCCAGCCACACCTCAACCTCGACAATCCCGTTTTTAATCGCCACTTCCGAGCTTGCAGCATATTCATATGAGAGCGCTTTAGCGACCAGCATCCGCTCCTGCCGGCTGGCGTAGCTGGCCACCTGATCAGCGGTCAGCGATTTGTCCATAATCGCGCGAAGCACCGTCGGGGACTCGCGGTCAAAAAGCAGCACATCCACCTGATGGGTATCGCGCAGATAGTTGGACAAAGCCTTAGTCGCAGAATCCGCCAGGGCTTTATCGACCCCCTCCCCCGGAACCGAGGCAAAAACTACCACGACCGGGCGCGAAGCAGCCGCGACGCTTAATGATAATGCCGGCGTCATAATTGATAACATAGCCAGTATTGTGCAGATCGTCCTATTCATAACGATTGCCGCCAGTGCGATATCAGCCTGTTTGCGTTCGCTATGCCCCGCTTTGATGCATCGACATTAACGTTGGCCTCAATCGAACGATTGAATGCAGCCACCGCCCTGTTGGCTGCGCTGATGGCTTCAGAATGCATACCTTGATTCGCCAATTGGATCGCCTCGGCCAGATATGTGTCCCCACTCGATGTATTTGCAGG
>JAAYKG010000253.1 GCA_012522555.1 Armatimonadota bacterium
CCGCCTGTAAGACCGGCGCTCGATATCGTATGATGCGGTGATCTGAACGCTCTTCGAGTAATCAAGGCCTGGTTCGGACTGAGCAAGCCGCACACGCTGTAGAGCTTGGTCACTTCCAGGGCTTCCTTCATATTGAGGGGCGGGAGTATGCCGGGAATGCGCCGGGCCAGCATCGTTTTGCCGCTGCCAGGCGGGCCAACCATAAGCAAATTATGCCCCCCAGCCGCCGATACTTCCAAAGCTCGCTTGGCTGCCTCCTGACCTTTGACATCTCCAAAATCAGCCTCATAGACCGGATCGTCGAGTGCCTCAAACGCCGAGGCATCGAATATGGCGGGCAGCATAGTATCCGGTTCGTTGAGCAGCGCAACAACTTCTGTTAAGGTTTGTATAGGATAGACGTCGATTTCTTTGACAATCGCGGCCTCCTTGACATTATGCGCAGGGACAATCAGCGTCTTCACATCGCTTTCGCGGGCGTTCAGAGCAATCGGCAAAACCCCGCTTACGCCTCGAAGACTGCCATCCAGACTGAGTTCACCAACCAGGCAGCATTTCTGCAAAAACTCCGTATCCACCTGACCCGTCGCCGCAAGAATGCCGACTGCAATGGGTAGATCGAACGAAGGGCCCTCTTTGCGCACATCAGCAGGGGCAAGGTTAATAGTGATTCGGCGGGACGGAAACTCCAACCCGCAGTTTTTGATCGCGGATCTGACACGTTCTATGGATTCTCGCACCGCAGCATCGGGCAGCCCGACGATGGTAAAACCTGGGAGCGCTGGAGCAATATCGACCTCCACGTCGATAGCAAATGCGTCGATTCCATTCACTGCACTAGATCTGACGTGTGCTAACATATGGCCGTCCTTATCAGAGTATGTCAATGCAATTATAGAGCCGAGCTTACTGTAGAGTCAAATCGGATTTTCTGCAAGGGTGGTTTTCCCTGAAATCAAGCCAAGTGTGTTTATTTGCAGCAATACCTCAACTGAACTCTGGATAATTGTGGTATGATGTTAGATACGCGTGGTGAATCGGCCGACGGACTGGGGGAGACGGATGATCGAAGAATCTGTTGTGTTCAAGACATCGAGAGGGCTTAGGCTCTCCGGCGCGTTGTTGGCGCCTGACGAGAATCTGCATGATGTGGTTGTGTTCGCCCACGGAACCGGTTCCAACAAATCAAGCACTCGCAACCGAGGGATTGCGCAAAGGCTGCTGGATTCCGGAATAGCCTCGTTTTTGTTCGACTTCACCGGCCACGGGGAAAGCGATGGCATCGCAGAGCAATCGACGCAGGATCAGCAATTCGACGACCTCAATAGTGCGCTGGATTTCATCACCTCGCAGCCGTTTTTCCAGACAAGATTCGTCGGTATAAACGGATCGAGCACAGGAGGAACGGTGGCTATTCATACCGCAGCAGAAGACGAACGCGTCGTCGTGATGGTGCTGAGAGTGCCGCGTGATCACGAAATAGCCGCGTTTGTACCTTTGGTGAAGGCTCCTACACTAGTGGTGCAGGGCAGCGAAGATTTGATCGTGCTGCCGGAGGCCTTGGCGATTTACGAGCGCCTCACTTGCCAAAAAGAACTGCACATTGTTCAGGGCGCGGGACACCTCTTCGACGATACTCCCGGGCATCTGCAGGAGATGACAGACGTCACCTGCAGTTGGTTCGAAAGAAAGTTCCACGAGCACGGCGAAGAGGATTGATCACGACTTCGCTAATCCGCTGGACTAAAATGTCCGGCGCCGGCTGCGGGGGAGCCTGCAAACAGCACCTCATCGCGCCGTCGATCCGGTATTTGCCGTTTGGCGTAGTATTTCTCCCACACTCGATTTATGACATTCTCGACATCTTCGGTTCGCACGAGGGCGACCGAACAGCCGCCGAATCCCGCACCTGTTAGTCTTGCGCCCAGTGCGCCCGCTTCTCGAAGGCTATTGACGAGTTCGTCAAGCTCTGGGCAACTGATCTCGTAGTCATTGGCGCAGCTCTGATGGGATTCGTTCATCAACCTGCCGAACTCCTCAGCATTCCCCTTACCCATAGCCTCGGCCGCCAACTCCACTCTGCGGCCTTCCGTCAGCACATGCCGAACCCGTATCTTTGGCTTGAGGCCATCTACACAATCCGGAAGTTGATCGATCAAACCCGGCCATTCTTTTACCGCAATCGAGAAATCTTTGAGCAAATCAGCCGATTGAGCCTGCGGATGGGTATCGCTAACCATATCCTTCAGCAGAGATAGCCCGAGCCTGCATTCGGCAACACGGGTGTTATACGCATCAAGCGCACCACCGGTCTTGCTGGCCACTACGAGGCTGTTCGCGACTACAATAGAATACCCTTCAGGGAGCCTGGTGGGGATGGTGCGCAGTGGGAAGAAGTCGATTTTGAGGGCATAGCCTTCCTGCGCCAGTATTGAAGCGGCTTGATCCATTCCCCCACCTTCCGTGCCGACGTATCTCTCGCCTTTCGCCAGCAATTCGGCAAGATCAGGCTTTGAAATGGGCAATTTATTCGTGTGAACAAGAGCCAGCGCCGATGCGACAACCAGAGCGGAACTGCTGGATAGACCTGATCCAGGCGGCACCGAGCCGGC
>JAAYKG010000043.1 GCA_012522555.1 Armatimonadota bacterium
AGTCGAAGCCCAACAACTCGAAGAACGGCACTCCACGGTGATGGGTATCCTGAGCGATATCAACACCCAACTAGCTTCCAGTTTGGACGCCCAACAAATTCTGGATTATGCCGCCGCCAGACTCTGCCACGAATTAAGTTGTCTCTGCGTGGGCATCACCGCGGAGCCTTTTTCCGGACAACTGCGGCTTTTGTCTGTTTGCAGTAAAGACACTGCGAATGACAACAAGATCAGAAACATCTTCGTACAGTCACATTTCAAAATAGAGGATTTGTTTGGCTCAGTGGAGACAACAGCCAGGATAATACCCGACCTGCGTACGATGTCGCCAGTTGGCGAAAAACTGTCCGACGAGATCGTGGATCCCGAAAAATATCTGCAACCGCCAGTTATGGTCGCGCCTCTTAGCACCGGTTTTGACACTGTGGGTATGGTGCTGTGCGTGCGCAAGGATTGGTCAACTTTCAATGACAACGATTTGTGGCTGCTCAGTGAAGTTGCGTATCATACCTCGGCCGCGCTCGGGAACGCTGCACTTTATTCACGGCAAGCTCGAATTGCGGAAACTCTACAGCGCAGCCTGATGCCGACAAAAGTAAATATAGCTGGGTTGGATATCGCCACACTTTACTCCCCTGCTCCAGGAGAATTTGCAGTCGGCGGGGACTTTTTCAGTATATTTGAGCTTGACCACAGCGCCGTGGCACTGGTGGTGGGAGATGTGTCGGGCAAGGGCGTGCAAGCAGCCGTCCACACAGCCGAGGCTAAATATATGCTGCAAGCTCTCGCGCATCAAAACCCTGATCCTTCTTACGTTATCGAAGGCTTGAACGAAACGCTGTGTGATTTTCTACCGGATGAAATATTCATCACACTCATTTATTGTTTGGTCGATGTTCACGACGGGCACATCAGGTATTGCAACGCAGGACATGAGGCGCCTTTGATGCTGTGTGTCGACCAGCCTGACATCACTGAACTGCATCCTACCGGCCCAATTTTGGGTGTCACCAAAAATGCGTTGTTTGAGACTGCACAGTTCAACTTCCACAAAAACGATATTTTGTTTTGCTACACAGACGGTGTGACGGATGTTCGCATTGATGGCAATCGGTTCGGTTATGAACTTTATGAAGTTGTCGCGTCTGCGCCGCAAGATAGCGCCCATTCAGTTATGGACCATGTGATGGATCGTATACGCTCATTCGGGCCCGGGGCACAAACTGATGATCAGGTTGTGGTTGTTATTCGCTCGCCGTCGTGATTTTCTTGTTTGCTTTACCTCATCAGTGTGACAATCAGAGTTTGTATGAGTATATCTGTGGGCATGAACGCGATATAAACGAGAGGGTGCACAATGGATATAAAGCGAAACAAGCCTGCTGCATTACATACAGCACCTATCTTTGGTGGTATGGAATCAGCTCTCAAACGAGCGGTTGCCTGGCTGCAAGAAGCCCAAATGCCGGACGGTTACTGGAAAGGAGAACTGGAAGGCGATACCATTTTAGAATCGGAATATATAATGCTTATGAGATTTCTCGGCCGCGACAGGCCCCGCAAGCTGCAAAAAGCCGCCGCGTATTTGCGTAAAAAACAGATGGACAGCGGTGGCTGGCCTTGTTATCCCGGTGGGCCTGTCGATGTCAGCGTATCGGTGGAAGCATATTTCGCACTCAAGCTGATAGGAGCAAAACAAGACGACCCACACATGATACGCGCTCGTAACGCTATAAACTCTGCCGGAGGCGCGTGTGCAGTCAACAGCTACACTAAATATTATCTAGCTATGCTGGGCCAGATCCCCTGGCACGATGCACCCGCGGTACCTCCAGAGCTTAACCTGCTTCCGCGCTGGTTCTATTTTAACATCTATGAGATATCGTCATGGTCTCGCGCGATTGTGGTGACGCTGAGTATTATCTGGGCTAAACGGCAGGTTGTCCATGTCCCCCCGGAACAGGGCATTTCCGAGCTGTTCGACGATAAAACGAAAAATCAGATTCGGTTGCAGATGCGCAAACCAACGATTAGCTGGCGTAATTTCTTTATCAAGACTGATTCGATCATAAAAACACTGGAGAAAATCGGCTGGCTTCCGCTGCGCCAGGCAGCAATCAATCGGGCGGAACGATGGATGTTACAACACCTCAGCCACAGCGCCGGTCTGGGAGCTATCTACCCTCCAATGGTATATACGCTGATCGCTTTGAAGGTGCTGGGCTATCCGGACGATTCGCGCGAGGTGCGCGAGGCCCTCGACGAACTCGAGGCTTTGGAGATTGAGGAAGAAGAGACTCTAAGGCTTGAACCATGCACCTCTCCGGTTTGGGACACGGCAATAGCAGTAAACGCCCTGCATCAGGCTGGCATCGATGGCGATTCGACAAGTATGCTCGATGCAGCGCGATGGCTGGTCGGCAAAGAGGTGACTCAATGGGGTGACTGGAGTATCAAGCGGCCTTATCTGGAACCCGGTGGTTGGTATTTCGAGTTTCTTAATGAATATTATCCGGATATAGACGACACAGCGATGGTTTTGATGGCACTTCGCAAATGTGGCGATGTTCCTGAAAAACAGGATTGTATGCGACGCGGGCTAAACTGGCTTCTGGGGATGCAGGGGAGCGACGGCGGGTGGGCCTCCTTCGACGTGGACAACAACCGTGAAATTTTCAATCATATCCCGTTCGCCGATCATAATGCAATGCTCGACCCATCGACAAGCGACATCACGGCGCGAATACTGGAGATGCTTTCGTTCTTCGGGTTCACTGTGCAGGATGCAGCAGTGCGGCGCGCAATCGAGTTCATGCGACGTACCCAGGAGCCGGATGGGTCGTGGTATGGCAGATGGGGGGTCAACTACATCTACGGAACGTGGCAGGGCATTCGCGGGCTTACACGCATAGGAATCGAGCAATCAGACTTGATGATCGTTAACGCGGCCCGCTGGCTGACCTCCGTTCAGAATGACGACGGCGGATGGGGTGAAGGATGCGATTCTTACAGTAACCCAAACCGCAAGGCCCAATGTCCCAGTACTGCCTCACAGACGGCTTGGGCTTTGATGGGTTTGATGTGCGCGGGTCATATAAACAGCAACGCCGTCGCGCGCGGGCTGGAGTATCTCGTCTCCTCACAACAGCCCGATGGCACTTGGGATGAGGAAAACTTCACGGGAACAGGCTTTCCAAGGGTATTTTACATAAAATATCACCTTTATAGACATTCTTTTCCGACAATGGCGCTTGGTATGTATATGGAACTTGGCGACCAAGGACATATCAACCAGGCAATATAGAGGCTAATTGATGCGATTTCCGCTTGGATTAACTACAACACTAGCATCTTATATCGCACGCAAGAAGATGGCCGGGGAGCGTTATGTGCCGTTGGTGCTGATGCTAGAGCCGCTGTTTGCGTGTAATCTGACCTGCACCGGCTGTGGGCGTATCCGTGAGTATGAGCATCTGAAAGCCCGGCAATTGAGCGTGGAAGATTGCCTGGGCGCTGCCAGGGAGTGTGCGGCGCCGGTGGTGTCGGTGTGTGGGGGCGAGCCGCTGATTCATCCGCATATCGAACATATCACCGCCGAGTTAATTCGTATGCGGAGGTATGTCTATCTGTGTACCAACGGCACTTTACTGGCTCAGTCCATAGATAAATTCACGCCCTCATCCAGATTACTGTTCAATGTCCACATAGACGGCCCTGCGGAAGTTCACGATATGATCGTGCAGCGCGACGGGGCATATCTATCGGCGTTCAAAGGTATACAAGCCGCTGCAGCTCACGGATTTCAGGTCACTGTCAATACTACTATCTATAAACAAACGGATATGCGGCAAATAGACGAGGTGATGACCGCGCTTGAGGAAATCGGGGTAAAGTGTTTCATGCTGTCGCCGGCATATTCGTATGCCTCAGTGGATGATAGGGAATCGTTTATGTCCCGCGACAACATAGCAGAGAAATTTGCGGGTATAGATGCTATGGCCGCTCGCCACTGTCTGGCCGATAGCCCCGTCTATCTCGATTTTTTGAAAGGAAATCGTGACCTTCGATGCACCGCCTGGGGCAACCCGACTCGCAATCCGGCTGGCTGGCGCTCTCCGTGTTATCTTATCGCCGACCGTCACTACGCAAGTTATCGTGACCTGATCGCCAACACGGATTGGGAGTATTACGGCGCGGGTAGAGACCCAAGGTGCAGAGATTGTATGGTTCATTGCGGCTATGAACCGACGGTCGCTTTGATGGTAAACAAACGTAAGGGCGATCTATATAAGATGATTAAGTGGCAAATGAGTGGGAAGGTGGCGGCGAATAAATAGAAAAGTATTTGTGACAGGCGGAACGGGGTTCATCGGCGGACACGTTGTTCGACAGCTTGTGGAGCGAGGGGACAAAGTGGTCGCTCTCGTGCGACCGTCTTCCGATCTGACGCCGCTTGGCGCACTCCCAATTGAGATCGTAGTCGGAGACATTCGTGACATCGATTCGTTCATCGATTCGCTTACAGGGCTAGATGAAATGTATCACGTTGCGGCCGATTATCGTCTGTGGGCGCGAAACCCAATTGAGCTTTACGAAAGCAACATCTCAGGGACTCGCAACGTGTTGGAAGCCGCGCGAAAGCGAGGTGTGCCAAAAGTTGTCTATACCAGCACAGTCGGCTGCCTCGGAATACCGAGCGCCGGAAAATCCGGGGATGAAGACACCCCGGTCAAGCGTGAACAGATGGTCGGCAATTATAAGAAATCGAAATACGATGCGGAACAGATCGCCCTGCAATATGCCGACGCGGGGCTGGGTGTTGTTATCGTAAATCCGAGCACCCCGATCGGGCCGGGGGACACGAAACCCACCCCGACAGGCGCGATTATAGTCAACTTTTTACAAGGCAAAATACCAGCCTACGTCGACACAGGTTTGAATCTCGTTGCAGTGGAGGACGTCGCGCAGGGTCATCTGCTGGCTGCGGAAAAGGGAGTGGTTGGCGAAAAGTATATTTTGGGCGGCGAAAACATGACTTTAAGGGAGATTTTGGGGACACTGGCCGAGATAAGTGGGCGAAAAGCCCCCAGCATTCGCATTCCGCATTCTATTGCATACGCGGCCGCGGCAGCCAGCGAAATGTTCGCAGCTTTCAGAGGAGGCGAGCCATCTATATCCATCGAATCCGTACGGATGTCTTGCAAGAAGATGTTCTTTTCACCGGTCAAAGCCATTCGAGAACTGGGATTGCCGCAGAGTTCGGTCAGAGACGCGCTCGCAAGGGCCGTCAGGTGGTTTCAGGACAAAGGGATGGTATAACAGCAGTGCCTCACGAAGAGGAAACCTCCGCGACCCGCAATCTCAACACCAACATGCCCTGAACTATTTATTTGCACATTGGCGCTGGTGGAGGCGGCAGATATATCGGCTCTCCCTCGGATGCTCTCCAGAAGTTATTGACGCCAAGAAAAACCAACAGGTACGCCCCGAGATAAGCAGCAATCGTCGCCCGAAGCATAAAACGTACGAATTTTGGTTTATATTGTTTACACCACTCTGCAATAAATATCGGAAAAAATACGAGGGATAGCTTGACCATAACGAAAACACCGATTCCGTGCCTGAGATAATACGACATCAGCGGATTGCCTTCCCTTGCGACGCCTGCCTGAAGGAGTAACAGCGTCGACGCCAGATCGGCGATGCATATTCCTATTAACAACAAACTTTCCCTGGTTAATGTCATCACGGCCATCCTATGGTCATCATGCATAGTATTCCCGCTTTTGGCGATTTTTAGCGAGCTGACTTGCGAATATGATGCCGGGTTATAAATAATGGAGTATCTTTGATGACGGAAATGGTGGAATGTCAGGGCTGTACGTAGGGATTGTCGCCGCCGAGTGCGATCGGAAGCTGCAGGTAGTCGATCAGGACATCGCGTTCCGCCGGAGTTACCGCGGCAGCATGACCATCCAGGAACAACACGTTTATGCGTTTTACATCGGTGCTGGATCTATTAAGCCATCTGATTTCGGGCTGCCGAACGTTTTTTTCTACTTTATAACCGCTGTGGAAGTCAAACCAATAATCGGAAAGCAACATATCCTGTTTTGGCGATCGCCACATACGCGGTTTTAGCGGCAGGCACGCCGGATCTTTGCTCATAGCGGCTTCGGGATCGTTAGGCGGCGCGCTCACATAGGCCGTTGGGCCGGGGTACATATAGCTCGATCCCCAATGCCACCAGCACGGCTTGTTGTTGTCATCTTGAACGTTTCCCCGAACGAAATCGCCACTGCATACCCATATTACATTTGGCGGCTGGTATCCGGTAAGGGTCGTTGGCCTAGGCTCGATGATCGCCTGGCCCACATAGTTTCGCAGAGGGCGCATGAAAAGCACCCATGTGTTGTCGTAGGAGTGTCGACCCATGGTTTTGTCGATAGGCAGTCCGAAGTCGTTGTGATCGTCCATATATAAGAATATGGCGGTGCCGAGTTGCTTGAGATTGCCGACACATCGCCGCATCCTGGCCGCATCTTTAGCTTCGACGAGCACCGGCATGATCATGGCTGCTAAAATCGCTATAATTGCGATCACAACCAATAATTCGATCAGGGTGAATCCTCGTTTTTTCATCACATGTCGACCTCATGCTGCCAAGCTGAACAAGACCCGGCAGGCAGGCACTCTAGCACCTACTGTCATTTTACGACCGCCATAGCAAGCTCGCAATGATTCTAACGTACTAATTTAGATAATGCTGCCGCTGTATTCCTGGTAATGCAAAAGCACTAGAGCCAATATATGTTGTTCACGAAGAAATAAGTTTTGCGCTTGCTATTGGGGCGTATCACTATTATACTTGAACAAAGAAGCGGAAATCCGCTTCTTGTCTTGTGTACGGAGGCTATGTCACCACCCAATGCGTCTACTTAAAGGCTTTTTCAGCAAAGTCGATCAACTGCTCACCGGACGAAGGCCGGTTGATGATGAGCTTTTCGATGAACTCGAAGAACTGCTCATCCAAGCAGACCTGAGCATACATACCACAACTAAACTCGTGGACACGCTAAGAAAAGAGAGATACGCCGACAGCGAGCAGATTAAAGACAAACTCAAATCCCTGCTGCAACAGATTCTGGTCAATGGTGATCGGACAAGTCTGGCTCAACCCACTGCGCAGCCTGCAGTGTATTTGTTTGTCGGGGTCAATGGAGTCGGCAAAACCACAACTATTGCCAAGGTGGCGCAGCGGTTCAAAAAAGCGGGGAAGCGGGTCTTGCTTTCCGCCGCCGACACCTTTCGCGCAGCAGCTATCGAGCAATTGGAGATTTGGGCGAACCGAAGCGGAGTTGAGATTATCAAACATCAGCCCGGGGCTGATCCTGCGGCGGTTGTATTTGACAGCATTAACGCCGCTGTGGCCCGCCAGGCTGATGTCGTGTTGATCGATACGGCGGGCAGATTGCATACCAAGACCAATTTAATGGAAGAGCTGGCAAAGATCGGGCGAATTGTCCAGCGCACCCTTGGGCGAGATCCTGACGAGACAATACTGGTGTTAGATGCAACCACGGGTCAGAATGCCGTCAATCAAGCCAGAGAGTTCAGCGCAGCGGTGCCGATAACGGGAATCGCGCTCTCTAAGCTGGATGGGACGGCCAAGGGGGGCATAGTCATCACGATTAAAGACGAGCTGGGATTGCCTATTAAGCTAGCCTGCACCGGCGAATCGCTCGACGATATTGAGGACTTCGACGCCAAGGTATTTGTAGACGCGTTGTTCGAGAATTGATAAGGAGGACTTTGTTTGGCTGTTACAGCGCCATTTCTGAGCCTCATAATTCCCGCATACAATGAGCGCAGCCGTATTGCAGGCAGTGTGCGCGCCGTATGCACGTTTCTCGACACCCTGAATATGAGCTACGAAATTGTCGTTGTCGATGACGGCAGCACGGACGATACCGTAGGGGCTGTGCCTGTCGATGACCGCGTGAAAACAATCTCCTATGAAATCAATCGCGGCAAAGGGCATGCCGTGCGGATGGGAATTGCGGCTTCTCACGGTGAATATGTCGCGTTTTCGGATGCAGATCTGTCGGCTCCGATAGAAGAAATCACCAAATTGTTTGATGCAATCTCATCAGGGGCCGATGTGGCTATAGGCTCACGAGCGATGCAACAATCTAAGCTGCTGATGCGCCAGCCGCTGTATCGTGAGCTTGGTGGTAAAACGCTTAATCTTGCGATACAGATATTGGCAGTTCCGGGAATACGCGACACGCAGTGTGGATTCAAGCTATTTAAGGGAGATTTGGCGCGACGGATCTTCAAAGAGTGCATCCTCGACGGTTGGGGTTTCGATGTGGAAGCGCTTTATCTCGCCAGACGGCTGGGATGTTCGATAGCCGAGGTCCCCATCAGATGGGCACACTCAGCCGACTCCAAGATCAGCCCATTCAGCGCCGGCCTGCAGGTCCTGAAAGATCTCGTCCGTATTCGGCTTCGCAAATATCGACTATAGGCTCCGCATAGATTCGGCAGCCGCTGCTATTGTCGCTTCGATATCGTCCATGCTGTGAGCCGCTGAGACGAATGCCGCTTCAAATTGGGATGGGGCGAGATATACGCCACGCTGCAGCATCTGCATAAAATACCGGGCATAAATGTTTGTATCGGACGTTTTAGCGGACGCGTAGTCAATGACAGGAACATTTGTAAAGAACAAAGTCATCATCGACTCTACTCGATTGCCCTGAACGCTGATATCAGCTTGCCTGGCCGCTTCCATCAATCCATCCGCTAGGGCCTTGGCTTTGAGGCCCAATTCTTCATAAAAGCCTGTGGTTTGGAGTCGCTTGAGGGTAGCAATTCCCGCGCTGACAGCTATTGGATTCCCTGACAGAGTCCCCGCCTGATACACCGAACCTGCTGGGGCAACGCACTCCATTATCTCACGCCTCCCACCGTAAGCGCCTACGGGCAGCCCTCCTCCGATAATTTTTCCAAGCGTGGTCAAATCTGGGGTAACTCCGAGTAAAGCTTGAGTGCCGCCATAAGCCACTCGGAACCCGGTGATTACCTCGTCGAAGATAAGTAAAGCTCCGTATTTATCGCAAAGAGCACGCAGGCCGGATAAATATCCCGACTTAGGAACCACGACCCCCATATTCCCCGCAATAGGCTCCACTATGATACAAGCGACCTCATCAGCAATAGCTCGAATCGTCTGTTCAACAGCGTCCAAGTTGTTATAAGGCACTACAATGGTGTCTTGAGTGGTCCCCGGGGGCACTCCCGCGCTATCCGGAACCCCTAAAGTGGCAATCCCGGACCCGGCTTTGGCCAGCAGTCCGTCGGAATGGCCGTGGTAGCAGCCTTCACATTTAATAATTTTGCTGCGACCGGTGTATCCACGAGCCAATCTGATAGCGCTCATCACAGCCTCGGTGCCGCTGTTGACCAGCCTTACCATCTCAATAGAAGAGACCGCATCAACGATCATCTCGGCAAGTTCAACTTCTCCGGCAGTCGATGCGCCAAAAGTGGCGCCATCAGCCGCCGCCCGGCAGATCGCATCTATAACCTGGGAATCTGCATGGCCCAAAATCAACGGC